>CP119311.1:5823696-6130207 GCA_029202545.1 Candidatus Pseudobacter hemicellulosilyticus
TCTTTTGTGGCGGCACATAGGCATTGGAGCCAGCATTATTGGACTTGCTTGCAGAGGTTATTAAATGATACCGGGATCAAACGGCTTGGCACACAGGGATCGTCATCAATGATGACGGCGGCATTGGACAGGACATTGGATCAGTAAAAGGTACAAGGGAATAGCAAAGGACTTATTGAGGGAGCCACCCCGGAAGGGATCCTGTAAGGGTTGTAATGAGTGGTATTCGGTCGATAAGCTGGTGTAAAACAAATCATTTTTTTTGAATATTCAAAGCCCTGACCGGGAAGGAGTACGGGAATCCTCAATTTTGACTTTTTATTTCCCCATAATGGACTGCCAAATTGTAATTTTGAAGCTCGACCAATTAACCATGAAACAGGTAAACACCATTATATTGCTTGCCGCCCTTAGCCTTGTCCTGGGCTGCAACGACAGCAATTCCGAAGACAGGGACAAGAACCTGACAGAACCGGCCGCGCCATTGATCACCTGGACCGTTGTGAACAAATTTCCCCATGATACCGGCTCCTTCACCCAGGGCCTGGTGATCTACAACGGCCAGCTGTATGAAAGCACCGGCAGCCCTGATGGCAGCCCCAGCAACAATGGCTCCTGGATTGGCCCGGTAGACCTGGCCACCGGTAAAAAGACCGTCAAGGATTCCCTGGACAAAAAATATTTCGGGGAAGGCATGACCATCCTGCACGACAAAGCCTACTATATCACCTGGCAGTCCAAAAAGGGCTTTGTGTACCAGCTGCCGGCCTGGAAAAAGATCAAAGAGTTCAGCTATACTACTGAAGGCTGGGGCCTTACCAATGACGGCGCCAACCTGATCATGAGCGATGGCAGCAACAAACTCTATTATTTCAGCCCGGACTCCCTCAGATTACTGTCTATTACTTCCGTGTTTGACCACAATGGTCCCGTTCCCAATATCAACGAGCTGGAATTCATCCATGGCGCTATCTATGCCAATATATGGGGCATGAACCATATCCTCCGGATAGACCCGGAAAGCGGTAAGGTGACCGGCCGCATGGACCTCGGCGATCTTGCCCGGGAAGCCCAGAATGCAGGCGTAGGCGCCGATGTACTCAACGGCATCGCCTTTGACAGCAGCGCCAATAAGCTTTATGTGACCGGTAAAAAATGGCCGATCCTCTACGAGATCAAAATGCAGTAATTTTTTTGGGACGAACCAAATGCCCGTTGACAATAGTCAATGCCCTGCAATGTCAGGCGGGGATAGTTGTCAAGACCGTTAGCAACTGACCACATAGATCAGGGAACTGCAGCGTTCTTTATCCGTCATGGCCTGGTTGTTGGAAACCAGCCCCTGCCAGGCCCCTTTCAGCAGGCTTGAATTGCCCGTTTTGTATTTTTCACTCATCATGCTCACATAGAAACTATCAAACCACATAGGGCGGATCCCCTTCAGCTGGAGGCCATGCCCCTGCAATAAACGGCGCATGGACAGGGGGGAGAAATGATACAGGTGCCGCGGTACATCATAGGCCGCCCAGAAAGCGCCATAGTGCGTGGCATCACCCGAAGTATAGTTGGGCACCGCTATCAGCAGGGTGCCGCCGGGCTTCAGCAACAGTTTCAGCTGGCGCAGGTATTCATGCAGGCTATGTACATGTTCCAGCACATGCCAGAGCGTGATCACATCAAAATGCCCTTCCGGTAAACGGAAAAGCTCACTGGTCTCATGCAGGTTAAGCCCATACTGCTCCCGGGCCCGCTGCCGGGTGTCCGGATCAGGCTCCAGACCTATCACCTGCCAGCCGCTCCGCTGCATAAAAGCAGCAAAAGCGCCCGCACCGGCGCCCACATCCAGGAGCTGGCCTGTATTGCGACCGGAAACCTGTTTTATTAATTTTCGTTTGTTCTTCAGCGTGATACTTCGGACTGTATGGTACAGCCTGTTCACCAGTCCCTTATTGGTATTGGTATGCGATATATAGTCTTCCGCCTGGTAATAGCGGCCAATAGCCCCTTCATCAGGAACGGCCTGCGTAAAACGCAGGGTACATTGATCGCATTCCCAGATCTCAAAATTCTCCTGGGATACCGTATAGTCTTTGACGGTCAATACGGGCTGGATGGAATTGCTCTGACAGGCAGGGCAGACGGTGTACTGAACAATAGAAGGATGGCTCATAAAAGGCTTTGGAAAATAGATCAGTGATTGGCCTTTTCGATGGTTTGCTGGTTACCCAGCGAGGCAGCATTAAATCCATTTTTATAAAAATGGAAAAAGATAGCACTTCCGGCAACGGCGGCAATGATCAGCGCATAGATCCACCAGGCATCGCGCACCCGCTCAGATTCTTCCCATGGATAAACGGTCTCCCCGGCTGGATGCAACTCACGTGTCACTTCTTTATCCCCCACCAGCATGGTAGCCTGGGCGTGCTGGTGTACCACCCGGTTAGCAGGTGCAGGCTGCAAAGAAGATGCCACGGCCCCTGCCGCTTCAAAAACAATATCGCCCGAATGGTCAATTTTCAGGGTGCCGATACCGGCCCAGTCTTCCTGCTGGTCAACCCGCAGGCGGTTACGCAGCTGGTAAGCCCATTCATTGTACCATTTGATGGCTTCGTAATCCGCTATATCTTTTTGCTGCGCCAGGTAGGTGAAAAACTCCTTGTCAGGCGCATCGAAATATTTATCAAAACGGTAGTGGTAACTGGGTGGCAGGATCTGCTTGTTCACAAAGTCCGTCTGCGCGGGGATCCGCTCCACGTAAATGGTGCCCAGCCCTGGAATGCTGATACTTTTATGCTGCAATAAGTAACTGGTGAGCACTTCTTCCGTCATGTTCCTTAATTAATAGTGCGAAACAACAGCATTTTGCCCGATAAATCAAATATTCAGACCGGGACTTAGCCCCTGTTAGCCCTTTCTCTGGTCGCTTTTAGCCCCTCCCCTGCTGCGGACGCCTATCGCTGGTTGAAGGAATAGGTGATACCCCCTAAAATATTGAAGCCAAACACCTCGTACTGGTGCCAGCGTTCATATTTGTTATTGAGGATATTGTTCATCTGTACCCAGAGGTTGAAGTTGCGGGTAATGCGGAATTCCACACCGGCATTGAGGTCAAAACCGGTATCCCCTTTATAGTCGGACCCGTCCTTTCCACGGTATTTGGCCCCATCCCATACCCACAGTTCGGAACGCAGCATCAGGTCTTTAATGATCTGCCAGTGCATGCCGGCATTCAGCTCCACCGGGATCATGCCCCAGGCTTTGTTCTCACCCTCCACTTTGGAGAAAGAGTTATAAGTGAACCCGGCAGTGGCGCCAAATTGTTCACCGATATTATAGGCCGCTTCACTGTGCAGCTGGAATACATCCAGTTTGGCCGCATTGCGGACCAGGAAGGTCTTACCGTCATTGTCGTCATTTACAAAAAGCGGCATATTGTGGTAGCGCAGGAAACCGATCTTGGTAGAATAGCTGAAATGATTGCCCACAGAGCCTTTCAGGCCGGCATATCTTTCCGTGATCCTGGTATTGAGCAGGCTATCGGGTTGCGCCAGCCAGGGGTTGATGCCCGCAAAACGCTGGTAGGACCCTTTCTGGTAATAGCCGATCCAGCCCAGCTGCAGGGTCAGTTGTTTATCGCTGGTGGTCACATCGGCCATGATATTGGGCAGCATATGGAACTCCTTCCGGTCCCAGGAAGGCAGGATACCTCCATGGATATACAGGTTGCTGGACTTGTATTGCAGGGCTGTATTGACCAGGTAGAGATTGTTCTTCTCATCCACATTCTTTAAGGTGCCGTTGCCTTCCCGCTGGTAATTGGTGAGGTCGGCGGTAGCGCCCAGGTTAAAAGTGAAATCGTCCCCGAAGCTTTTTTCCAGGGGCACATTCAGCACGGTATTGGTCTCCGTTCCGCGGGGATCATGGTTATCCCGGAAAACGCTGACCTTAAGGTTGGGGCGATAGGTAAGCCCGAATTCAGTAGGCTCAGTATTTCGGAAATCCACTTTGCCTTCCAGGGTCTGGAACCGCTGGCGCAGGTCGCTCTTGCTATACTGCAGCGTAGTGGGCTGAAAACCGTAGAGATAATAATCATCGCTGCTGAAACCAATTTTACCGTTCAGCTCATGCTTATTGGCGGTTTTATAGGTGCCGGCCACGCCCACGCTGGTGAGGCTGTTCTTCTGAAAATCCTTGCTTCCCTTGGAAGTATAATGATCAACAAAAATGTTGAAGAAAGTACTTTGCCCGTCGCCAAAGCTGAAACCCGCTTTTACATAGGGCTGGTGAACATTGCCGATACCCAGCTTGATAAAATTACTGTACTGCCAGGCGGACACTGAATCCATCTGCAGGGCCATCGGTTTCAGCTCTGCGGGCTGGTAGGTAAAGAAAAGGTTCTGTACCGGGATGGCGTAGTTCAGCCGCGGCCTGGTGGTGTCCACTACCGGTGGCGCAGCATTGAAGTTGATCTTGGCCGCTTCATGCAGTACCGGTTTGAAAGTGGAAGTAATATCAATGGTCTTGCGTTTGGTAGTATCCTGCGCCTGCACGCCGAAGCCCGCTGCGCCACAGATACCTGCCAGTACAAATTTCAATATCAGTTGCTTATTCATTGCTGATTGAATTCAGTTTTTTGAAAATGCACACTATCTGTGCCCTCTGTCGCTCGTCTTTGTCGCCGGCCTCTGTCGCTCGCCTCCGGCGAGTGACTGCTATTCCATCGCCTCCGGCGATCCTCCTGCTGTTATTCTACCTTACTGTTCTTCTTCTCTTCTTCTATAGTAGCTTTCAGCTTAGTCTCCGCTTCCTGCCGCAGCGCCTCCATCTTGGCGTTATCTACCACACTCTGGAAAGTGGCTTTGGCATTGAAGTAGTCCTTCTGTTTGAAATAAACATCACCCAGCAGGATATAAGCTTTGGTCACCCATTCCTCGTAAGAGCCGGATTTATTGATCACTTCAAAAGCTGCTTTTTCTGCATCGGCCATGCGGTTCTGCGCCATCTGGCAGGCTGCAATCTCATACCTGGCTTCAGCGCCATAGGCAGCCTTGCTCAGCCCGGCAGCAATACGGTAGGTGGTGATAGCCTGATCATATTCGCCGGCTGTCTGCTGTGATTTGGCAATAGCCATATTGGCCATCACTTTATCATCTGTACCAATCCCTTTCTGGTTCAGCAGCTCACGGGCATTGGCCATAGCGGCTGTCCATTGCTGCAGTTGGTACTGGCTGCGCAGCAGGCCGCGCATGGCTTCCAGCTTATTCTCCTGGGAGGTGGCAAAATCCTTCAGACGGGTGAAGTATTTCTCGGCCTTCTCATAATTTTTCAGGTCAAAGAAATTGAGCCTTGCTGCCAGCAGCAGGGATTTTTCTCCATATTTATGCGGCACCCGATCCGCCAGCAGTTCATAACCGGCTGCGGCTTTGACCCAGTCCTTCTGGTTATAATAGATCTCACTCTTATAATACAGGGCTTCCAGGCTATGACGGCCCTGGGGGAATGCCGCGATGTACTCTTCAAACTCTTTGGCTGCAGCAGGGAAATTACCGTTGTTGAACTGCACTTCCGCTTCTTCGTAGGACAGATCGTCCTCCTGGTTGCCGGACACTTCCTTACCCATAGAGCGGGCAAAGCTGACATACTCACCTGATTTGCCCTGCTCCACATAGATCACACGGGCATTTTCCAGGGCATCGGCCGCTTCTGTGGAATTGGGATATTGCTTCAGCAATGCAGTATAACTGTTCAGTGCTTCGGCATTGTTGTCCATATTATAATAAGCAATGCCCAGCTTCAGGTAAGCCGTAGGCTTCAACCCGGAATTGGGATCACTCACCACGTTCTTGAGGTAAGGAATGGCTTCCCGGAACTGCTCATCCACCAGGTAGGTATTGGCAATCTCCATATTGGCGTCTGCCAGCAGACCGGAGCCCGGATATTTGCGCGACAGACCGGAGAGCAGGCTGATCTTTTCCTTGCCGCTGTTAGCGCCTGCTATCATCGCTTTCTGGAAAGTGGCATAGTCGCTGGCGGGCCAGGAGAAGGACAGCACCTTATCGTACATGACCTGTGCTTTCTTGTATTCCCGGTTCATATAATAGCAGTCGGCGCTACGCAACCAGGCATCCTGCTGCAGGGCCGATGCATTGACCACGGGGTTGCTGACCACCTGTTCAAAATTGGTCAGGGCCTGGCGGTAATTCTCTTTTTTGAGGTATGCGTAACCCAGGTTATACCGGGCATTGGTAACATTCACTTCACCATTGGCCGCGCTGCTTTTCAGGTAATCATTGAAATAGCGGATGGCATCGTCCAGTTTACCCAGGCGGTAGGCCACTTCCCCTTTCCAGAACTGCACATAGGGCAGCACGCTGGCGTTGTCCGGCTGTGTTTCAGCACGGGTCAGCAATTCATTGGCGCCAACCAGCATACCGTCATTCACCAGCTCGGTGGCCCTGCCGTACAGGATACGGGGATAGAGCCGGCGGGCATTGGCCGAAGGGGACTGGAGGCTTTCCAGCAACGATAAGGCGTCCTTGTAATTATTGGTATTGGCCAGCACACTGATCAGGAGTTCTTTGGCCTCTACATTGTAACTGGATTGCGGATAGGCCTGCAGGAATTTCTGTAATTCCGTAAGGGCCACATCCTGGTAGCCCAGCTCAAAGGAGAGCTTGGCATAATTGAACTGGGAGATCTCTTTCTGTGCGGCATTGCTGCTGTTGGAAGCGCAGATCAGGAAGGCATTGCGGGCATTTGTTTTCTGGCCTGTTTTCAGGTAAGCATCCCCCAGCAGGTACATGGCGTTCTGCGCCAGGGAATCTTCTTTGCCGCTGATCTGTTTGAAACCATCAATGGCCTTATCCAGCTGACCGGCCTGGTACTGGCAATAGGCCAGCTCGTACAGGTCTTCCCGGCGAACCTTGGTAGATTTGCTGACATAGGTTTCCAGGTATGGCAGCGCTTTGGCAAATTCTTTTTTCTCAAAATAGGCATGCCCCACAATCTGGCGCATTTCCAGGTCGTAGTACAGGTTGCCGCGTTTCAGTTTATTTTCCGCATACTCAAGGGCTTTATCTTTCTGGCCCAGTGAATAATAAATATTGGCAATATAATAAGGCACTACCTGACCATAATTGGGATGGTCTTCTACTATGGAGAAGGCATCCAGGGCTTCCCGGTATTTTTTATCGTTGAAAGAAAGGAAGCCATAGTAATAATTGGCGTCAATGTAATTGGGATCGTCCTTCATTTGCCGGATGGCGTCAAAAAGGGGCTTCGCCTTATCAAATTGTTTGGCCGTGAAATAGGCGTATCCCTGGTGGAACTTCATATCGGCAATCTCGCGGTTGGTGAGGTTGTCGATATTGGCCGCTTCGTACAGCCCGATCGCATTCGGGTAATCCTGCTGCCGGAAATAATATTCGGCCAGGTGGAAGCTCATCATCTGCACCCGGGCGGCATTGTCCTCCAGGTCAATAAAATCACGGGCTTTAGCTACCGCACCACCTTCATTCTGCTTGAGGGCGCAAACGATGGTGTAGTAGTTGACCTCCTGGGTCTGGATGGCAGGATTGCTGCGGTCCGGTTCCCGTTGCTGTAACTGCAGGTCCTTGAACAGGGGATATGCCAGGCTGTATTGCTCGCGCTGGAAAAAATCTTTAGCCTGTTTAAAAGTACCCTGGGGATCATTGAGAAAACGGGACTGCTGGGCTATAGCGCCATGCACAACCCCTGAAAGGATAAAAAAGAGAGTTATTTTTTTCATTCCAATATCCGTTTGAAAAAAGCACATGAACAGAAAAGAGACGCCACAAGGCCCTTTTGCTTTCGCTGGAACGTGGTAAAGATTATATTTATTTTACCCTTGACCAAACATCGTTCCAAACAGGTGTGAATAAGTGCAAGGATTAACAATTCTTTTTCTTTATAAAATGCAAATGCAAAACCATTATTTTTGACGCCAAACTTCTACCTCTATGAGCAAACTAATGTCTACCAGTTACACCACCGGCGCTTTCAACCTCGCTACCCTGCTGATGCGTATTGGATTTGGTGGCCTGATGATGAACCACGGTTACCAGAAGCTGGTCAATTTTGCCGCTATAAAACCCAAATTCATGAATTTCCTCGGCATGGGCCAGGGCATGTCCCTGGGACTGGTTGTATTTGCAGAATTCTTCTGCGCCCTGCTTATCATCATTGGTCTGTTCTCCCGGCTGGCCGCTATTCCCATTGTTATTGTACTGTCCGTTGCCCTCTTCAAGGCGCATAAAGGACTGGTATTTGGCGAAGGTGAAATGGCAGCACTTTTCCTCACCGGCTTTATCTGCCTGCTGATCACCGGTCCCGGCAAGATCAGTGTGGACGGCATGAGCGGCAAATAATATTGATCCATGTTCATTACAGAGACCCCTATCCGGGTGCGGTATGCTGAGACCGACCAGATGGACGTAGTGTACCACGGTAACTACGCGCAATATTTTGAAGTGGCCCGTGCTGAATCCATCCGGCAGCTGGGCTTTACCTATAAGGATATGGAAGCAGCAGGCGTCATTATGCCTATTGTGGAGCTGCAATGCAAGTACCTGCGGCCCGCACATTATGACGACCTGCTCACCATTAAGACCATCCTCAAAGAATTACCGGCCGATCACCGGATAGAGTTTCACCAGGAGGTCTACAATGAACAGGGCCGGTTGCTGACAGTGGGCCGGGTGGTCCTGTATTTCCTGCTGTCGGCCACCAAAGAAAAGACCACTATGCCGGAAAACCTGCGACAGCAGTTATTACCCTATTTTTGATGTATTGCTGTTCTCCGCCGACGGCGGAGAACAAAAGATCATTTGAGGACATCCAGCACCCGGTACATTTTCTTCACCACCTCCCCTGCTGACCCGTCATAATTATTGACGATAATGGCAAAACTATATTGTTTCCCTGCCCGGGAGGTATGATACCCTGCATAAGCACGGGCGCCACCAAAGGAACCGCTCTTCATCTTCATCCCATTGTATTCCGGCAACGCCTGGTAAAAAGCATCCTGCCAGGGCCTCGTACGCGCATACTGCAATACACGTACCAGTGCATCCGCCGTTACCCGGTTCATAGGCGATAGCCCGCTCCCATCCATCAGCTGCATAGCGCCCGCATCAATACCCTGTTCCGTCCAGAAGCTTTTTACTATTTCAATACCGGCATTGTTTTCGCCCAAACCTTTCTTTGTATAGGCCATTGTGCGCAACAGGGATTCACCGTACAGGTTAATGCTCTTGCGCAGGAACCAGTAGGTAATGGCCGACAGTGCAGGAGAAGACAGTTCACCCAGTACCTGCTGCATAGCGGGCCAGGATTCAGCAGGGGTCTTATCTATATAAAAGAGGGGCCGGCCGGCAATGGGGATACCTGCTGCTGTCAGTGCGCCTTCCAGCTCATTGGCAAATAAAAGGGCCGGATGCGGCAACGCACCGGCAATACTGAACGCAGCTCCCGGCGGCACCGTGCCCTGGGTAAAACCGCGAGGACTATAAGGCGACAAGTAGATATAGCCATTGTCGCCACTGCCCTTTTTCCCCGTCCTGATCTCATTCACCAGGTCGGTGGCGGCCAGCGCCGGGTCCGTACCGCTGATCTGTGTGGGCGCTCCTTCTGCATTGCCTGTTTTTAACAACAGGGTATACTGGTTCTCATTCCAGTTGAGGCCCCAGCAGCCTGCCCCATAATAATTACCGATATCATCCCAGATCCAGCCACCGGGTAAGGGCTGGATAGAAAAAGCAGTATCATTAATATATAAGGAGCCCTCAATACGCCGGATATTTTTTTCGCGGAGCAGGTCGCAGATCTGCTGCAGTACATAATTCCTGCCCGTCTCTTTCCATCGGTTACTACCCAGGGTAGGATCGCCATACGCAAGGATATGCAGGTTACCCTGCAGCAGGCCGTTCTCCAGCCGGCCGTCATACCCGATCACCGTCTTATAACGGAAAGTGGGCCCCAGCTGCTCCAGGGCTGCAGCGGCCGTGAACAGTTTTTGTGTACTGGCAGGCGCCAGTCCCACCTGTTCATTCCGCCCGTACAGCTGCTTTCCCGTGGCTGCATCCACCACACAGAAACCTACCAGCCCATGCCGCAGCTGCGGATCGGCTTCCAGCACACGCAGGGCCTGCGTCAGCCGGTCCGTTACAGATTGCGCCTGCACCGATGATAAGCCTGCCAGCAAGAGAAGAGTTATCCAACGCATAACAAAAATTTACGGCCCAAAATACGCATATTGTAAAATATCGGGCAGCTGATCGGTATCATCAGGCACTTTCACCAGAATAGTTACCTTTACCCGAATATTGACGACTATGCAGCAGGTGTATGCCTCTATTATTACTATAGGTGATGAGTTGTTGATTGGACAGGTAGTAGATACCAATAGCGCCTGGATGGCGCAGGAACTCAACAAAGCCGGCATCTGGCTCAAGCGAAGAGTGGCAGTGGGAGATGTGAAAGAAGAGATTGTCCGCGCCCTGGATGAACAAAGCAAGGATACCCATATCATCCTGCTCACCGGTGGATTGGGCCCCACCGCCGATGATATCACCAAACCCGTACTGAACGATTATTTTGGTGGTCAGCTCCTGACAGACACTGACACCCTCGCTTTTATCACCCATCTTTTTGAAAAGATCTATCAGCGTCCCCTTACCCAACGCAATATTGAACAGGCCACCGTGCCCGATGTCTGTACCGTGCTGCCCAACAAACGCGGCTCAGCACCCGGTATGTGGTTTGAAAAGGACGGACGCATATTTGTATCCCTGCCCGGCGTGCCGCACGAGATGAAAGGCCTGATGGAGAAAGAAGTGCTGCCCCGCCTGAAACAATATTTCACCATGCCGTCCATTGATCACCGGACGCTATTGACTGCCGGCATCGGGGAATCCTACCTGGCGGACGTCATCCAGTCCTGGGAACAGCAACTGCCAGCCCACCTGAAGCTGGCCTACCTGCCCCATTACGGTATGGTGCGCCTCCGCATCACGGGCTCGTCCACTGATGCAGCGGCCTTACAGCAGGACCTGGACCGGGAATTTGCCACCCTTAAAGAACTGGTGGCTGCCTGGCTGGTGATTGACCGGGATATTCCCCTGCAACAGGCCATTGGTGAATTACTCAAAGCCCGTAACAAGAGCATGGGTACCGCAGAGAGCTGCACCGGCGGCTATATTGCCCACCTGGTAACCAGCATAGCCGGTTCCAGTGAGTATTTCAAAGGCAGTGTTGTGAGTTATGCCAATAAAGTGAAACAGGAGCTGCTGGGGGTGACAAGGGATACCCTGGCCACCCAGGGAGCCGTAAGCGAAGCCACGGTCCAGCAGATGGTGGCCGGCGCCTTGCAGTCCCTGCAAACAGATTATGCCATTGCCACTTCCGGTATTATGGGACCGGGCGGCGGCAGCGCGGAAAAGCCCGTTGGCACCGTCTGGGTAGCCGTCGGCAACCGCGAAAAGACAGTGACACAGTTATTTAATTATCGGTTCGACCGGCAAAGGAATATAGAAATGACGGCTATCAACAGCCTCAACCTGCTCAGAAAATTCATTATCGAGCACGGTTAGGCGAACAGTTGTTAGCAAAATCTATTACCTTTGGCCCGATTGGAGCCATATAACCTGAAACAAACATTAAAACCTGCATTGCACTATGGCAGTTGTTGACTTGATAATGCCTAAACTCGGGGAAAGTATTATGGAAGCCACCGTTCTGAAGTGGCACAAGAAACCCGGTGATACGGTGAAAATGGATGAGACCGTCCTGGAAATTGCTACCGACAAGGTAGACAGCGAGGTTCCCTCCACCGCCGAAGGCGTAATTGAAGAGCTTCTTTTCAAAGAAAATGATGTGGTAGCTATTGGCACCGCCATTGCCCGCATCCGCACCGGCGCCGCTGAGGCCGCCAATGGCCAGGAAGCCACACCGCCTCCCGCCGCCACTGCACCCGCCCAGCCCGTACAGCAGCCTGCCGCTGCTGCAGTTCCTGCAGCCAGCGCACCCGCAGTACAGCACCAGGCCCCCGCTGCCAGTGCCGCCAGCATCAGCAGCAATCGTTTCTATTCTCCCCTCGTGCTCAATATCGCCGCCAGCGAAGGCGTCAGCATGAGCGAGCTGGAAACGATGCCCGGCTCCGGCAATGAAGGCAGAGTGACCAAGAAGGATATCCTTCAATATGTTGAGGCCCGGAAGAATGGCAAAGCACCCGCAGCTTCCCAGCCCACGGTCATCAGCCAGCCTGCAGCCGGCAGCGCTCCTGCCACTACTCACCACCAAATGCCCGCCTGGAGCGGCAATGCCGAGATCGTGGAAATGGACCGCATGCGCAAGCTGATTGCAGAGCACATGGTCCGCAGCGTTCAGATAAGCCCGCATGTGACCAGCTTCTCCGAGGCTGATGTCACCAACCTGGTACTCTGGAGGGAACGCGTGAAAAAACAGTTTGAGAAAAGAGAAGGCGAAAAGCTCACTTTCACCCCGCTGTTTGTGGAGGCTATCGTCCGCTGCATCAAAAAATATCCCTGGCTCAACAGCAGCCTGGACGGCAACCGCATCATTATTAAAAAAGATATCAATATCGGTATGGCCGCCGCCCTGCCCAGCGGTAACCTGATTGTCCCGGTGATCCGCAATGCCGACCAGCTCAACCTGGTAGGGCTCACCAAACAGGTGAACACCCTGGCCAATGCCGCCCGCAACAATAAACTGAAACCGGACGATACACAGAACGGCACTTTCACCCTCACCAACGTAGGCACCTTCGGCAGCCTGATGGGCACCCCCATCATCAACCAGCCGCAGGTGGCTATCCTGGCCGTGGGCACTATCAAGAAACGCCCTGTAGTCATTGAGACCGAACAGGGTGACGCCATTGCCATCCGGCATATGATGTATCTCTCCATGTCCTATGACCACCGCATCATTGACGGCGCCATGGGCGCTACTTTCCTGAATGCCGTGGCCAAGGAACTGGAAAACTTCAACCCCGACCGCGAGATCTGAACGCTGCCACCCGCAGCCCCGGACAGCGGCCAGGTTATCCCACAGTAGTTTGTGTTACTTGCTATAAAATGGTAAGCCCCTCTTCCGGAGGGGCTTTTTTATGGTACTTCTCTTTATACTCACTCATGATATTTTTCAGCATCTGTTCTTTTTCCGCCCTTTCTGAAAGAAATGATAAATCTGATCCGGGCTTTTAACGCATCATTTTTTTTCGTAAATTCAGTATGCACCGCTCAACCAAAACGCATACGTTATGAAAACACTATCAGAAACCTGGTTTGCCGACGGGTATATCGACTTCGAGCTGAAGAAGTATACCCTGCTGGCCTATTTACAGGAAGTGAACAAGTATTTCAACGAGAACAAACTCTACCCCCACCTGGGCGATGTGATCTTTCACTACAATAACCTGGTGGCCCTGCGTGAGAACAAGAAATACCTGCAAGAACAGTTTCCCAAAACCCTGACCGGTATCCAGCTGGAAAAGCTACAGCTGCTCTACGAGCAGATCATCGATGACAGCGAACTGATGCAGGAACTGGAAGACATCCTCCAGTACTCCGCCAAAAAATTCAAGAAAGCCATTACCAACGGTACCGAGATCTACGAATTTGTAGAAGGCAAACTCAGCATCGCCCCTATCGGCCTGGTGCCCCTGGATATCAACGAGGGCTATTTCTTCCTGACTGAAGGCACCCGCCGCTTCACCCGCGTGTACCAGTACCGGCTCAGCATCTATGAAAAGCACGATGAAAAATACCGCTCCATCAAAACAGAATACGTGGACAGCTGGCAGCACACGTTTGTAAATACCTACGAGAATATCAAAACAGAGTTGCTGCGCGTAAAACGCGACCTGCCGAACCCGGCCGTTTATTCTATTGAAACGGGCTTCAGCTTCCCGCTCAATGAAACCTTATTGCCCATTGCCAAACGCAGCCTGGTGAGGTATATCAGTACCGCGGCTTAAATTCTTATTAGCAGGCATAAAAAAAATAATTGAGATCAATTATGGCCAGAGTAATGTTAGCGTTATTAGAGCGCTAAGCGATATATTGCAATTATTCCTGACCAGGTAGTCAATCTTTTTTTAAAGGCGCTTAAGTCCATGAGTAAAACTTTAAAAATCATTCTACTTCCTCAGCAAGGTTACCTAACTTACTATTGAGTTTTCAATCTCTCCAAATAATTCCTCAATATTTTCCGATGTCACTACCTTAGTGTTAGTACCCGGATAATTTTCAGTAAATGTTTGCGGGAAGCGAGCTTTTTGCTTATGATTCCATTTTATTTCAAAAGCGGATATTTGTTGGCCATCCTCTTCAATCAGATCAATTTCCTGTTGCTGAGTTGTACGCCAAAAATATTGTCGTATGTCCTTATTGGAATAGCGCAGGTATTTAACTCTCTCCATGATCACAAAATTTTCCCATAACGCACCTACATCCGAACGGGATGATAAAGTCCGGAAGTCATTGATAATAGCATTCCGGATACCACAATCATAAAAGTATATTTTTTTCCCTTTTTTGATCTCGTTTCTAACGTTCCTGCTAAAAGCAGGAAGTCGGAATATGACAAATGCTTTTTCCAGCAGATCGATATATTTTTCAACGGTTTTGTTATCACTTCCTACCGTCTGGCTTAATTCATTATAACTCACCTCGCTCCCCAGTTGCAAAGCAAGTGCCCTCAACAACTTTTCCAGTAGCGCTGGCTTATTAATTTGCTCAAGCATTAATAGGTCTTTATAGAGGTAACTGTTGGCCAGCAATTTCAACAACTCTTTTTCTTCTCCTCTTTTGGTAACAATTTCCGGATAGTATCCGTAAATCAGGCGATGCTCCAACAATCTTTTTTCTTCCAAAAGGCCATGATGCTGCACCATTTCACTGAAGGATAAGGGGTAAAGCATAAATTCATACTTTCGGCCTGTAAGTGGTTCATTAACCTTGCTTGACAATTCGAAGGCCGATGAGCCGGTTGCAATAACCTGAACATCTTTTATCTGATCCGTGATTAACTTTAGTGTTAATCCGATATTCGGGATACGTTGAGCTTCGTCGATGAACAAAATCTTTTTAGCACCAATTAAAGCCTTTAATCTGGTAGCAGTGGTATTTGAAAAAAGATCACGCACATCAGCATCGTCTCCACTTACATGCAGTACAGCGTCTGCATGATCCGCCAAAATGGATTCCACAAGGGTAGATTTTCCGGCTTGGCGGGGGCCTAATATCAACGCAGCTTTTCCTTTAAATAGCCTCTCCTTAATCACTTTATGAAGTAAACGGGATATCATTCCTTTCATTTAATTCCCTAAATTATATAATATTTTTGGATTTAAGTCAAATAATTATTTCATTTACATACATAAATAATTATAAATTAAATCTATTCTTGTAATAGTACTTTAATCATATTATTTACACTCTCATATAAAAAGGGAAGCCGCAATGCAGTACATCGCGGCTTCCCTTTTTATATGCGTTATTTTATAATCCCCATTCAATGCCTTTCTCCGTTGCCGGCACGCCCTCCGTCATCCACCTGGGCGCCGGAGCGCCTTTCAGGTAATGATCAAAGAACTGCGCCAGCCGAACGCTGAGGTCCTTACGGTTCCGGCGCTCTACCAGGTTATGGTCTTCGCCGTTGTATTGCAGCAGCCAGGCCTGCTTGCCCAGCCGCTTCAGGGCGGTGAAATATTCAATACCCTGGTACCAGGGAACAGCGCCATCATTATCATTGTGCATGATCAGCAACGGCGTGGTCACTTTATCGGCCTTGAAGAGCGGCGAATTCCTGATATAGAGTTCAGGTTTCTGCCAGAGCGTAGCGCCTATGCGGCTTTGCGAGCGCTCATACTGGAACTGCCGGTTCATACCCGAGCCCCAGCGGATACCGCCATAGGCGCTGGTCATATTGGCCACGGGAGCGCCCGCGCCCGCCGCCGCAAACAACTTGGTCCTTGTCACCAGGTAGGCCACCTGGTAGCCGCCCCAGCTCTGGCCCTGGATAGCCATTTTGGTGCTGTCCACCCAGGGTTTCTTAGCGAGGAACTTAGCTGCAGAGACCACAGAGTTATAGGCGCTTTCACCAGGTTCGCCATTTTTATAATAAATATTGGGGTCGAATACGAGGTAGCCATTGCTCACGAAATACGGGATATTGACCGTAGAAGCGCTGGGCGCCGGTGGGCGATAGCTGAAGAGATTATCAGTGTTCTTCTCGTAGAAGTAAAAGATGACCGGGTACTTTTTGGTAGGATCAAAATTCTCCGGTTTGAACAGCATGCCTTCTGCTTCTTTGCCATCAAACATTTTCCATTTCACCAGCTCTACGTTCAGCCAGTTATAATCCTTCTGCTGGGGATTGAGCTGGCTCAGCTGTGTAAAGCTTTTGAGGTCGGTACTGGCATAGAGATCAGACTGCTGGATATTCATGCGGGCAATAAGATAGGCCTCCGCATTTTTTGCTTTAAAAGGCTGGAAGTAAGCATAAGGTCCCATGGTCAGCTGCACCGGATCACCGGTTACATCTAGCTTTTTGGTAAAATAACCGGCATACTTGGTAGTCCTGTTAAAAGCTTCCAGGTAGAGCTGCTCGTCTGGTTTCAGGAAGCGGGCTTCCCGGTCTGTCCGCCAGTAGCGCAGTTCCAGCTTATTCTTTTTGCCGTAGCCATTGGTGATATTGATGGGTGCTTTCACGCCGGTTGGATCCACCTGCCAGATATCATAGCGGTCGTAGATCAGTACAGCCGCATCATCTTCCAGCCAGCCGGCTGCGCCAAAATTATAGGGATCATCGGGATGATCATCCTCATCATCATACAGGTGGGTAGTGATCTTTTGGGTGATATTCTTCACAGCGCCGGTACTGACTTCGGCCGCCCAATAGTGCTTAGTGGCAAAATCATACCACAACACATAGCGGGCTTTGGGCGAGAGGACATAACTGGCTCTTTGTTTGTCGCGGATCAGTTTGCGGGTCCCGTCCTTTGTGCTGACAATATAGGCCGCTTGCCGGGCAAAGCCCTGCCATTGCGATTCAGCGCGATAGCCTTTGCTGCTGGTCAGCAGTACATGATCAGCATTGCCTTCATCACCCAGGGCTACGTTCTCGGTAATATCATTGGACAGAGGCAGCACTGAACCGGAAGCAGGATCGTTGAGTACCGCCAGGAGGCTTCTCCGCAAGTCGCTGCTGAGCGTCACCAATTGCTGGGGCTGGAGATAATCATCCTTGTACGACCACACATCCAACCTCGCCGTTTCAAAATCCACCAGCGTGGTATCCTTGGGTTTGCGGATGGGCGCCAGGGAGATAAACAGTTTCAGCCCATTCTTGCTGAACTGCGGCGAGCCGGATTCACTGACGGTAAAGCCGGCGGGCATGCCGGGAGTGGAGCGGTCCACCCGCAGGCGGGCGCTGTCCAGACCGGGTTTGTAATAATACAGTTTATAGAATTTCACCAGGGCCTTGGCAATGCTGTCGCGCTCCGCCACAAAGGCCAGTTGCGCACCTTCCTCATCAAAGCTGAAGCTGGTGGCCAGGTTGAACTTACGCATAATGGTATCAGTGGTCCCTGCCGGCAAAGCCGTCCAGAGCAGGGCCGCCTGCGAAAGCGTGTCCTGGTTCTTGCGGGTAGTCTGCAGGAGCAGGGCATTGCCGTTTTTACTGAACTCATAATAGCTCACCAGGGCATATTTCTTTTCTTCACCGGTATAGAGGTTGCGCAGGACCAGCTCGGTGCCTTCTTCAATGGGATCAGCTGGTTTAGCGCCGGGTTTAGTCTCTTTTTTGGGAGGTTCCAGTACGGACAGGCCCTGGGTCCTGGCTTCGCTGAGCTTGAGCTTCAGGCTGTCGGCTACCCGGACCAGGCTATCGGCCATGCGCTGAAGGTTGCTGAGGCGGGTCAGGGAATCGGGTTTGGCGGCGCCGCTGCCGGCGGCAGGCGCTTTTTCCAGCAGGTAGGCCAGCCACTGGCCGGTACCTTTTTCCGGTGTTTTGAAGGATTTGATCTTAGGCACTTTGATAATACTGTCTTTCCCGATCTCCAGGATGCCGAGGGTATCCTTGGGCATGTCGTTAGGCGTTTTCTTTTTGATCCTTGCTTCGCGGGTATCCTTGAAGAAAGGTTTCAGCTTGAAGACCAGGAAGCGACTGTCGGGCGTAATGGTGGCGGCATAACCGCGGGGGATCTCCTTTTTCCAGGAATTGTCAAGGGCCTGTACCACCAGGGTTCCATCCCCTTCCTGCGGGGTAATGGTGTAGGCGGTAAACTGGCCATTGTTACTGATGCTGCGTTCACCGATAGACTGCCAGCCGTCGTACACGGAATGGTCGAGAGGCTTTTTCTGGGCAGTAGCTGCCATGGTGCATAGCAGCAAGGACAGGGCATAGAAAAATTTTCTCATAACAGGGTTCGTTTGTGGAAATGATCACTAAATATAAAAAATACTGGCCGCAAGCGGAAGCATCAGCCGTTGTGAGTGGTCATTTTTGATTTTTCGCGGTAAACCAGCCAGGTCTGGAGCAGGACGGAGCAAAGGATGAGCGCCAGGCCGCCGTAAAAAGCATTAGTGAGGAGCTTGTCTTCCCGGTACACCAGGAAAGCAAGGCCGATGCCATAAATCGGTTCCATGCTGTAAGTAAGGTTGACTGTAAAAGCCGAGATCTTTTTGAGGGCGTTCATGGAGAAGCGGAAAGCCACTACCGTACAGAGCCAGCTGAGGACCAGCAGCCAGCCCAGATCGGACCCGGTAGGCACCAGGTGGGTAGCCGGAAAATGCTGCAGGTACAGCGGCATCAGCAGGGTGATAAAGAGCCAGCCGCCGCCCAGTTCATACATGGTCAGGGAATCAGGCCGCACCCTTTGCAGCAGCTGCCGGTTGAAGATGGGGAACAGGCTGCCCATCAGCGCTGAGAAGATACCGATGCCGATGCCCAGTTTATACGCCGGATCAAAATGAAAGATCAGGAAAATGCCGGCAATAGTCAGCAGCCCCAGCAAAAGCTCAATGCGGTTGAACCGTTTACCGGTGATCAGCGGCTCAAAGATAGCCGTGAAAAAACCGATGGCGGAGAGACAGATCAGCGCCACCGATACATTGGCATATTTGATACAGCCAAAGAAACTGACCCAGTGGAGGGCGGCAATGGCGCCTACACCGGTTATATTCAGAAGATCACGCCGCGATACGCGCTGTAGCTTCTTTTGCAGCAACAGGATAATGAACAGCGTAATAACGGTTATCAGTAACCGATACCAGACCAACAGCCCTTCATTGAGGGTGATCAGCCGGCCCAGGATACCTGTAAACCCTGCAAGAATAACAGCGAGATGTAATTGCAAAAATGCTTTCCGCATGGCTATTTGGTTTTCGCCAATACCTCGTCATGCGGGATCGCCGGAAAAGCGGAAGAAGCCGGAGTATGTTTTTTTAAGCGGTTGCGGTAGTCTTTGAAGAGACTGTACCAGCGGAGTTTGAGTACGCCGAGGATCCCTTCTTTCACAATGCCTTTGTGCATTTTGGAAGCGCCGTATTTACGGTCTTCAAAGATGATAGGTACTTCACTGATGGTAAAGCCCAGTTTCCAGGTAGCAAATTTCATTTCGATCTGGAAGGCGTAGCCCAGGAAATGGATCTGGTCCAGGTTGATGGTTTCCAGCACTTCCCGGCGGTAGCAGACAAAACCTGCCGTGGTATCCCTGACAGGGATCCAGGTGATGAGCCGGGTATAGAGGGAGCCGCCTTTGGACAGGAAGATGCGGTCCCAGGGCCAGTTAACAGTGCCGCCGCCTTTTACATAACGGGAGCCGATGGCCATGTCTGCGCCTCCTTCTTTACAGGCCAGGTAGAGCCGCTGGAGATCCGCAGGGTTATGGGAAAAATCAGCATCCATCTCAAAGATGAAACGGTACCCTTTCTGCATAGACCAGCGGAAGCCGTGAATATAGGCGGTACCCAGTCCCAGTTTCCCTTTCCGTTCTTCCAGGAAGAGCTGACCGGGAAAACGGGTCTGCATGGCTCTTACAATAGCAGCAGTTCCATCGGGAGAGCCATCATCAATGACCAGCACATGAAAACCCTGCTGCAATGCAAAAACTGCTTCAATGATATTGGAGATATTCTCTTTCTCGTTATAGGTCGGTATGATGACAATCTTTTCCAAGCGCAAACAATGTAGTTACACGATTACACGAATGTACAATCTTTTATCCGCCGGTATCCGCTCAAAATAGTCCCACACCGGTTTTAGCCCTTCTTTAACAGGGTCCTGTTGAAAATTTCAGTAAGCTTTTGCTTGGTATGCATGGGGAAATCTCCTTTCATCATCCAATCATAATATTGGGGCTCTGATTTCAGCACATCTGCCACGGAGCGGCCTTTGTGTTTCCCGAAATTGAACACTTCCACTCCGTTCTCGAAGATCATGCGGCGGGCAAAATCCACTACGGGTTCATCGCCCAGCACTTTCAGGATACTGTCTACAGTGACGCCCAGCTGCGGGTATCGCTGCACCTGCGCTACCAGAACTTCCCAGGTGGCGGAAGCATCTGCTTCGGCGCTATGGGCTGATTCCAGGTTCTTTTCACAATAGAATTTATATGCTGCGCTGAGGGTGCGTTGTTCCATCAGGTGGAACACTTTCTGCACGTCCAGCAGGCGGCGGCCCTTGAAGTCGAAATCCAGTCCTGCGCGCAGGAATTCTTCGGCCAGCATGGGCACGTCAAAGCGGTTTGAATTGTAACCACCCAGATCACAGTTATCCAGGAACTGTTTCATCTCATTGGCCACCTGCCGGAAGGTAGGGGCGTCTTTCACCATGTCATTGGTGATGCCATGTACATCTATGGATACCTGGGAGATGGGCATCTCGGGGTTGATGAGTTTACGTTTCACCAATTTGGAGCCGTCAGTATTTATCTTGACAATGGCGATCTCTACAATACGGTCACTGCCCAGGTTCACTCCGGTGGTTTCCAGGTCGATAATGGCTAATGGTCTTGTTAATTGTAACATCAAACTTGATATTGGGTTAACTATTTTCTGCGGTAGTTTATAATCCAACTATTTTCTGTGCAAATGTAAGCATATTGACCCCATCATAATTGCCCGAACTCATTAAAAGAAGAACACAATTATGGTAGTCCTGCTGTTCCAGCCAGCTGGTCAGTGTCCCGGCGTCGGTGATCACTTCCAGTCCCTGTTTTCCGAAACCGGCTTTCACTACGGCCGGGTCCAGGGCGGGCAGTCGTTTCAGTTCCAGCGCATGGCGGGAATAGAACACCACGGCGGCGTCTGCGGGATCCATGGCGCCGCGGTATTGTTCCATAAAAGCGGCATTGAGGCTGCTGAAAGTATGCAACTCCAGCACCGCCACCAGTTTCCGCCGGGGGTATTGCTGCCGGACGGCTTCCATGGTAGCTGTCACCTTGGAGGGAGCATGGGAAAAATCACGGTAAACAATAGTGGAAGGTCCCCGGGCCAGGAGTTCCAGTCGCTTGGCGGCGCCGGTAAAACTGCTGATAGCGCGTACAAAAGCAGCAGCATCCAGTCCCAGTTCTTTGCATACATACCAGGCGGCTGTCAGGTTAAGCAGGTTATGGTTACCAAACACCTGCAGGGAACCGGCCTGCCCTTCCAGCCGGATGCTGGTGAGGCCATCGTGGATACTGTGTTCCGGTAAAGTATAGGGCTGGTAGCGGATATCGGTCCGGGGGCGGGCGCTGACCAGTTCCTGCAGAACGGGATCGGCCGAATTATAAATAAGCAGTCCGCCCGGTTCTATTTTCCCGATAAAGATGCTGAACTGTTCCAGGTAGCCTTCAAAAGTGGGGAAGACATTAATATGGTCCCAGGCAATGCCGGTCAGGATAGCAATATGGGGGAAAAGGAAATGGAACTTGGGTCTTTTTTCAATGGTGCTGGCGGGGTATTCATCGCCCTCGCAGACAATGACGGGGGCCTGGGTGATATTGACCGACTGGCTGAAACCTTCCAGCCGGGCGCCCACCAGGTAGTCGAAGTCCTTACCGGTCTGGCGCAGCACGTGCATGATCATGGCCGTGGTGGTGGTTTTGCCATGGCTGCCGCCTACCACTACCCTGGTCTTGTTTTTGCTTTCCTGGTATATGTATTCGGGGAAAGAATAGATGGGGAGGCCCAGTGCAACAGCGCGTTGCAGCTCGGGATTATCGGCTTTGGCGTGCATGCCCAGGATCACGGCGTCCAGGCCGGCATGCAGCTTATCGGGATACCAGCCGTTCTGATCGGGCAGCAGGCCTTCCTCCAGGAGATTGGTCCTGGCTGGTTCAAAGATCTCGTCGTCACTGCCGGTCACCTGGTAACCTTTGCGGTGCAGGGCTAACGCCAGTTGGTGCATAACGCTGCCGCCGATTGCGATAAAATGTACTTTCATCCGGATATTTTTGTTTTACAATTTGGTCGGATGGAACTCCGCCTATACATTCCCTTGTGTGAAAAAGACTGATAATGCTCCGTTTCATGGGCAAAAAGATCCGAAAATAGGTATTTTCAGCTTTCCCCGGAAGGGTGAATGAATTATACGCTGCGCTTATTGCCAACTATTTACAGAATTATCAAAAAAAATCCACGGTAAAAGGCGTCGAGGGCTTGCATAACCGGGATTAATGTTGTTATTTTACATCATCATCATCATTCAATTCCTACCCGAAAATCTCCTAAGTCCAAAGTTTACCTTCTGATCTTCCTGAATCCGTACCTCTGAATGACCTGAGGATCGTATAAGCCCTTTTTGATCTCAGGCTTATTGTAAACTTTAAATACCACAAAAATGAAACAAGTATTACTCGTTCTGGCCATCGTCATTCTGGCTGGGGTTACCATCACTTCCTGTACTGCATCAAAGGGCGGATGCGCCAGCACCAGGGGATATGTAGGATACGGCAGTCGTTAATTCAGCTTTACATAGATCATGTTTTTAAGTCTCCGCGTCGGGGACTTTTTTTTTTGGTTCGTCCCCAAAAAAATATTCCTGAAAAACTGTAGCGTGTCAGCAATACAAAAACAGTGCGGGAAAAACACTAAAAGGCAACAGCTTTCCAACAGCAACCGGCCAGCCCTTGGTTCGTCCCAAAAACACCTGGCTTTTTACAACAAAAACTTCCCCAAGGAAATTGTTGACAATAACCTGACGTTCTTTTTGGCTTTCTACCCTTGGGGACTTTCACCCAAAACCTATGGCTCCTGAATTGCAGGGTATGTTTAAAAAATAATCTTTTTGCCGGAAGAGCAGTAACAAGCTGGCTGTCGGGGATCGGGGATCCCCTTTGTCCGTCCCAAAAATAACTTCCCTGGCCAAAGCCCTTTGCAAGCCGAACCCAGGAGACAGCCGCAGCACGGCAATAAAATGCTGTTCGTATTTTTGCGTTATGATAAACTGGATCAACTTAGAACAAGCCGCACAGCTGGACAGTATCCGCGAGCAATCTTTTTCGCGGCCGCAGCTGATCTACAAACACAGCATCCGCTGTGGCATCAGCTCCATGGTCAAAGGAAGGCTGGAGCGCCAGGAAGCGCCGGCAGGCATTGACTTCCACTACCTGAACCTGATCGGGTTCCGGGCCATTTCCAATAAAATAGCAGAAGATTTCCGCGTACAGCACGAGTCGCCGCAGGTATTACTGATCAAAGAGGGAAGATGTGTGTATTCCGCCAGTCACGGCGATATTGATATGGCGGCCATTGCTGAGCAGGCATAAACACGGCGGGAAGCGTCCGCCACTGGTTTTGCCAACGAGGCGGGATTTTAGAAACCAGCGGGACAATGGTACAGCAGGTCCGGCTGGAACAATCTTACAACTCCGATGGTAAGATCAATGGAAGGGATGTAGCAGCCTGCCTGAATAATAGTGGGCACGCCAATCTTACAGCCTGCGAAATTGATACGCTGAATACGGGAGTGGATTATTGCCGTTTTTATGCAGGAGGACCGGGCAGCGTAAATAGATCAGTGCTGCAGCACAGCAATTGTCAGCAGGCGACACAAAGAATAGCGAACCACGCAAGTTAGCTACAGCAACTCTTTTACCATAAAACGCAATTGAACAAACTGGGAGGCGGCAGGGATGGGGAAGGCTGTCAGGAGAAAGACATTTTGGGACGAACCAATTAAGTCCCGAAAAAACGAATGGCAAGCAACCGTATCGAAAAATGAACTTCGATAAAAAGAAAGCCCTCCTGGGATCAGGACGGCCTCTAACGATTGCTTGCCATATGAAAAAAAACTTATTTTTTCGTAGTGTCAACAGGCGCTACAGTGGTAGAGTCGGACAGTTTGGTAGTATCCGGAGCCAGAGTAGTGCTGTCAGGAGTAGCGGGAGCAGCAGGAGAAACAGTGTCTTTAGTTTCTGCTTCACCAGTGCCAGCGTCATTACATGCAGCGAATGCGCCAATTGCTAAAACTAACAGGAGCTTTTTCATTGTACCGTTTTTGTTTGTTTAACGAATGATTTAAGGTTAATACCGCTATGTGCGGATAGGTAACCCGGGTTTTTAAAAAAATCCGGGATATTTTTTTTGACCCTGATTATCATAGACATTTGCATGTCCGGACATTTTGCCGGTACTTTAACGGGCGGTTTGGGTTACTTCTCATTAAATTGGGTATTAATAAAAGGTTACGCGTGAAAACAGATCCAAGGGAATCAGCACTATTAGAAGGACTGGCGAGAAACGACAGACAGGCCATAGAAACCATCTATAAACAGCATTATACGATGGTTCAATCGTTGATCCTCAACAATAACGGCTCTGTAGATGATGCGCGGGACATTTTCCAGGAAGCTATGATCGTGCTGTATGAAAAGGCCCGGTCCGGTACTTTTGAGCTTAACTGCCTGCTAAAGACCTTTATTTACTCCGTTTGCCGCAGGTTATGGCTCAAGAAACTACAGCAACAGCAGAAAATGGCCCCCGTTCCCGATGAAAACGGAATGGACCAACTGGTATCAGTAGAAGAAGAAGTGGATAGCTACGGCCAGCGGAACATGGATTTCCAGCATATGGAAAAAGCCATGCAACAGCTGGGAGAGCCCTGCCGGAGCCTGCTGGACGCCTTCTACCTCCAGAAAAGGAACATGATAGATATTGCTTCGCATTTTGGGTATACCAATGCGGACAATGCCAAGAACCAGAAGTATAAATGCCTCATGCGGCTTCGGAAACTGTTCTTTGCCGCCCATAAAAACAATGCTTTGTAAATGGAAGACCTGCAATTATTAGACGCCATTGAACGCTATCTCCGGAATGAAATGAACCCGGAGGAAAAGCAGTTCTTTGAGCAATTGCGCTCCGACAAACCTGAAGTGGACCAGCTGGTGGTTGAACATACCCTTTTCCTCCAGCAGATGGATCGCTTCAGTGAGTGGAAGCAGGTGAAAGCCTCCCTCCAGGATGTTCACGAACAATTGCTCCAGGACGGGGTTATCAAAGAAGAAGCCCCCCGCCCCACCGTTGTCCATATTTTCCGGAAATACAAGAAAGTAATGGCCCTGGCAGCCTGCATTGCAGGCCTGACCACCCTGGCCATTGGTGGCATTGCCACTTACTTCAACCGCAAGGCCAGCAGCGCCGAGCTGCAGCAGCTGCGCCGGGAATTTAAAATGGAAGTAGCCAATAAAAAGAATGAAGTACTGAACGAGGTGAATGCCAAGATCAGTAAAGTGCCGCAGGATGCAGAACTGATCTCCGGCGGTACCGGCTTCCTGATAGACGGCCGCGGTTACCTGGTCACCAATGCACACGTGATCAAGGGCGGATCCACCTTTGTAGTGCAGAACAACAAAGGACAGGAATACCGCGCCAAACCTGTATATGTCAATGAGGGCAACGATATCGCCATCCTGAAGGTCAGCGATGATGATTTCAAACCCCATTCCATTCTCCCCTACTCTTTCCGCAAAGCCGCTGTGGAACTGGGCGAACCGCTGTTCACCCTCGGTTATCCGCGGGATGAGATCGTTTACAATGAAGGGTATATGAGCGCCAAGACCGGTTTCAACGGTGATACCATGACCTGCCAGATCGGTGTATCCGCCAACCCCGGTAACTCCGGCGGCCCCGTGTTCAACAGGAACGGAGAAGTCATCGGCATCATCAATACCCGCCAGAAACAGGCTGAAGGCGTTGTATTTGCCATTACAGCCAAGAATATTGTCCGCGCTATAGAGACTATCAAAAAGGACGACAGCACCCTGCGCAGCCTGAAACTGCCAGCCAACACACAGATCAAAGGCATGGAGCGCGTACAGCAGATCAAGAAAATAGAAGACTGCATCTTCATGGTGAAGAGCTACTAATACTGATTGTCGGTTTGGCCCGGCCGCCTTCCGAAACAATACAGATCCCCGATGCGCAGGCGCCGGGGATTTTTTTATGGCCCTGCTGTCACAAAACCCGCCTTGTCCACGCGCCTGCGTCCGGCGCAAAGGTCCTATACCACTGCCTGTGCTGGCGCGCGGCGGCATCCACCAGCAGGAGATGGCAGTTCCATTGCAGAACAACAAAGCCGCTCCCGTTTTGCCCGGCAACAACAGGCATTCCTGGTTGTTCAGCAGTTTATTTCTCTTCTCCCCCCAATAAAAATCCCCTGCCTTCTCTGAAAGCAGGGGACAAACTATATACTGTTTACTTTACTTCAGCTTATTTCCACAGGGAAGTGGGATATTCACCGGCATTGACCAGTGCATCCAGCGCAGCTTTTACTTCAGGCGCATCTTCCTTGTAGGTAACTCCGAACCATTTGGCAGAAGTGGGGATCAGTTTGATCTCACCGGCTTTCTCCTTGATGAACTGATCACCTACCAGCGGAATGAAGAATTCTGCTTTGGGATTGTCAGCGTTTGCAGCGGAAAATTCCTCGAACATTTTACCGGAATACTCGAACACATAAGGATCAAAGCACCAGAAGTTCATGGACACCTGGGAATCAACCGGCAACTCTTTGGGCTCCTGGTTGTCGTCACAGAGGATCTTGCCGTCCTGCAGGCTGATGTTCAGGCGCTCTGCAATACCGGTCAGGTTGCCGCTGGCATCAGACTGGCAAACACCCCTGTTTACAGTGCCGTTGTCAGACAAAGTCTTCAGCAGCTCATAACCAACGATGGACCATGTTTTGGGAGCCACATCGGTGGTCAGGAATTTATAGGATTTTTCAAAAGCATCCCTGCCGTAGAAATCATCTGCATTGATCACAGCAAAAGGCTCTTTAATGGCGTCTTTGGCGCAGAGTACAGCCTGTGCAGTACCCCAGGGCTTGGTGCGGTTGGAAGCTACTTCCTGGAACACATAACCTACTTCGATCTTACCTTTCAGTTTTTCTTCGAAGATCTCTTTAAAACCATCCAGAAATTCTTTCCGGATAATAAACACTACCTTTTTGTATCCAGCGCGAATCGCATCATAGATAGAGTAGTCAACAATCGTTTCTCCGCTGGGGCCAAAAGACTGGGTCTGTTTCATACTTCCATAGCGGGACGCCATACCGGCTGCTAAGATCAAAAGAGTTGGTTGCATTATCGTAATTTTAAAATTTCAGGCACGAAAATATAAAAATAAGCGATAAAAGAAATTGATTGTACTCATACAGTTATCAACCTATCGACATTAATAAGGCATTTATTCAGCCGCTACAGCACAGGGCCCTGGAGGATACCCGTGTCAGGATGGATATCCTGCGCATAGACGCTATCCATCCTGTTATTTCCGGGAATAAATGGTTCAAGCTGAAATATCACCTGGAAGCCGCAAGGGCTGCCGGCCTTCAGGGCGTCCTGACCTTTGGCGGCGCCTGGTCCAACCACCTGGTGGCCACTGCCGCCGCCGCCCGTGAAGCGGGTTTCAGCGCTACAGGCATTGTACGCGGCGAACCCGCAGGCCCGCTGACCACTACCCTTCTGCAGGCGCAGGAACTGGGTATGCAGCTGGAATTTGTTTCCCGCAGCCAGTTTGCCGACGAAACGCAGCTTTACCGGCAATACCAGGAACGCTACCCGCAGCTGGCGCTGGTGCCCATGGGCGGACAGAGTCCCCTGGGCGTACAGGGGGCCAGCGAGATCCTGCAACTGGCGCCGCTGGAAAAATATACCCATATTGCCTGTGCCGCAGGAACCGGCACCATGATGGCCGGACTGGTCAGCGCCAGCCTGCCCCAGCAGCAGGTGCTGGGCGTCAGCAGCCTTAAGCTGCCGGACCCTGAACAGAACAGTATTACCCGTTTTGTGTACGACAGTACCCAAAGAAATAATTTCACCCTTTTTACACAATATCATTTTGGCGGCTTCGGGAAAAAAACTGGCCCGCTTTTGGATTTTATGAACGCGCTGTTTCAGCAGAGCCAGCTGCCTACCGACCTGGTATACACTGCCAAACTACTGTACGGGCTGATGGATTTGTTAAATAAAAACTATTTTTCAGCTAACAGTCGTTTATTAGTGATCCATAGTGGCGGGTTACAGGGTAACCGATCCCTGCCCGCCGGCACGCTCTGCTTTTAACGGCCAATGCGGCTTCCGGCCCGGCCGCCAAACGGCACCGATCCGTTATATTTGCATCCGGTAAAAAATACAGGACATAATAATTCGTTATAGGAAGATATGAGCAGAACGATGGCAGCCTTTCTATTGCTACTCACCCTCCAGGTGAGCGCACAGGATACCCTTCCGCGGTTCAGCGTAACCACGAGAGGCAATAACAAGGTCATTGTGAGCTGGACCAACAATTATCCCGTCATCACCCAGCTCAGCATCCAACGCTCTACAGACAGCACCCGGAATTTCCGCACCATCCTCACCCTTCCTGATCCTACCGTTAAACAGAACGGTTATGTAGACACGAAATCGCCTACTCCCTTCAGCTTTTACCGGCTCTTCATTGTGCTGGAGAACGGCAATTATGTTTTCAGTGAATCCCGCCGCCCTTTCTGGGATACGGCCGGAGCCTCGCCGGGTAATGCCACGGCCGAATCCGCTGAGATCAATGGCCGGCGGGTAGTGATTGCCGATAATATGCCCTATAAAGAGGCCGAACAGCTCAAAGAGAAATTAACGGAAGTAGTGCAGAAAGAAGTCGTGAAAGAACCGGCCAAACCCGAAGCGCCACGGGCTGTTCCCGGTAAGAAGCCGGAACCGGAAAAACTGTTCACCGTAAAAAGAAGGGATAGCATACTGGTACAGCTGACAGAAAAGAATTTTAAACGCTTCCGCGACTCTGTAGTGTCCCGGACAAAAGATACCATTGCCTTCAAGAACCTGGACACCATTGTTATCAGGCCCTTTGTGCCCAAAGAGATCTACCGGCCCTCCCGCTTTGTTTATACCGATAAGGACGGTAATGTAGTGATAGCCCTGCCGGAAGCGCCAGGCAAGGATTACCAGGTAAAATTCTTTGAGGATGATCGCTTACCCTTGTTCAGTATCAAAAAGGTGAAAGAGCCCCTCCTGGTCATGGATAAATCCAATTTCCTGCATGCAGGCTGGTTCCAGTTTGAACTGTATGAGGAAGGAAAATTAAAAGAGACCCACAAATTCCTGATCCCGAAAGATTTTTAGGGTTACACCAGCACCGCCTCGAAAACCTTCTCAAAATTCCTTTTCACTTTTTCCTTCACTTCTTCCATATCCAGTTTTCTGCCCAGTTCTTTCTCCAGGGAGGTAACCTGCTTGTCCTGGATCCCGCAGGGAATGATATAGCCAAAATAGGACAGATCGGTATTGACATTAAAGGCAAAGCCATGCATGGTGACCCAGCGGCTGCAGCGGATGCCCATAGCGCATATTTTACGCGCTTTGGCCTTATCATCGGTATCCAGCCAGACCCCTGTTTCACCGGCGCTCCGCTCCCCTTTAAGGCCATATTCCGCCATGGTGAGGATGAAGACCTCTTCCAGGTTACGCAGGTAGCGACCGATATCCGTATAGAATTTCTCCAGGTCCAGCACAGGATAACCCACCAGCTGACCGGGACCGTGGAAGGTAATGTCCCCACCGCGGTTGATATGGTAGAACTGGATGCCTTTTTCGGCCTGCTCCTGGGGACTGATCAGCACATGCTCCATTTTCCCGCTTTTACCCAGGGTATAGACCAGGGGATGCTCTACAAAGAGCAGGTGGTGCTCCGTAGGCGCCAGCAGGGCCCGGTTTACAGGACCCTCCCGTAGATCTTCCGCTACAGGAAGGGCGCCGGCGCTGCAGCCGGTCAGGACCTCGCCGCAGCCCGCCAGCAACTCGGTAGCGGCCGGGGCCGCTTCGTTGAAAGCCCGCTTCCGGTCTACATTTGCCTGCAATAGCTGCTCCTGGTAATCCCAAATTTCCCGGTAGTCCCGGGTGCCCAGGTCCTGGAAGCGCACTGGTTGTCTGGTAGTGCTTGTCATAATAGGCAAATTTACCGCTTTTCAACCACTCAGCGTTAACCCTTACCTTTGCCGAAATTGCACGTAGGTTATGACAACAAAAGACATAGAGGCTTTCAATGAGCTGGGTGATAGCCCGGATGGCTCAGAGGAGCTGTATGAGCGGATGAGTCTGGTGGTAGACCGTGGACAGGAGCCTATGCGTCTGGATAAATTCCTGGTCCAGCGTATTGAGAATGCCAGCAGGAATAAAGTGCAGCAGGCCATCGAAAGCGGCCGGGTGCTGATCAATGGCAAACAGGTACAATCCAACCATAAAATAAAGCCGGGTGAAGAGATCGTGGTGTATTCCGACAAGGAAGTACAGGGCGAGGACATTATCCCCGAGCAGATGTCCCTCAAAATTGAATATGAGGACGATGATATCCTGATCATCAACAAACCGGTTGGCCTGGTGGTACACCCTGCCAGCGGCAATCCCAGCGGCACCCTGATCAATGGCGTGGCCTGGTACCTGCTGCAGCAGAACGGCGATCTCAATACCGATGTGCTGCCCCGCTTCGGGCTGGTACACCGCATTGATAAAAATACCAGCGGCCTCATGGTGCTTGCCAAAACGGAAAAGGCCGTGAGCAGCCTGGCCAAGGAATTCTTTAACCATACCATCCACCGGCAGTACGTGGCCCTGGTCTGGGGCGATGTGGCCGAAGACAGCGGTACGGTGAACGCCCATATCGGCCGGCACCAGCGCTTCCGCAAGATCTTTGACGCTTACCCTGACGGCGAATACGGTAAGGAAGCCATCACCCACTATAAAGTACTGGAACGTTTTGGTTATGTGACCGTGGTACAGTGCGAGCTGGAAACGGGCAGGACCCACCAGATCCGCGTACACATGAAACATATTGGCCATCCCCTGTTCAGTGATGAATTATATGGGGGCGACCGCATCGTGAAAGGTACTGTCTTCAGCAAATACAAACAGTTTGTAGAGAACTGCTTCGCCATCTGTCCCCGCCATGCGCTGCATGCCAAGACCATCGGGTTCACCCATCCCCGCAGCAGGCAGCCCGTGTCCTTCAATAGCGAGATACCGCAGGATATGCAGCAGCTGATCGAAAAATGGCGGAACTATGTGAAGGTGAAGAATATTGTGTAGGCGCTCATTCCGGGAGTACAAAGGAAAACGTATGGAACAATACTGCTGTTCCTGTTTACAGAACAGTGTGACAGTGATACGTTTTAGTTGCGCGTAAAATCAAATAAGGTTGCTGTGAAGATCCCTTTCTCTTTTTTCTTGAGGATCACATTCCAGCTGCCATTGTAGCGCATGACCTTGGGCACCAGCAGGTCCTGGAATTTTGTCATCTCCACTTCCATGCTGACATCAAAATTATAGACGCCGGCGCCGTAGCTGAGATCATAGCTGCGGGCCACAATTTCCCAGTTGTCTACCCGGAACCAGGTGGTCATTTCATTGATCACGATCTGGTTCTTCTCGGACCCCGTCAGGTTCTGCCGGGGCGTTACGCGGAAGATATAACACATCTCGCCGTGAAAAGCGTCCATGTCTATGACAAAGTCATACAGCTTAGCCACTTCCTCATCAAAGAGCGCAATCTTATTGCCGATAAAAGGAATGCCCGGGATCTTTTTGCCCGGGTTGAAGAACAGCATCTTCAGCTGTTCCTTATGTTTTTCAATACCGCTTTTCTCATTCACTTTAAACTCGCTTCCCTTCACAATATTATCTTCCCCGCAAATGGTATCGGTGGCAAAGAAAAGGCCGGCATAGAGTTCGGCCGTATAGTAGTTGAGGCGGTGTTGTTTGGTGTACATATTGCCGGTGGTCTGCTCGCTCAGGGTTTCCATCCAGCGGCAGCCTTTGGCTGTATGCTGTGTGGTCTTGCTGTTGAGTGAAGCAATGACCTCCTCCTTTTTGCCGAGCATCCGGATATCATTGATGGCCGAATAACCCAGCACTTTGAGGTTGCGGAAAGCTTTGTAAAAAGTGGTATCGGCTTCAATGCGCTGGATAAAGGCCGGCACGTTGAGGTTGCTGCGCACCACCACTTCCTTGAGGGTCACAATATTCTTATTCACTGTGACGGAACTGTCCTTCTGCGCCAGCGCAAGCTGGCCCAGCAGGGTGAGTACGGTAATATAAAGAAGTTGCTTCAATCCGGTTATTTCACAAAAGTCATCCTGTAATCCACTTTAACCTTGCCCTTGGTGATATCATCCAGCTTGCCTTTCAGCAGGCGACGTTTCAGTGGCTTCAGGTAATCAATGAACAGCTTGCCTTCAATATGATCATATTCATGCAGGATCACGCGGGCGGTGATGCCGTTGAAAGTAGCTGTATGTTTGTTGAACTGCTCATCCTGGTATTCCAGGGTCACTTCCTCGCTCCGGTAAACATCTTCCCGAATCTTGGGAATGCTGAGACAGCCTTCATTATAGGCCCATTCCTCGCCGTTCAGGGCAACCACTCTGGCATTGATGAATGCCTGTTTGATGCCTTTATCATTGGGGAAATCTTCCTTTTCATCTTCTTCCAGGTTCTCGATGATCTGTACACTGTCAACCACAAAAAGGCGGATATCCCGGTTGATCTGGGGGGCGGCCAGTCCAACGCCATTGCTGGCATACATGGTCTCCCACATATCGGCGAGCAGCTTTTCCAGGTTGGGATAGTCAGGTGTAATATCCTTGGCTACCGCACGCAGAATGGGGGCGCCATATGCAACAATCGGAAGTATCATTGTTTCTTAATTGCTTGATTTCTTGGTCGTTAGTAAAGCGCAAAGGTAGCAAAAACCGGCCAACAATCAATACCCGCCCGGGTTTGGAGCCAGCCCTGCTAACCGGCTGCTAATCAGCCCCTTTTTTGCAGCCATTCCTGCAGGAGGATAGTGGCGGCAATTTCATCCACCAGGGCTTTGTTCTGCCGCTGCTTTTTTTTGAGGCCCATATCGATCATGGCCTGGGAGGCCATTTTTGAACTGAAGCGCTCATCCACCGTTTCCACGGGCAGCTGCGGAAAATGCTTTTCCAGGCTTTTGATGGCTTTGCGTACCAACGGCGTGCCATGGGTATCGGTATCGTCCCAGTTGGTGGGCATACCGATGAGGATGCGCTCCACGGGCTCTTTCGCAAAATAGTCTTTGAGAAAGGGTATCAGTTTCTGGGATTCAATAGTGGTCAGGCCGGTGGCAATGATCTGTAAAGGATCGGTCACCGCAATACCGGTGCGTTTGCCGCCGTAGTCTATGGAGAGGATGCGCGCCATTCAGGGTGCTGTTATAATTGTAAAAAGCTTTCCTTGATCACTGTTCCTGGCAGTCCGGCGGGCAGCAGGAAGAGGTCGGCAATCACAAACACGGCAAATACCACGCTGGCAATACCGTTGGCTGTCATAAAGGCCAGGTTGACCCTGCGCAGGTCCGTAGGTTTTACAATGGAGTGCTGGTACAGCAGCATGCCGGCAAAGACGGCTACGCCGATCCAGTACAGCCAGTGGAAATGACCGTAGATACCGGCAATGACCACACAGGCTGTGCTGATCACATGCAGTATCTCTGATACCCGAAGGGCTTTGGCCCCACCCAGCCAGGAGGGCATGGAATAGAGCTGCTGGCTTTTGTCGAACTGCTCATCCTGCAAAGCGTAGATGATATCGAAACCGGACACCCAGGTGATCACGGCAAAGGAAAAGAGAATGGGGAGCCAGTCGAACCGGCCGGTCACTGCCAGGTAAGCGCCGATGGGAGCCAGGGACAGGCCCAGGCCCAGCACCAGGTGACAGAGCGGGGTGAAGCGTTTGGTATAGCTGTATCCCAGCACTACCAGTAAGGCCACGGGCGATAAAGCAAAACAAAGCGGGTTGATGAACCAGGTGCAGACCATGAACAGCACACTGCAGCCAATGGTGAACAGCAGCACGCTGTCGGCCTTTAAAATACCGGCCGGGATCTCCCGGATGGCGGTCCGCGGGTTCAGCGCATCAAACCGGGCATCCAGCCAGCGGTTGAAGGCCATGGCGGCGCTGCGTGCAAACACCATGCAAAGGACTACCAGCAGGAAAGTGAGCCAGAATGGCTGGCCATTGCTGGTGTACCTGCTAAAGGTCCCCGCATCAGGCAGATAATCTATCAGGCGGCTGATATGGCGGAGTTCCGCCGTGGCCAGGAAGAAGCCGATCATCGCGAACGGCATCGCAAATATGGTATGCGAAAATTTAACGAGTGAAAGGTACTTTTTAACGGTGCTCATACTTATGCTTGAAAGGGTAATTCGGGTTCTGTTGAACTCATTCCTCCAAGATCTGCTCCCGCACCAGCTCCCAGAGCACAATGCCTGCGGCGACAGAGATATTGAGGGAATGTTTCATGCCCAGCTGCGGGATCTCGATACTGCCATCACAAAGCTTCAGCACTTCGGCGTCCACGCCCGTGACCTCATTGCCAAAGACCACTGCCAGGGGCTTATCGGCAGGGCTGGTAAAACGGTTCAGCAGCAGGCTGTCCTGCACCTGCTCTACCGCCCAGATAGCATACCCTTCCTCACGGAGGGCCTGCAAGGCGGTGATAGTATCGGGGAAATATCGCCAGCTCACCGTTTCCGTGGCGCCCAGCGCCGTTTTGTGGATATCCCGGTGGGGCGGTTGCGGCGTATACCCGCAAAGGTAAATGCCCTGCAACAGGAAAGCGTCTGCCGTACGGAACACACTGCCCACATTGTGCATACTGCGTATATTGTCCAGCACCACTACTACCGGGAATTTGTCCGATCCTTTGAATTCGGCTACCGATTTACGGTTCAGTTCTGCCATGCTCAGCTTTCGCATCGGGCAAAGATACGCCTATTTTTTTCCCAACTTCTCCACAGGCGCTGCTTTCCGATTTTTAAAAGGCTGCCAAAGCCACTATATTTGCCCGCTATGGCAAAAGCAGGTGCAGAAACTCCTTTGATGCAGCAGCATAAGGCTATCAAGCAAAAATACCCTGATGCTGTCCTCTTGTTCCGCGTGGGCGATTTTTATGAAACCTTCGGCGGTGACGCCGTCATTGCCGCCGGGGTGCTGGGCATTACCCTCACCAAGCGCAATAATGGCGATCCCTCCGCTTCCGAGCTGGCGGGTTTCCCCCACCATTCCCTGGATACCTATCTCCACAAACTGGTGAAAGCCGGTTACCGCGTGGCCGTGGTAGACCAGCTGGAGGACCCCAAGCAGGCCAAGGGCATCGTGAAACGCGGGGTAACGGAACTGGTAACACCCGGTGTAGCTACTAACGACAAGCTCCTGGAGCATGGCAGCAATAATTTCCTGGCCAGCATCCATTATACCGAACAGCAGTCGGGCATCGCTTTCCTGGATATTTCCACCGGTGAATTTTTTGTGGCCGAAGGCAACCAGGAGTATATCGACAAGCTCCTGCAGACCCTCAAACCCGCCGAGGTCATTTTCCAGCGCAGCTACCAGAAACAGTTCAAGGAAAATTTCGGCACCCGGTTCTATACCTATACTATGGAGAGCTGGATCTTTGACGGGGCCTATGCCACCGAAAGTCTGCTCAAACATTTCCAGACCCATTCCCTCAAAGGTTTTGGGGTAGAACAGCTGACCGTAGGCCTGGTAGCCGCCGGCGCCGTCCTGCACTACCTGAAAGACACCGAGCATCCGCATCTCCAGCATATCACCAGCATCCAGCGCATTGACCGGGAAGATCATCTCTGGATGGATCGCTTTACCATCCGCAACCTGGAGCTGATCGCTGAGGCCGGTCAGGGCAGTTCCCTGCACAAGGTGCTGGACCATACCGTATCCCCCATGGGCGCCCGGTTATTGAAAAGATGGATCCTCCTGCCACTCAAAGACCTCACCCGTATCCAGGAGCGGCTGGACCTGGTAGAATATTTTATTAAAGAAGTAGAGCTGCGCAGCAAGCTCATTCACCATATAAAACAGGCAGGAGATATTGAACGGCTGGTCAGCAAGATCCCCGTTAAAAAGATCAACCCGCGTGAAGTGCTGCAGCTGGCCTGCGGCCTCCAGCAGGTGGAAGATATCATCCAGCTCTGTGAAAGCAGCAGCAACCCCTACCTGCTGAAGCTGATCCATTCCCTGGATCCGGTGGTAGCCATCCGGGAAAAGATCATCGCCACTATTACGGAAAATCCGCCGGCCGTAGCCGCCAAGGGCGGCATGATCCGCGAAGGCATCCAGGAAGACCTGGACCAGCTGCGCGCCATTGCTACCGGTGGTAAGGACTACCTGGCCACCCTGCAGAAGAAAGAGGCCGACAATACCGGTATATCCTCGCTCAAGATCGGGTTCAACAATGTATTCGGCTATTACCTGGAAGTCACCAATACCCATAAGGATAAGGTGCCCGCCTCCTGGATACGCAAACAGACCCTGGCCAATTGCGAACGCTATATCACGCCGGAGCTGAAAGAATACGAGGAGAAGATCACCGGCGCAGAAGAAAAGATCTTTGCTATTGAGGCCAGCCTGTATGATCAGCTGCTCACCGCCCTGCAGCAATATATTGCTCCCATGCAGGTGAACGGCAGCATCCTGGCCATACTCGACTGCCTGCTCTGCTTTGCCGGCAACGCCCTCCAGTACAATTACAAAAAACCGGTGGTGCATGAAGGGATGGAACTGGACCTCAAAGAAAGCCGCCACCCTGTTATTGAGCGCAACCTGCCCGTAGGCGAACCCTATATTGCCAATGATATTATAATGGACCCCGCCAACCAGCAGGTCATTATCCTTACCGGTCCCAATATGAGTGGTAAGAGCGCCATCCTCCGACAAACAGCATTGATCACCCTGCTGGCGCATATCGGCAGCTTTGTACCGGCCGATGCCGCCCGCATCCCGCTGACCGATAAGATTTTCACCCGCGTGGGCGCTTCTGACAACCTCAGCGGCGGTGAATCCACTTTCATGGTAGAGATGAATGAAACGGCCAGCATCATCAATAATATCAGCAGCCGCAGCCTCATCCTGCTGGATGAGATTGGCAGGGGCACCTCTACCTATGACGGCATCTCCATTGCCTGGAGCATTGTTGAACACCTGCATCAGTCAACGCATACGCCCAAAACACTTTTCGCCACGCACTATCATGAGCTGAACGAACTGGAGAATAAACTGCCGCGGATAAAGAACTACCATGTCACCAATAAAGAGATCGGTAACAAGATCATCTTCCTGCGCAAGCTGGCGCCGGGTGGCAGCACCCATAGCTTCGGTATCCACGTAGCCAAGATGGCCGGCATGCCGCCCTCACTGATCCAGCGCGCCAATGAAATACTCAGTCAGCTGGAAGAAAAACACCTTGACGAAAATCAAACCGGCAAAAAAGACCTGGGCGAAAAAGTAAAAAGCATCACTACAGAGCGCATGCAGCTCTCCATCTTTGACGCACACAGCGAAACATTTGACGATATCCGCAAAGTCCTTGAGGGCATTGATATCAACCGGCTGACGCCGGTGGAAGCCTTGCTGAAACTGCAGGAGATCAAACAGCGGATAAAGTAGGCCTGCGCATAACTGTTATTAATTTGTACTATATAAAGAAGTGAAACCGGCAATGAATGTTGCCGGTTTATTTGCTTTATCTCAAGAAATTGGCTATCCGTCGAAATAAAACAATAAAGCAAAACTACTTCCCGTTTTTACATCACTTCCGTCCACTCAACTATGAATTAACACGCATAGCAATATGCACTTGTCGATGATGAACATACTCCACCCCCGACTAAACCCATGTTCACCTCTTCAGGAATTTCTTGAATAACCTGTGGTCCCATGAACGACTGTTTAATTCCCGTGCTGTAAAGGTTTGTGTCCATAAGCAGTTGCCCGCGTGGCTGAAATGCCTGCGTGCTCATGCCTGCCTGTGCTGAAGCAACAGCAAAGGTGCCCTGCACCTGTATGCTGTCCTGCAGCCATGCATTGGCGGTCAGGAACCGCTATGCCAGGATCATAATGGATAAACACTGACTGCGCCGGTTTACCGGCGGGGAATGCATCTTTTTGCCCTAAACAAACCCTTATAGCTCTAAAAAAGAAAAACCGTATGAGAAAATTTTTTCCACTATTCTTAACCGTTATTACGCTCATCTGCTGGAAAAAAACTGTGTCGCAATGCGGCTCCGCTCCCACTGGTTATGGCACTAACAATGTCTGGATCGGCGCCGTGTACAATAATGAGAACTTCACTACCTACAGGGGTACCATTTATGAGGGCACGGCCGCCAGTCCCAACTTTGACGAGAGTTTTGGCGGCACCACCGGCAACGGCACCACCAACAGCTGTACTTTCAGCAGGGAAACCTTCAGCGTTCGTTTCCGGCTGCGTAAAAATTTTGATGCAGGCAGATACCAGTTTACCATCGGTGCAGACGACGGGGTACGCTTCAGCCTCGATGGAGGCACTAACTGGGTGATCAATCAACTCCAGGACCAATCCTATACTACCTTTACGTATACAGTAGACCTGACCGCCGGCAATAAGGACATGGTCATAGAATATTATGAGCACACAGAAGACAACAGGGTCTCTTTCAACGTGGTAAAGATCTGTACCGTTTCCGGCAGCCAGACCGTCTATGGCACCAATAATACCTGGATCGGTTATGTATATGAAGGGATCAACTTTGATACTTTCAAAGGCAGGATCAACACAGGCAATGCTGTCAGTCCCTTTTTCAATACCGATTTTGGGGGCTCATATGTATACATCAATACAGACCAATGCAGCACCTATACAGAGAACTTCAGTGTCCGGTTCCGCTTACGCCAGCAGTTTGACGAGCGCTGGTATGTCATCACGGTGGGAGGAGATGATGGCTACCGGCTCAGCCTGGACGGCGGCAGCACCTGGATTATCCAGAACTGGGCAGATCATAGTTACGTGTATAGCTCGCGAACTGTTAAGCTGAGCGGCTATGTCAATATGGTACTGGAATATTATGAACGGGGTGGCGAGAACACTGTGAGCTTTGACATCGGCAATTCCCTGCCCATCTACCTATTGAATTTTGAAGGCTGGCCGCGGGATGGAACGGCAAACCTGCAATGGTCCACCAGTCCGGAAAGCACAGAAAAACAATTTGTGGTGCAAAGAAGCTATGACGGCAGCAGGTTCGGGGACCTGGCCACTGTCAACGCCAGCGAAGGCGCCTGGATATCCGGCAACAGGAACTATAAGTATACAGACCCAAATCCATTGCCAGGCAATTCCTGGTACCGCCTGAAAATGGTGGATGAGGACGCCAGCATTGTGTACTCAAAGATCATCCCCATCCAGACACTGGACAGCCGGGCTATCAGGATCTATCCCACCCTGCTGCAGCAGAGCCGGCAGGTATTTGTACAGGCCGATCAGCCCCGGAACAATTTGCTGGTGACCATCTGCAACAGCAACGGGCAAAAATTAGTGCAGCGAAACACGGGGACGGTCAGCAGGGGACAAACCAGCACCATCCCCTTACCAGGAACCCTGCCCACCGGTATCTACATTGTCCAGGTAAGCAGCGATGGTCAACTACTCAAAAAACAACTCATTCAAATACACTGAACCTTATTGTAAATCTGTAATAACACGGGGTGGACAAACAAGGAACAGCCTGGCAATTGCCGGGCTGTCCTTCATTTGCGTCACGTTGCGCTGTGACGTATCAAACTTAACCATAGCTATAAGAAGGTTAGCTATAGCCGTTATTTCAATGACCGGGCCAGTTACCGTTTACTTAACAGAAAAAAATGTTAAAGGGGATCATTGCCCAGCAGGGCCAGTTGATGAAAAGCAGGGTGCAGTGCAGCATAGAGTCCTTCGTACACTTTGAAATATTGCTGATAACGGGTATGTTGTTGCGGATCCGGGACAAAACGTTCCTGTACTTCCAGGAAGGCACGCGCAGCCGCCAGTTCCGGTAACAGGCCCACCGCTTTAAGCCCCAGGATGGCGGCGCCCGTAGCAGAAGCATCTGCCGTATTGCTGACGGTCAGTTCCTGCCCAAACAGGTCCGTAAGCCATTGCAGCCAGTCACCGGACCTGATAAAACCACCACTGACATAAATAGTACGCATATCCCCCACCGTTTCTTTCACTGCATTGGCTACCTGGTACAGGGAATAATTGATCCCTTCCACCACGGCCCGCATATAATGGGCAGGCTGGTGCCCCGGGCCCATGCCTATAAATGCAGCCCGGGCATAGGCATCCCATACCGGCGCCCGCTCGCCCGCCAGGTAAGGCAGGAACAATAACCCATCGGCCCCTGCCGGCGCTTGGGCGGCAGCCTCCAGGAACCAGGAAAGATCATGCGTATGGGGTGGCGTCCCCTGTCCAAAGCGACTGGCATACCAGGTCAGCAGCGCAGCGCCATTGTTCACCGGCCCGCCGCAGACATAGAGACCATCAGCCAGGATATAACTGAAGGTCCGGCCCAGCGGATCCACCCGCGGCCGACTGGTCAGCATCCTGACAGCACCGCTGGTGCCAATGGTCAGCGAAGCATCACCGGGCAACAGCGCATAACTGCCCAGGTTGGCCAGGCAGCCATCACTTGCCCCGATAATGATTGGCGTATCCGTTGGAAGCTCAAGCAACCGCGCATATTCCGGGCGCAGGCCACTCAGTATGGTAGTGGCCGGCACCGGCCGGGATAACTGTTCCGGCCGTACGCCCGCGGCGGCCAGGGCCGGCATATACCAGTCCAGCGCCTCTATATCAAAAAGCCCCGTTGCAGAAGCGATGGAGTGATCAATCCAGTAACCACCCAATAACCGGAACAGCAGGTATTCTTTAATGCCCACAAACTTTGCCGCCTGCCGGAATAGAGCCGGCCGCTGCTGCCGCCAGTAGCAGAGCTTGCTGAGGGGCGACATAGCATGCAAGGGGGTTCCGGTATGCTGATAAATAGCAGGGCCATCGGGCGAGGCCTTCAGCGCCTCAGCAGCTCTCCGGCTCCGCCCATCGGCCCAGGTCAGGAGCCTGGTCAATGGCTGGCCGTCAGCATCCAGGGCCATCAGGCTATGCATGGCGCTGCTGAAACTTAGGCCTGCCAGCTGCTGCCGGCCGGTTTGCGCCAGCACTTCCTGCACTACTGTCAGCACAGCCTGCAATAAAGTGTCCGGATCCAGTTCATGCGCCTCCCGTTCGGGGATCAGTGGCTGATAGGTGGTATTGGCCTGGGCAATCACTGCGCCGGAAGCCGTAAAGGCAATGGCCTTGGTATTGGTAGTGCCGATATCTATGCCCAGGATAAACTGCATCTCCGAAGATACAAATCGGCCCGCAGAAAAGGCAGCCAAAAAAAAATGCGGCCACTGCCTGTGCAGGACCGCATTCTGGTGCTTAAACTACTACTGGGCAGGATCAACGAATTACTTTGGTCTCCGCATAATCGTCCGGGTTCAGGCCCAGTTTCCGGAGATCATCCAGGCTGGTGGTATTATGCGTTCCGATATAGGTATGCTTTGTTTTGTTCACGAAATATTTCTGGTGGCTGTTGTCTACCTGGAAAGTATTGCCCTGCGCATCGGCCACGGTATGCTCACCGCGGATCACATTGATGAAGCGCTCATGGCTGCGGTCCAGGCTGGCCTGCTGAATGGCCCAGGCATTGTTACGGGCATCATTTGCCGCCTGCAGGTTGCCCATCCTTTCCTGGTGAGCGCTGGCGGATTGCTGGATCTGGTTCATCCGCAGCTGGTGCTGCTGGTTCATGGCGCTGAAATTGACCTGCTGTTGCTGGTAATCGCGCTGCAGCTGCGCCATCCGTTGCTGGTGCTGGGCATTCTCCCGGGCCTTCCAGGTTGGATCCGTTTTATTGGTAGCGGCAATCTTCAGCAGGGTCTCATTGAAACGGGCCGGGTCCCCGGAACTCAAAGCGCCCATGACCTCCGGCACCCAGATAGTGCCACCAAAGATGGTAGCTCCATGCAATACCCCATAAGTGGTCTTATTGTTCTCCATATACTGGAAAGAATAATAGACGGAAGTGATGCTGGGCTGGAAACCGCTCCGGGTCAGCACGTCCATGATGATCTTTTCATATACCGGCGAGCGGTCCCTGCCTATTATTTTGAAACCGGGTTTTGACCCGAATTTTTCTTTGATGTACTGCTGGAAGAACTGATCGGCCGGAATATAATTGCCCACTCGCATCAGCGGGTTCTGGGAAACCAGGAAACTGTTCTCATCAATCACACCATTGGGCACCATGTATCCCGGTACCCGGCCGTCGCCAAAAAAGAAAAGGGTATTGCCGTCCGGGCTGACGCTGGTGGAAACGGGGCGGACCATATTATAGACCCGGACCAGGGACACGTCATTGGTCCAGCCGGTGGGCAGCTCAATGGAATAGGATTTTTCCTGGGGCTCTGTCAGTTTCACAAACTGCAGTCTGGCAGGATCAATAGGCGCAGCCGGCTTTTTAGCCGTATCGGCCACAGGGGAAGAAATAGGTTGGGAAGAGGGGCCGCCGCTGGCCGCATCTGAGCAGGCCGCTACCAGGATGGCAGCGCCCAGCAGGGCAAAACCGGTTGATGATGACATATGGTATCTTTTACGGGTGATACCTCATATCGGACTACCCGTTAAAAGATCATCAGATCATCTCCTTTAATTTTTCCACTACAGCGTCAATCTCTTCTTTGGTATTGTGCTTGCTGAAGGAAAAACGCACGGTCACCTGGTTGGGATTGGTATTGATGGCGCGGATCACGTAAGAGCCCTGATCGGCCCCACTGGTGCAGGCACTGCCGCCGCTGGCGCAGATATTGCTGATATCCAGGTTGAAAAGGATCATCTCCGACTTCTCCGTTTTGGGGAAGGACACGCTCAGCACGGTATAGAGGCTACTGCCCAGGGGATCACCGTTGAAAGCCACTCCCTTGATTTGCTGCTTCAGGGATTCCAGCATATATTCTTTCAGGCCCTGGATATAGGCGCTGTCCTGCTCGTAATGGACAGTGGCCAGTTCCAGTGCTTTGGCAAAACCCACTACCCCATACAGGTTTTCCGTGCCGGCGCGCATATTGCGCTCCTGGGAACCGCCGTGGATATAGGGTTTTATCTTGACGTTCTCATTGATATAGAGGATACCTGCTCCTTTGGGGCCATGGAATTTATGGCCGGCGCCGGTGATGAAATGAACGGGCGTATTGCGCAGGTCGAAGGGAAAATGGCCAACGGTCTGCACGGTATCGGAGTGGAAAATAGCGTTGTATTTTTTGCAAAGCTCCCCTACTGCCCGGATATCCAGCATATTGCCGATCTCGTTATTGGCATGCATCAGGGATACCAGGCATTTTTCCTCACTGGTGGAGAGCAATTGCTCCAGGTCTTCCAGGTCCACATGACCATTGGGCAGCAGTTTCACCCAGCTCAGGGCGGCCTCGCCACGGTGGTAGAGGTTCTCTACGGTATGCAGGGTGGCGTGGTGCTCAATGCGGGAGCTGATGATATGCCGGCAGCCGAGGTCTTTCACTGCGGCATTGATGGCCGTATTGGAACTCTCGGTGCCACCGGAAGTGAAGAAGATCTCCGCAGGATGTGCGTTGAGGATCTTTGCCACCGATTTACGGGCATTTTCAATAGCCAGCCTGGTCTCCCTGCCATAGGAATAAATGGAGGAAGGATTGCCAAACTTTTCAGTCAGGTAGGGCATCATAGCATCCAGCACCTGGGGATCCAATGGCGTGGTAGCGGCATTGTCTAAATAGATACGTTGCGTCATGTGAGGGTATTTCCGGCCGCAATTTCCGAAAATTTTCACAATCCATGTTTTTTCCGCCCGCAGAATGACGAAAAGGGCTAATAGCCGTATGAAACAACAAAATGGCTGGACATATTATCGCGATTGCGCATGCAAGTATCGGGAGGATACCAACGCTCCGGGAGAAGAAGTTTTTGGGACGAACCTAAGCCGTTGCCGAAGCGTAAGAGCAGGCTGGAAAAACAAAGGCCAGGCAATCAGCCCGGCCTCAATAATATAGTTAATGGTTCCCTCCCCTATAAACTTTCCTTGATATCCTGCATCAGCCTCAGCGCAATATTATTGGCCGTAGTCTCAAAGTTGCTTTCCGCATAGATGCGGATGATAGGTTCAGTATTGGATGTGCGCAGATGCACCCAATCCGTATCAAACTCTATCTTCAGGCCATCCTCGGTATTCACCGGCTGGTTACGGTACTTGGTCTTGATCCTTTCAAAGATGGCGGACACATCAATACCATTTTCAAGTTCGATCTTATTCTTGGAGATAAAATAATCAGGGTATTTGGCCCGGAACGATTTGATGCCATTCTTGTGCGCCGCCAGTGAGCTCAGGAAAAGACCGATACCGATCAGTGCATCCCGGCCATAGTGCAGGTCCGGCACAATGATACCGCCATTGCCTTCGCCGCCGATCACGGCATTCACTTCCTTCATCTTCTTCACTACATTCACCTCGCCTACTGCTGAAGGATAATACTCGCCGCCCCGCTTAATGGTGATCTCTTTGAGCGCCTTGGTGCTGCTCATATTGCTCACTGTATTGCCAGGCCGCTGGCTCAGGACATAATCGGCCACGGCCACCAGCGTGTATTCTTCTCCAAACATACTGCCGTCCTCATTGACAAAGCAGAGCCGGTCCACATCGGGATCTACGGCAATGCCCAGGTCGGCCCGGTGCTGGCGCACCGCTGTGCTCAGGGCGGTCAGGTTCTCCGGCAGCGGCTCGGGGTTATGCGCAAAGCGCCCGTTCACCTCGCCGTTCAGCAGGATCACTTCTTCCACTCCCAGTGCCTGCAGCAGCTGGGGCACTATGAGTGCGCCGGTGGAGTTGACCACATCCACCACCACTTTGTATTGTTTGTTGCGGATGGCTTTCACATCCACCAGTGGATAGGCCAGTACCGTATCAATATGTTGCTGTAAACTTGTTTCGTTCTGCGTAATGGTACCGAGTTTATCAACGGGTGCAAACGCAAAGGATTCGCTGGCGGCTTTCTCCAGGATCCAGGCGCCTACTTCTCCGCTGATGAATTCACCGGTTTCATTGAGCAGTTTGAGGGCATTCCATTCTTTGGGGTTATGACTGGCGGTGATGATGATCCCTCCTCCTGCTTTTTCCCAGCCTACAGCCAGCTCCACTGTAGGAGTAGTGGACAGGCCCAGGTCCACCACATCAATACCCAACCCGATCAGGGTGCTCACTACCAGTTGCTGCACCATGCTGCCACTGATACGGCCGTCACGGCCTACCACGATCTTTTTGTTGGTACTATTGTCGAGGATCCAGCTTCCGTATGCTGCTGTAAACTTTACTACGTCAAGAGGTGTAAGATGCTCGCCCGGTGTTCCGCCAATGGTGCCACGAATACCAGATATGCTTTTGATCAGTGCCACAGAGTTTCAAGGTTTGTCTGTTACAAAAATAGGTGTTTCGCAGCAAGCCGCGATTACCAGTTTCGGGTATTTTTACAGCGTAAGTTGGGGAAAATGATCGCCAACTAACGTTCTTTCACTAAAATCAGCCGCGGGATCTCGGTCACTTCAATGGTTACATTTCCATTCCGGACCGGCAGCTCCCGCACTATTCCATTCGGTTCTTTATCTTTAAAGCTGACCTCACGGGCAGCTTTGCCACCGGTACGCAGGGAGTAATTGCCCAGCTTCTGTCCATTGCGCGAAGGGCAGTACACAAAATAAGCCACCGAGTCCGGCGATACTTTATTCCTGTACTTGTATATCCAGGTGTCCGCCTTCTCCTGGACAATCTGCTCCGGCACATAATTTCCCAGGTGACCAATCAGCGCATTGATATAATACCAGGCCGGGTATGGCGCATATTCAAAGTTGCCCACCTGGTTCATGATGCCGCTGCTCTGGAACAGGGGCTCATGGTTCTCCCCGTTGTCATCTTTGATCCAGTAAATGATGTAGCGGTCGAACCCGGCAAAGGCAATGCTGTTGATAGCACGCAGCAACATGATGCCCTGGCTCTCCGACTGGCTGAAGCCAGATACTAACGGCGCCGACACCTTGCTTTTGCGACTTTTATCCCAGCCCAGCTCACCCATAATACACTCCACGCCCGGTTGTATGCGATAGGTTTCATTGCGCACCTGCGTCAGTTTTTTCCGCAGCGAATCTTCTTCCGGCGTCAGGCCCGCAGTGCCATTGGCAAATTGCTGTGAATACCTGTCGCCCTTCCCGTTGATGCAATAGTAATGATACTGGATACCGCCGTTCCAGAGGAACTGGCTATCAGTGCGCACAGTATTGCAGAGGAATTTCAGCACACGCAGGCGATTCACGTCCAGCGCGGTGAAACCGGCCATCATCAGCTCACTGTGCTTATCGGCATTCTTAATGCCGTGCTGCGGCCCCATAACGCCCTGGTGGCCGTCATAGTCTGCCGAGCTCAGCGCAAAATATTCTACCGGCGTGCAGTATTTATCGCCCACCCAGGCAGCATCCGGCTCATTGCCGTTTTCATAGAGCTGCATGATATTGCGGCCCGAGAAACGATGCGGCACAAGGCTGCTGATAAGGTTGGTATCTACTTTCGTGGTACCGTAACAGGCAGCCATGGTCCACATCATATTGGCATGCCTTGCATAGCTCATGGGATCGGAGGTGTTCATACCCATTTTGGTGGTGGGCCGGTTATGGTTATCATATCCCTTCAGCTCCTGCCATTTGGGAACGCCCAGGTAGCTGTACCAGAGCTTGTGGCCTACATCGCGGGTGATGGAATCTGCATACAGCACATAATCGTTGGTGCCATTGTTCCACCAGCCATGCGGCGTGATATAGTATTGCTGGTTGGGATAGCGGTCTGTTGTATCCACATCTATCTGGCTGATGGACGTGTATTTCCGGGTCCAGTAAAAAGGCTGCATCCACTTAATGGGAATACCCTGGTAGCAGTTCACGCCCAGGAACTCCTTCATCATTTTGGGCGCCAGCCGCGGACCGGTATATTCCGGGGGAGCGGGTTTAGCCAGCGGCGCCAGGGCGCAGCCATACAGCACCGCTTCGGCAATATCCGTTTCCCAGCTTTTAAAGCGGAACTTCAGGTAGCGGGCGCTATCGTTGAGGGCTACCTGCCGCCAGCCCCAGAGCGAGGAATTGCCTTTGGTGGTGAAAGCGGCTTTCAGGGTCCAGTTGTTCATGGAGCCGGTATAGACAAATACGCTGTCCACCACTTTGGCTTTATCATACAGGAATACATCGGTCAGCTGATGCGTTGCGCGCAGGTCTACCACAATACTGCTGCCATCATCCTTGTAGTATTTGGGATCATGCGGCGGATGCGGACTGGTGGCCGGTATCACTTTACCCGGTTCTGCCGGGTCAAAGGAGCCGGGTTCATCAAAGAGGTTGAAGGCGCTGACGCCGGTCACATATTCATAGCCGGACAGATCATATACATCATCCTTCTGAATGGTCGTGATCTTCTGCGGTGAGGGACAGCCGGCAATGGGGTGGATGCTCATGGGCGGCTGGACAGCGGGACGGCCCTGGCAGGACAGGATCATCCCGACAGGGAATAACAAGCTCAGGCAATGGTGCATAAGGGATCAGTTAATGAATGAACGATTATACAAAGCCAGGCTATCGGATCTTTTTCCTGTTGTTCTGCAAAAGATATTTGGATGTTTCGTAGATGGCGTCAGTCAGCTGGCGCAGCTCTTTGCGGGCTGCTTCGGTGCTGCTGTCTTTGGCCGGAGGCGTATTGGCTACCACGGAGACCAGCTCTTCTTTATTGGTCTTGAGCTGGCGACGGTAGAAAAGACTGTCCCTGATCACCCCGGCCATGCTGTAGTCGGGGTCAAAGATAAAGGCAAAATGCCGGCTGGCGGAATCCAGCAGGTCCTTGCCCAGGGACGAGTTAATATACGTGATATTGCTGAGCCCTGCAATAGTGGGCAGTACATCCATCTGTGAGCAGATAGCGCTTACCCGCTTCGGCGCCAGCAGGGCCGGCGCATAGAACAGCAGGGGAACATGCTCTGCCGTAAGGCGCTGTTCTGTCCAGGCATCGGGGAACATGCGCGCGGCATTCCCGGGAATGCCGTGATCGCCTACAAACACGAAAACGGTGTTCTCATAGTATTTCTCTTTCCGCGCCGCTTCCATGAACTGCTGGTAAGAGAAGTCGGTATAGCGGAAGGCATTCAGTTCAGGCAGGCTCTCAAAGCCATAGCGTTTGAGGGAATCCTCCGGCACATTCACCCGTTTGAACCTGTCCAGGTCCTCTTCGGGAATGCTGTAGGGCCGGTGGTTATCGGCCGTCTGGATCACGGCAAAGAAAGGCTTTGTCTGCTGCGCCAGTATCTTATTGGCCTGCAGGAAAAGGTTCTTGTCGCTGATGCCCCAAACATCAATGCGGGGCACATCATAATCCTTTTCCTCGTACAGCTTCAGGTCATGGATATTATTGGTGAGCAGCCCGCGGATATTGGCCCAGCTGGTGCTGCCGCCGATCAGGTACAGGCGCTCATAGTCTGCAAAATCGTTGATGATAATATGCTGGTCCACGGCGGCGGGGTTCCTGCTGGAGGTCTTGGGCACTTCCACATCGGGCATACCAGTCAGGGTACTCCAGATGCCACGGGCCGTTCCGTAGGAGGGCGTAAAGCAGTGGTCGAAGAAAATACCGTTCCTGCAAAGGCTGTCAAAGAACGGCGTTGTGTTCAGCGGGTTGCCCCACATAGAGCTTTTATAGGCGCTGAAGGATTCACAGATCACCAGGATAATATTGGGCCGACTGGTAAGCGCCCCGGGTCTGGGCGCCACCACCCGGGCAAAGTCCAGGGTATCGCCGGTGGGGAAGTTATAGGTCTGCCCTATCAGCGGATAGGATTGCTTCACTTTGGCCACATCATATTTGGTGCCCCGGAATTTGAGGGTGTTGAAAAAAGATTCAAAGGGATTGAGGGCCAGGTTGGCCTTGTAATCACTGCCCAGGGAAAAAGCATCGCTCCAGCGCAGGGGATACTGGTCTATTTTCCCGAAGATCAGCCCGCCGAGCAGCAGGAAGCCCACAATAAAACTGATGACCCGGCTTTTCCGGGTAACAGCCACACGGTCCTTACTGATCCTGCGCCAGCCCAGCCGGATGAACCAGCTGATCAGGAAGCTGCCCAGGATCAGGCCCAGCGTAAGTCGCAGTACGGGATAGGATTGCCAGACCATACCCATGGATATACCGGCATCTTCCAGGTAATTGAGGACAGAGGCGTTAAGGCGCTGCACCAGGTAGGCATAATGGGCAAAGTCCACAACAAAGAAGAAAAGGGCGGCAAAGCTGGTCAGTCCCAGCAGGATATTCCAGATACGGCGGCCATAGCGACTGTCAAACGGGTGCAGCCAGGGCAGGCTGCCCAGGACCAGGAGCGCCAGCAGGACAATGGAAATGGTCCGGAGGTCAAACCGGAGGCCCAGCCAGAAAGCATCCGGCAGGCCGCCAAGGGTATAGCCCTGTTTGTTGAAATACAGGAAAAGGCCCAGACGCATTAGCGTAAACAATAAGAGGAACACCAATCCAACCGTCAACACCCATCTTACCAATGCGGGCAATCTGCGCAGCAATTGTTTCATGCTATAAAAACTATTTCTTTTTTAGGCCAGTGGCGCCGGCTACCGGCATTTTAACCCCCATTCAGGGACGCCAGGCAGGGTTTCACAGAAAGAAAATAGGTGCTAAAATTATAGTTTTTATTTTTGTAACTATGATTTTCGACCCTGGCACCGGATTATTGAGCTTCTGGCAACTGATCCAGCCCTTTGACGAGTGGCTGATCGTACATATTAACCAGCAATGGGGCAACGGCTTTTTTGATACCGTGCTGCCCTATACCCGCGAGACCCTGACCTGGATCCCGCTCTATCTTTTCCTGATCCTTTTTGCCACCATGAACTTCGGCATCAAAAGTATCTGGTGGATCCTGGGCTTCGTGCTGACCGCTGTCCTGGCGGACCTCATCAGCAGCCAGGGTATCAAACAGACCATCTGGCGGACCAGGCCCTGCCGCGATCTCTCCGTGGCCACCCAGCTCAGGTTCTTCATCAATTACTGCCCCGGCAGCTCCAGCTTCACCTCCTCCCATGCCACCAGCCATTTTGGCCAGGCCATGTTCCTCTGGCTCACCCTCCGTTCCGTGATCGGGAAATGGGCCAGCCTGTTCTTTATCTGGGCATTAATTATTGGGTATACCCAGGTTTATGTGGGGGTACATTATCCTTTTGATGTATTTTGTGGCGCAATACTCGGATGTGGCATTGGATTTTTGACCGGAAAACTGTTCAACAGACAGATCGGCATGCTTAGTGTAGACAAATAACAGAAATGCAAGAAATCTTTATAATACTGGGGCTGATCCTCCTGAACGGCGTATTTTCCATGGCCGAGATCGCCCTCGTTTCTTCCAGGAGAGCACGCCTGGAATCACAGGCCAATAAGGGTGACACCCGGGCCAAAGAGGCCCTGGAACTGGCCAGTCACCCGGATAAATTCCTCAGCACCGTACAGATCGGCATCACCCTGATAGGCATCCTCACCGGTATCTATTCCGGCGAAAACCTCAAAAGCGGCCTGGTAGACTACCTGAAAGGCTTTGAGCTGACCAGGGACTACAGCAATGGCATCGCCACTACCATCATTGTGGTTTCCGTCACCTATTTTTCCCTGGTCCTGGGCGAACTGATCCCCAAAAGACTGGGCCTCTCCCGCCCCGAAGCCATTGCCAAACTGGTAGCTGCGCCCATGCGTATTGTGAGCATTGTCACCTACCCCTTTATCTGGCTGCTCACCAAATCCACCTACCTGCTCACCACCCTTTTTCGCATCCAGGGAAAAGATAATATGGTGACCGAAGAAGAGATCAAGGCCATCATCAGTGAAGGCACCGAACAGGGCGCTATTGAAGAGGCCGAACAGGAGATCATTGAACGCGTTTTCCACCTGGGCGACCGGAATATCACTTCCATCATGACCCACCGGAGCGATATCATCTGGTTTGACGTAAGCGATAATGAAGCCTCCATCCGGGAAAAGATCATGCGTGAGCCCCACTCCGCCTATCCCATCTGTGAAGGCAGCCTGGACAATGTCAAAGGGCTGATCTCCCTCAAGGATATCTATGTCACCGACGACCTCACCGTCTTCAAACAGGTGATGAAACCGGCCCTCTTTGTTCCGGAAAATATTACCGCCTATACCGTACTGGAAAAATTCAAGCAGCACCGGACCCATACCTGTTTCATCGTGGATGAATACGGCAGCCTCCAGGGAATGATCACCCTCAACGATATCCTGGAAGCCATTGTGGGCGAACTGCCCCAGACAGATGTGGAAGACTACGAGATCGTCAAACGCGAGGACGGCTCCTACCTGGTGGACGGCCAGATCCCCTTCTATGATTTCCTCAGCTTCTTTGCCAAAACGGAATGGATGAATGAAGGCGAACAGGAATTTGATACCCTGGCCGGTTTTATCCTGCACAAACTGGAAAGGATCCCGCATACGGGTGATTTCTTCGACTGGCAGGGCTTCCGCATTGAGATCGTGGATATGGACGCCCAGCGGATAGATAAAGTGCTGGTCAATATCTCCGACACGCTCCGCCAGGAAATGGACGAGTGATCAAAATTCAAATACCGCAGTATTCTTAGGATTGTCCAGGCGGCTGCTTTTTCGCTTACCCGACACCGTTACATGCATCAGGTTGATCTGTTCTTTGAAAGAAGCATACAACAGTTCATTCCGGAGCTGGATCTTTTGGGGCGGGTTGCTGACGCCGTCTGCCGCAAAATAACTCCAGACTACATCCCGCTCCCGCTCATAGCCCACAAAATGCAGGTTGACCGCCTTACCATCCACCGTAACCTGTACTTTTTTCTGAATATATGCTGCTACCAGCTTATCGGCTTCCGCCTTGCTGGCAGGTTTGCTGAGGTCCAGCTTGCGGTCAAACTGCTGCTCCAGGGCCTTCTCAAGATCATCGGTGAAGATCTTGCAGCTCAATTCCAGGGTTTTATCCGTGGCATTGTACTCCAGCTCCGTGACGCTGATATAAACAGGATGGAACACCGGTTCAGTGGACGGGCCGGTTGGTTCGCCCAAAAAAAATAAACTGCCGAGCAGCAAAAACCATTTATACCCAATAATTACCATTAAAAACTGTTTGTTTTCCGGGTACAAATCTCTTGATTATTTTGTACCATTACAGTAGACGATGCAGGATTTTACAATATATTTTAAGTTGGGAGTGGAACATATCCTGTCGCTGGACGCGATGGACCATATCCTTTTTGTGACCGCACTCTGTTTGCGGTACCTGAGCAAGGACTGGAAAAAAGTGGTGATCCTGGTCACCGCCTTTACTATCGGCCATTCCCTGACCCTGGCGCTCAGCGCCCTGGGCCTGGTCAATTTTGACAGTTCCTGGATCGAGTTCCTGATCCCCCTCACCATTGCCGCCACCTGCATCAACAATATGCTGCAGCCCGCCAATGCACCCGCTTCCCGGTTGCCCTGGATCTATTCCCTGGCCCTCTTTTTTGGGCTGATCCATGGTCTGGCCTTCGCCAACCTCTTCCTGAGCCTGGAAGGCAGAGAGGGACTGGTGGCCCACCTGCTGGCTTTCAATATCGGCATTGAAATAGCCCAGCTGGTCATTGTGCTCGGTATCCTCCTGCTGTCCTATGTTTTTGTGGAAGCAGGAAAACTGTCGCGCATCTGGTGGCTGAGAACAGCATCTTCCGTAATTTTAGTTTTTTCTCTTATATGGGCCGTCCAACGGTTCCCCTACCAAAAAAATGCACCAACTCATGATGAGAAAGTTCGTATTGCCGGCAACCCTGGCGTTATCATTGCTGGCTAACGGCGTTGTCGGGCAGCAGATCCAGAACAACCCGGGAAGCAATCACGGCAACCGGTTTGAACAGCTGGGCACCATCCTGCCCACCCCCAACGAATACCGTACCGCCAGCGGCGCACCAGGTACTAAGTACTGGCAGCAGCGCTGCGATTACGATATCAGATGTGAACTGGACGAAGCCAACCAGCAACTAACCGGCCGCGAGACCATTACCTATTTCAACAACTCGCCCGACCAGCTCACTTATCTCTGGCTGCAGCTGGACGAGAACCAGCACAGCAGCACCAAAAATGCCAATTACCAGACCAGCGATGAAATGCCCGCCCAGGTCAATATTGCCATCATTGAGCGGGCAGAAGAGCGCCGCGGCGACAACGGCTTTGGCTTCAACATTGATAAGATCACCGATGCTGACGGCAAAACCCTCAAATACACCATCAACAAGACCATGATGCGGGTAGAACTGCCTGCCATCCTGAAACCCGGCCAGCAGTTCATCTTCAACATCAGCTGGAACTATAAGATCCCCGACCGCTTCAAACAGGGCGGCCGTGGCGGCTTTGAATATTTTGCAGAAGATGGCAACCACCTCTTCACCATGGCCCAATGGTATCCCCGCCTTTGCGTATACAGCGATTTCAAAGGCTGGCAGCATAACCAGTTCACCGGTCGCGGGGAATTTGCCCTCACCTTCGGCAATTTCAAAGTGCAGATGACCGTACCGGCCGACCTGGTCATTGGCAGCACCGGCGAGTGTACCAACTATACGCAGACCCTGAGCCCCGCCCAGAAAGAACGCTGGGCCAAAGCACAGACTTCCAAAGAGCCGGTAGAGATCGTTACCCTGGCAGAAGCCACCAGGGCCGAAGGCAGCAAGAGCAGCGCCAAAAAGACCTGGATCTTCAAAGCCGATAATGTCCGTGATTTTGCCTGGACCGCCTCCCGGAAATTTGTCTGGGACGCCATGCCCACCTATGTGGAAGGCAAGAAGATCATGTGCATGAGCTTCTACCCCAAAGAAGCCTATGGTCTGTACCGTAAATTCTCTACCAAGGCTGTTGCCCATACTGTAAAGACCTACTCCAGATTCAGCATACCCTATCCTTACCCGGTAGCCCAGAGCGTGGAAGCGTCCAATGGCATGGAATATCCCATGATCTGTTTTAATTATGGACGAACCAATAAAGACGGCTCCTATTCCGAAGCTACCAAATATGGTATGCTGGGTGTTATCATCCATGAGGTTGGCCATAACTTCTACCCCATGATCATCAACAGTGATGAACGCCAGTGGAGCTGGATGGATGAAGGCCTCAACTCCTTTGTGGAATACCTGACAGAAGAGCTGTACGACAATAAATTCCCTGTTCGCGGTAAAGGACCGGCCTGGGCCATTGTGGATTATATGAAACTCCCCAAGGACCAGCTGGAGCCAATTATGTCCAATTCCGAGAACATTGTACGCTTTGGTCCCAATGCCTATACCAAACCCGCCACCGGCCTCAATATCCTCCGGGAAACCATTATGGGCCGCGAGCTGTTTGACTATTCCTTCCGGGAATATGCCCGCCGCTGGGCCTTCAAACATCCCGAGCCTGCCGATTTCTTCCGCACCATGGAAGATGCTTCCGGGGAAGACCTGGACTGGTTCTGGAGAGGCTGGTTCTTTGGCACCGAGCCCTGCGATATTTCCCTGGACAGCGTGAAGTATTTCACTGCCGATCTCAGCCTGCTGCCCCGCAGCACAGATATGACCAATAAGGTGAAACTGGACCCGCCCATGGGCTCCACCAACCCGGATATCTCCAAAGAACGCAACAGCCAGGATAAATCCATCCAGTTCTATACTGACAGTGATACCGCCCTGCGCGATTTCTACTGGCGTTATGCCCGTGGCCTGGAACCTTATGACACTACCACCTATACGGTGACTACGCCCGCCAGCACAGAAGGGCTGGATGCAGCCGGTCAGCAGAAAGCTGCCGGTAAACATTTCTATGAGCTGCACCTCACCAACAAAGGAGGACTGGTAATGCCCATCATTATTGAATGGGGCTTCAGCGATGGCAGCAAACAGGTGGACCGCATCCCCGCACAGGTATGGCGGCTTGATGAAAAAAATGTGACCAAGGTATTTATGTTCGATAAGGAAGTGGCCAGCATCCGCCTGGACCCCAACAAGGAAACAGCAGATATTGACGAAAGCAATAATACCTGGCGCACCATGCCCGTGCTCTCCCGCTTCTCGGTGTTCAAACAAAAGCAGCAGGCCGCCCGTGGTCAGTCTACCGGCGTAAACCCTATGCAGAAAGCCGAAGAGAAGAAGAAAGGATTTTAAACCGGGGGCAGCTACCGGCCTTCATGGCTGGGCAGCTGCCTGAATAAACTTATAAGGGTTATAAGTATCAGTACGAAGCCCTGCAGAGAACTATTTTCCCTGCAGGGCTTCGTCGTTTTTATATTTTGGGGCGAACCATAAGCCCGCGGCTCCAAACGATATCCGCCTGAGGACAGCTTATTGCTGTGGTTTGTTACAGGCGACCAACCTTGATCATACCAACTTGCTGGTACTGCAACTGTTTGCGTTTGCCGGTAATACGCCAGGCTATAAGGGCATTCAAATATGTTGCGCAGGACCGGGAAAGCTATGGAAGGATGCACCAAAAAATAAGAACTTGAAAGCCGGTACACATGGTTGAAGGCCGCTTTATTATTTCTTATCGCTTCCTTTTTCTCCTTTCCCTGCCGCCGTTTTCTTCCGCCCGCTCTCCTTCAGGGCTTTGTCAATCAGCCATTCCAATTGCCCATTCACACTGCGAAACTCATCCGCAGCCCATTTCTCAAGGGCCTTATAGCTCTCTTCATCCAATCGCAGTACAAAACTTTTCTTAGCGCTCACGGGTCAATACTGTTTTGTTTATTGATACAAAGTGCCGGCATTGAGGATTGGCTGAGCGGCTTTTTCACCACATAGCACCACCATCAGGTTGCTGACCATAGTGGCTTTCTTTTCCTCATCCAGGTTAACGATCTGCTTTTTGGACAGCTGCTCCAGGGCCAGTTCCACCATTCCTACAGCGCCCTCTACAATTTTGAAACGGGCTGCTACAATGGCCGTAGCCTGCTGGCGCTGCAACATGGCGCCGGCAATCTCAGGCGCATAGGCCAGGTGACTGATCCTTGCTTCCTGGATCACGATGCCCGCAGGGCTCAGCCGCTCGTTCAGCTGCTTTTCCAGCATCTCGTTCACTTTCTCGCCCCCATCCCGCAGGGTAATGGTGGCATGTTCATCTTCCATATGGTCGTACGGATAGGAAGTGGCCAGGAATCGTACGGCCGCCTCGCTCTGGGTACGCACATACTGATCATAATCCGCCACTTCAAAAGCCGCTTTATAGGTATCGTTCACCTGCCAGACAATCACCGCACCGATCTCAATGGGGTTACCCATCTTATCATTCACTTTGAGGCGGGAACTTTCCAGGTTCTGGGCACGCAGGGAGATCTTGTACCGGGTAAAAAAGGGATTCACCCAGAGCAGGCCGTTCTCTTTAACAGACCCCACATATTTACCGAAGAATACACAGACACGGGAATGATTGGGATCCACTACCAGCAGGCCTTTGATAATAAAGACCACCAGGAGCAGTAATAAGATGCCGGTGAAAGCCAGCAGGCCGTTACCGGTCTCGTCATTGGCGTTACTGATCAGGAGGTAAGCGCCTGCGATCAGGCTGAGAAAAGCTACCAGGACCATGAGGTAGCCGGACATGGGTTTGAAGACTTTTTCCATATTGCTGTTGTTTTTAGTTTGATATCATTTCGATATTAAAAATACATCATTAGCCGGAATTTTCAAAGCCTTATATTTACCGTCCCAAAAAAGCAGATTGTAATGAAAATCATCTCAGCCCTCTTCCTTGCCCTGGTGTGCAGCACCATTGTCCATGCTGGCGCCGTAGACACCATCCTGGTGCATAGCAATGCCATGAATAAAGACGTTAAAGTAGTGATCATCAAGCCCGCAAAGTATAAGAAAGCCGCGGCCCTGCCCGTAGTGTACCTCCTGCATGGCTACAGCGGCAATTACGCCGGCTGGATCAAAGAAAAACCAGCCCTGGCCCAGCGGGCGGACGAGCTGAACGTACTGTTCGTTTGCCCGGACGGTGGTTTCGGCAGCTGGTATTTTGACAGCCCCGTGGATCCCGCCTTCCGCTATGAAACTTTTATGACCACCGAGCTGGTGCCCTTTATCGACAGCCATTACAAAACCAAAGCGGACCGGAATTTCCGTGCTATCGCCGGTCTCAGCATGGGCGGCCATGGCGCCTTCTACCTGGCTTTCCGCCACCTTGATCTCTTTGGCCAGGCAGGCAGCATGGCCGGTGGCGTGGATATCCGCCCCTTCCCCAAGAACTGGGACCTGACCAAAAGACTGGGCGACTCCCTCACCAATAAGGAAAACTGGGAAAAAAATACCGTGATCAATATAGCCGACCAGCTGCAGCCCGGTCAGCTCCGCATCACCTTTGACTGCGGCGTGGATGATTTCTTTTTCCAGGTTAACCGCAACCTGCACCAGAAATTACTGGAGAAAAAGATTGCACACGATTACGCCGAACGTCCCGGCGGCCATACTTCCGCTTACTGGACCAATAGCCTGGATTACCAGCTGCTGTTCTTTAAGAAGGGATTTGAGGAGAAGAAATAATACCGTATTAAAATAAAAGTGGCTGACCCAAAAGGATCAGCCACTTTCTTTTATTATAACTACCTGTTACCAATAATAAGACTTTACCAATATCTCTTTCCTGCTGCTGTTGACCTGTATTTTGCTGACCTCAAAATTGTCTCCGTCAAACAAGGTTGATTGTTGTTGAACCTGTTTCTGCAGTAAGTCGTCATTATTGATAAATTTCTTCATTCTATTATACATTGCTGCACTTTCTTCATTACTAACCTCGTCAAAATGATACAAATTGTTGCCCTTTATAGATGTATAATAGCATTTACCACTCTTATAATCATATAGCCCGTATTCTTCCCATATCCTGCCGACTGTATAAATTTTCATCAATAGACAATTCGCGCCATTCTCAAAGTTAATTCTATCAAAAATGCCCAGGTATAAATGGGTATTCACCTTGTTTGTATCCTGCAAGGGTAAACTGTAATTACTGGAAAAATAATTACTCCGGATAATATCATATGACCCGATCATTTTTTTTGAGGTATTGCATTGACAACATACTACAATGACAGCTACCATCACGGAAAGACAAAATAATATTTTTCTCATAGTATTATTCAGGCCAAACAACCTGGTATGAATTTATGTCAAACATTTTTTTCATTGCATGAAAATCCTTCGCAGGCTTGATTACCCTGGAATTTTCGTCAACCAGCTTTATAGTGGGGTTGACACTACTGTCCATATACCCATAATGGGTCCGCAAAGGCAGATTCTGATCTATTCTTATATAATTTTCAATCACAGTAGCATACCACTCATCCTGTGATATTTTCTTGCCACCCTGCGACATATACCAAAACTTCTCCTGGTAACCGAAATTTTTAATATAACTGGTGGAGTGCGCTATTTCATGACCCAGTGATGTCGTCAGTCCAAGCTCAATATCATTTCCATCAGTCGGGTAATTCTTTATCAATTTATCACCATCCTTTCCAAAATGTTCCAGGTTTACATACACGTTCTTTTTATCGGATCCTGCACCTCTAACTTCGCCATCACCTTTATAATTAGCTGCATCCTGAATAGTGATGGTTTCATTCATGCCAATTATATTGTCCAGGTAGCCCTTCCCAAAGTCTCCGGAATAAATTGTATTCAATGCACCCAAAACTGAACTTGCCAATTTATCCTTGCTCAGATCAACAACATTTCCTTCACCATCATGATAGGCGTTATTATAATACTGATAGGTAACACCATTAACCAGAATACCTAAGCTATCCCCATTGACATCAACATTTAAAACGGGATTGTTGGCAGCGTACTGGTAAGGCGATACAGGCATATACTTCTCTGCAAACCTATCCTGTGTAAAGAACCTTCCTATCTGGTTATCATACATCCGCGCACCATAATCCAGCCAGTCTAACCCACTACCATCACTGAATTCTTTTTGCTGTTTTTCCTTGCCGTTGTAGGCATATTTATTCTCCGGTTTTCCCATCGCTCTGGAACTTATTCCCGCCATTACCAGGCCGAACGGATAATAATCCGTGGTTTCCAGGATGGCTCCTTTTTCATGGCTCACCTGTAAATTATCAAAGAACACCGGCAAATTACTTTCATTGCTTACATAAATATACAAATATCCGCTGCTGGTGACAGTAACAGGGGTATTGATAAACTTCGTGTGGTTCTTATACCCTCCTCCTGACTGTACCCCATCAAAATCGGCACTGACCATCCGGAACTGCTCATCCAGCAGGATCCAGTTGATGGCTGCTTTAGCCGTACTACTTCCTGGATTGTGCTGGTTCAGGAAGCCCTGCAAAGCAGCCGTATTACCAGGCAAACCCGTAATGCTACCCGCTGTAATGCCCTTTCCGGAAACCGGGCCGCTGCCAATAAAACTCGCCAGCAGGTCTGCCAGCGCCAGGTTTAACGGCGTACCGGCATTGCCTCCGGGTAGTTGATAGAAGGATTCACCGCGTATGGCTACTTTATCGCCCCCCATCACCTTCAGCACTATTTCCAGGCCGGTCTTTTCCCCTGTAGTACCTCCATGGGTCCGGTACAGCTTATTTTCCAGGCTTGCCTCCGTAGCGCCAATGCTGGTTTTATCCACTATCCTGCCATCGGCAATATTGTACAGCAACTTTTCTGTGGCTACCCTGGCCGGTTCCACCGTAGCAGCGGGATAGCAGTCTTTCTCCTTATCTCCTGTCAGGACCAGCCGGATATTACCCAGGTGATCCCGGATAAAATAATCATAGATAAACCTATCGGGTAATTGTCCAATTTCGCAGGTCTTATCCTTAGCCTTCCCAAACCGGATCCGTCCCTCTTCATGAATGAGCTGCTGCAACGTATCGTTCTTATACTCAAAACCGGCTATATACCATGTAGTGGTTGTTCTGGCAGGGCTGACAGTCTGGTCAGTGACCATTTTCGACAGCTTTACACCTGCCGCACTATAGGTATAGTCAATGGTCCCTTTGCCCTGTACATAGATCCTGCGTGGCAGGTTCAGGTGGTTATATTCTATAGCCTTGCTGCCTGCCTGGAAGATATCCTTGTTGCGATCCTGCACCAGGTTGCCATTGGTGTCATAGTCGTAGTCTATGGCTGCAGCTGTTTTAGTACCCAGCGCGGTCATATAGGTTTGCGAATAGTGGAAGTCGCCCAGTCTGGTATGCACATTATTGCTATCGTCTATAACATTCTTTAGCCTGTTGCTGCCTGGAAAGTAAGTATAGCTGAGCTTGTCTATTTCTGAACTGGTGGTGCCTTTCAGCCCATTCTGCCACATGCTCAGGATATTACCGTTGGCATCATAGCTCAGGTTGCTTACGCTGAAATCCACACCGGCATCCTTGTTGTATACAGTACCTGTGCCGGAATGCTGGCCAAAGGCAGCGCTGGTCAGCCGGTTGGCGGCATCATAATCAAAATCATATTTACGCTTTTTGCTGTCGCCGGCATTCTTCCAGATCATGCCACTGATATTTCCATTGTACTGCGGATGCTGGTAACTGTCCTCAAAACCATTTTTGTCATAGCCCAGGTCCAGCCCAAAATACAGGTCCCCGGTAGCCGTTCCCCCCAGGTAATCTTTGTTGACCGACAGGAGCCAGCCGCGTACATTATAATCATGGTTTAGCCGGGTCAGGGGAACAGCCGCCAGCGGCGCCCCCGTTGTACCATCCAGCTGGCTACCCACCTTTTTCATTGTCAACAGCCCGATGGCATCGTATTCATTCACCAGGATAGTTGTCCAGTCAGCAGGCAGCTCATTATTGTTGACCAGGCTGCTGCGTACTTTTTTCTGAATCCTTTTCAACCGGGCTATATCATCGTACTCCAACTTTGTGATCACAGTGGCCGTATGCAGGGCAGGCGCTTTCTTCTCATGCTCCTGTATACTTACCAACACCTGACCGCTCCAGTTGTACTGGGTAGTGGTCACATCCAGCCCTCCGCTCAGGTTCTCCGTCCTGATCTGGACAGGGCGGCCTTTATCATCATAAAAGTTCACGGCATTCAGGTACCTGGCAGGACCATTGTCCAGCACTTTGATCTTTGTACCGGTCACCAGGCCTTTGGTAGCGGTATTTGCCTGCACCGCCTGCGCATAGGGATAGCTGGTATTGCTGGCAGTATACAGGTAAGCACCCGAAGCGGCCGTACTGAAGGTCTTCAGGTTGGTGGCCAGACTGTTGCTCCAGTCATGGTCATCGTAATAGGTAATGGACAATACATCCAGGGCGCTTCCATCAGGAAGCGGGTGCTTATATATTGTTACTCCTTCTATGACAGACTCTCCGTTACTGCCCGCCTGCGTGCGGGTGGTTACCAGTTGCTGCAGGTTGTCCCTGCTGCCTGTATAAGTAACCATACCAGTAAGTACCGGCCGGTCCAGCCCATCATACAAGGTAGCCAGCCATTTATTCTCGGCCCGCCGGTTGGCATCCTGTGTAAACACCAACCGGTCAAGCACGTCGTACACCATATTCAATTCGCCTGCTCCCGGCAATTTTTTAATGATCAGCCTTTTGCGGCCATCATATTCATACCGGAAGCATTGTTCCGCCAGCAGGTTAACATCAGGGACCCAGTTCAGGGGGCCGCTCAGTTGCTTAACCCCTTCCGGCTGGATAACACAGCGGAGATTATGCTGGTCGTCATAAATATAATAGGTACAGAGCCAGCCAACATGACCACTGCCGCTACCAGCATCTTTGCTGGCAGTAAGCTGCACTTTCTTCAGGACTACCTGTCCTTCCCTGTCGGTAAATTCAATGACCTGTTTGCCCACTTCATCTTCTGTGATCTTTTTATATAACACTCCCGCATCATAGGCTTTTGGACTGGTATAGCTGCTGGTGATGCTGGCTGCTGCCTGGTTACCTTCTATTACTTTCCATACCCGCACCGCATCAGTAGGCGTGTTACTCCAATAACCTGCTTTGACGCCGTGTTTTGAGGTGGCCTGCGTACCCGCCCAGTTCTCACCGGGAGCATACTCCTCCAATACCCTGTTTAAAGGTGAAGCCTCAAATACCGTCTGGCTGTAGAAATAGCTGGTTTCTCCCTGGTCCGCAAATTTTCCCTGGTAAAAACCAGTTTGCATGGTCAGCGCATCCGGGCGATAGCTGCCGCCCGCACGGGCGGAGGCATAGGCCAGGAAGGCTTTATCCTGCCGGCCCCAGGCATCGTAAGTAACCTGGGTAACAAGGTCGCGGGCAGTACCCGCTTCCGTTTCCAGGGAAGCGTTCCTTGCCACCGTTTGCGAAGCGCGGCCAAGCCCGTCAAAGTATTGTACCTGTAACTGTACATTGCCGGGTGAACCACCAATAGCGGCCGTCCTGTCGGTAACAGGCACTACAGGCGACCAGATAGCAATATAATTCTGTCCTGCTGAAAGACTGGTGGAGGAGGGAACAGCGACATCCACGGTGGCTATATTGCTATAGACCGTTTTTGCAGATTGGGTGGCTACTATCCGGTACCAGGCCGTTACTGTATGTACGCCCGGGCTATAACTTAAAGCGTTAGCGCCTGCAATAGCATTCCAGGTGGCATAGTCCGTGGAGCGCTGCCATTGAAACGTAATGGCCGAACCATTTCCCCAGGTAGGAGCGGTAGCCGTTAAGGGGCTGGCCGATGCGCCGCTTGCAATAGACTGGATCGCCGGGCTGACGCTGCCTGCCACCAAGGGCAACTGCACATTGGTTGTCACCGATAGATTGATCACACCACTGGCACTGCCACTGCCTTCTGCAACAATATAATAAGTACCGGCGGCAAGGTTACCGGCCTGGATAGAGGCCTGTCCCCCGCTGCATAGAGGTCCGTTACCGGAATTGGCAGCTACCTGCTGGCCATCACTTCTTAGCAGGTACAGGCTGGTGGCAATAGGAGATCCACAGGTGGAGATACTGAGATCAGAGGTTTTGTCAAAGCTCACCTTATAGAAAATATCATCACTTGATCCGCCATAGTCATGACCATAGCCATTGGCGGGATCATTGCTGCGACTATCCGTATAGGTATGGCTGCCACCGGCGGTGTAATTGCCTATCACAATAGCATTGCCCATATTTACGCCTTCTGATGCAGGAGGGAATTGCTGCGAGAACGTTACATTAAGGGTGTAGTTCCCGGAGCTGCTGCCCTTGCCTTCAACAACAATATAATAATAGCCGGAAAGAAGGTTGTTTATCTGCAGCGAGGCCGACGTTCCGGAGCAGGATGGACCATTGTCATCGTTGGAGTACATCAGGGACCTGTCAATACCCAGTAAATAAATATAGGTATCCAGGGAAGAGCCGCAGGTGGATATGGTAACATCCCTTGAACCATCAATATAAAAACCATAGATCACATCTTCGCTCGGCTGACCATAGTCATTGTAATGACCGGCATTACTCCGGCTATTGGAATAAGTACCCGTTGCCTGGGTAAAACTGCCCATTTCCACAGGATTAAAGAAGTTAAAGCCTTCATTGGTGGCCACGTTGAACTGAGCTTCCAACGTGAAATCACCGGCATTCAGATAAAACCCTTCCACCACAATAAAGTAAACGCCGGGAGGCAGGTTTGTAGCTTGCAGGGAAGCCCGGTTAGTCTGGCAGAGCGGGCCATTGTTATCATTTGATTGTATCAGGGACCCATCACCTCTTAGTAAATGCAGATAAGTGTCAAAGTCAGCATTGCAGGTGGAAATGGATACAGTAGTTGTACCATATACATAGAACCTGTAAAACACATCTTCGCTCGGTTGCCCGTAATTATTGCCATAGCCAATATTGCTGCGGCTATCATAGAAATCCGTGTTATACTGGGTAAATTCACCCATGTCAATGGGATCGGCCATACTGGTTCCCTGGCCAAAGGACTGAACGCTGCCGGACAATAACGTAACCAGCAGCACGATAAAGGTTGGAATTACTTTATTGAACAGCATATTAATTACAGTTTACAGGTTCACCGGCATAATTGTAACAGATCGCTTTTAATACTTTGCCCGCATCATCTTTCACCACAACCAGGCGTCCAAATTCATCATACTCATAGTAGGTGGTCCTGCCGGCAGGATCCGTCTCCGATTTCATGCCCACCAGTGGTTTAAAGGTATAAGTGGTAATAGCAGCCTTTTTCAGCGCAGCGTGGCTTCTCAGGCTGTTCAACCTGCTCATATCGGCCGTGGTAGGTTCCGCCTTTCCCCGTAGCGCATTGATAAAGGTCTCCGACGCATCATCCAGTGCCGCCTTCACTTCCTCATAGCTGGCATGCTGGATCCTTGCTACCGGTTGCTGGCCTTTATAGCTCCAGATAAAAACAGTGGATGAACCATAAGCCAGGTTCTGGCTGCGCAGGCTGTTATCCGCATTATAGACATTGGAGAATTGCGGAAAAAAAGTATAGGGCGCCAGGGCATTAAAGGGAATATCGGCGCCTGCCCCTGTAGGCTCGGCCCGGTAAATATCCTGGGGTAATCCATTGACGCCATGTTTTACCTGTTCGCCGCCAATCAATTTACCTTCCTTGTACCGGCGTACATCTACCGGCAGGAGGATATGTTTATCATTCAGCTGGACCAGGGCGTTGCCATATTCCGGAGGATAATAATACCTCGTTACAATGGTATCGCCTGCACTGCTTAGGTCCCTGCTTTCGGTGAGCTGCTTATGACTGACCGAAGTATATTTCAGCCTTTTTTCAGTACGGACAAAATTACCATTACCATCAAAGGTCTTCGTTACCTGGTTAACGGGCTTTACGTAGCCGCCTATTGTGTAAAAACGGTTATAAAAATAACGCTGGTTATCCACCTGGATCACCCTGTAATTGGGAATAGCCTTTAATGACCGGATATCATATTCAATCGATTCCTCAGAGACCAGGGAATTGCCGGCAGACCAGACTGATTTTGTTTTCAACTGGCCCCTGCGCCAGTCGTTATTGAGAAAACTGGGCCAGGGGAAGATGCAGGGATAGCTGGGCAGTGTTAAATGCCTGCTGCCGACGACAATATTCCTGATCAGCAGGTGCGCTGTATAAAATAGCCGGGGGATCTGCACCCCGCCATTATGCGCGTATTCTTCATTGTCCTCTGATGTTGACTCATACTCATATACCGTTCTTCCATTGCCCGGCGAAGATTCAACAATGGTCTGGTAAACAGGATGCATGCCCGAACCCAGCATCAGCTGAGGAGAAGCCTCCGCCTTGCCAACAAACTGTTGTTGCATGGCCAGATCGGCGGGCACACCGGCAGCCATCATCAGCTCATAATCCGTGGTGCGCCAGAATATGGAATAATAGGGATTGGGAAGCGAGAGACATTTGTTGTAATCTACTATGCTGGTGCTTTCATAAGTATAATTCTTCACTACCGGAGTGGCGCCCGTTGCAGGCAGGGACTCAATCTTCCTGATCCGTACGCCACCGGTCAGGGGATAAAAAGGGAAACCCGGAGCAGACAGATTATGCCCTTCAAAATCAAACAGCGTATAACCGCCTGTAGGGAAAATGAGCTTATTCAACAGACCTGCCTTCAGCGCTTCTTCGTCAGGCTCGCGGGTACTGGCCGTTGATATGGAATACCCGAAATTCACCGTTGTCCCCCCAAACTGGCCTGCTACATACTCAAACGCTTCATCCCGGTTATAAGGTTTATTGACAGCATTGTCAGGAAACATGACGGTATTGAAACTATTATTGTAATACCCCCAATGGTCCTGGCTGGGCGACAGCCGGTAGGGCAAGGTATAGGCATCGCTTGTCAGGGGATCGTTATCACCATAGTATTCGAAGCGGTAGGGGTTTTGAAGCTGTCCCGAAACAGATACTTCCTGGACGGCATCCAGCCGCAGCCGGTAATTGAGATAATTACGACCGTCACTACTGCCCGTTCCCGGAAACTTCCGGTTGTCATTGGCCTCAAAATAACTATAACTAAGCTTTTTCCTTTTTAACTGTTCGCCCGCACTGTTGCGCAGTACAACAAAATCCAGCTGATTATTCAGCTCCGGCAGTGTAGGATCACTGTCCAGCCTCCGGCTGGCAGCCGTGATAAATTCTACATAGTTGCCCGAAGAGCTGGTTATTTTTTTAGGAACAATGCCATAGATACGGGCATCGTAGTTGATACAGTTGGTCCTGGTTTCATCAGGCAGGACTTGCTCGGAGGTATTTGGGTTAACGGCAAAGTATACCTGGTCGTAACATCTTCGCTGAAAATTATAGGAGCACAATCCACCCCTGACATATTCAATGGTGATCTCAGCGCCAGACGGGCTGGTGATCCGGGAAAGATACCAGGCGCTGATATAATCAAACCGCTCCACTCCTGATAGAACAGGATCCGTCAGCTCAATATCGCTGAACTCATATTTTACGCCACGCTCATCCGTGATAACAAAATATTCCCTGTTAGGATTAACGCCCGGCTTTAGTAAGAACTCAACTTTCAGGTCTTCATATTTACTGAATACCGGTCTGGCGTCATTATCCAGGAAAAATCTTCCCGCACGGCCGTTGAAATTGTAATAGAAAATATCAGCGCCATTATCCGTTCCGTTATCGGCAGCTATTGACAGCTTGTTTTCTACCTGGTTGATATAATTATCGAGGTCTGTAGCATTCAGGCCGGTATAATCGGGGATATCTGTGCGACTGGCAAAACTGCTGGTAGCCGGATCATAATCATCTGCCTTTCCCCGCAGCTCCCGGGTGATCATCCCGCCGGCAATTAACGCCCAGCCTAACCCAACCCAGGTGGCCTCCTGGTCAACCTTGATACCGGAAGCATGGTAAGAAAGGGATATATCCAGGTTCAGGTCCCTGTCTGAAAAGGATACCAGGGGAACCCTGATCTGGGGAACGCCTGTGGCCATGTCTACCGGCACATCTCCGTATTTGCCCAGTTCATAGGTATTGGGGGCAAAGACCTGGTAGCGGACAGCGTTGGAGGTTTGCGCAGTGACTGTTCCCGTGGGATGGAACTGCAATACGATAAGGCAGAACAGGAGGCTGCCTGTTCCTTTGTTACGGAAATAGGACACTACTGCCTGGTAAGGGAAATATTTCATGATAAGGTTTTAATGAAGAGGCTGCATGGCAGCAAAAATGAAAAGGACTGACCTGGAGCCAATCAACAGGCTTCAGGCAAACGGGCGTTGTTGTTTTTTGACAGACAGTAATGATAAAGGAGGGAGGAACCAAAGAGGGTTTAATGCAGGAAACTGTCGCTTGAAGAATGCGGGTTTACCTATTGGCAGGCAATAACACTTCGCATCTTTGAGAAGAAGTTGTAATCGCATGGATAAAGGTTTAGGTAGTTACTCTGATTAGTCCTATGAAAATAAGAGAAATAATCTACCTGGAAAACGGGTACCGTTAAGCTATTTTGGCATTTTTATAGCTCAGAATGCCTGTCAATGCCCGCCACCTGTACTGCCGTCCTGGTACCTGACCTTCTTTTTCCCTTTCATTTTTTCAAACTCCTGCATCTCTTTGGTCTTAGGGATTGCTTTCTTTTCAGTGGGTGCGGCTACTGTTTTCTTTTCGCCTTCCAGTTTGCCGAGGGTATAGGTCTCGGTGCGGATCAGGGCGCCGCTTTCGGCATCGTAGTATTTCCAGACGCCGTGTCTGACGGCTGCGCCTTCATTCTTCACGATCACCGTCCGGTAGGTATCAAATTTTTCCGGGTCTTCAATTTCCAGGGTGTCATAGGCCTTATCGGGATTGAAAGCCTTCCAGCTTTGTTCCAGACGAAGCTGCCCGTGGATGGTATAATAGCTGCAGATACTGTCTTTCATGTCCCATTTGTAATACTCGGTGCCGATATGGTCGCCCATAAGGCTGTAGAGTTTCCACTCCCCTGTTTTCTTATTGTTCTTGTACCAGCCTTCCTCTTCAAAGCCAGGCTCACCGCGCAGGTTATCATAATGGATCAGCCAGGGGCCCTGCTTGCGGTCCCACCTGTCTATCCGGTTCATGGTATCCCCCCTGGCATTCAGGGAATACTCCTTCCACAGGGACTGTGCCCCGGCGCCGGAATAAACAAAGAGCAAAAGAAACAGGAAACAACGCATGACAAATGGTTTTTAATAGATAAAATCAGTACAATAATAACGCCAGCTACTGGGCCTTCATTGTCAAAAAACACTTAAATCGCTCCGGCTCAGGCGGGTCACGGGTAATAGTTCCCCATCACCCTGTCTGCAGCGGCCCGGTTCGCCATTAAATCCTTAATTTGACGCCTGAAATACCTGAAAAGTTGACAAGATCCCAAAAAATAGTACTGCCGGCCCTGCTTATCGCGGCCCTGGCCTGCAGCCAGTGGCTTCCGGCACAGACAAAACCAGGCAGCAGCCAGCCCGCCAGGACCGGACAACCCGCCAGGCCTGCGGCAGCAGCAAAAACGCCGGCGGCCAAAATGACCATGGCCCAGCTGAAGACCGCCATCGAAAAGTCGGGCAACAGCCCTCTCTACGTAAAAGATGTGCTGAAGAAAAAGTTCAGCATTGATACCATCACCATTTTCCGGACACAGCATTTTGCCGGCCTGGCGGACAGCATCGCCTACCATGGCGCAGTGGGTAAAGTGTATGGCCCTTTTGAGAAAGGAAAGATCCTGGTGCAGGTGCTCGACAAGGCGCCCAACCGCTTTAATCATATTGCCCAGCTATACCTGGACACCAGCCTTTTCCGGGCGCATTTTGCCGATTCCCTGGCCACCAGCATCATGGAGCGGGTACATGCCGGCAAAGCCAGTTTTAAGGATATGGTACGAACCTATTCCTCCGGAGGTGAAACGGCCGAAGGCGGCGATATGGGCTGGATGGCCAAAGGCAGTATGATCCCGGCCATTGAGAAAGAACTGTCCTTCCGGAAGAAAGGCGAGCTGTTCAAGGTCTGGACGCCCAACGGCGTACATATCATACAGAAACTGGACGATGCAAAGGAAGACCACGGATATGCGCTCCTGATGCGGATCTTTTTATAACTTACAGCCCATGCGAACGCTCCTATTGATAACAATGATAGCCACCCTGGCAGCCTGTGGTAATAACCGTCAGGAAGAAGTCCGTAAAGCCCTGCAGGTGCAGGACAGCATCCGTAACGCCCTCAATAAGGTGAATGATGAGCTGGGGCTCCAGAAAGAGGCCTTGCTGCGGCAGCGCGATAGCCTGGCCAAAACCCTGGAATCCATGAGTGCTGACCTTAAAAAAGCCGGCGGCCAGCTGAGTAAAGAAACGGACAGCGCTCTCAAAGCCATCCGCAAAGAATTGAAGGAGGCCCATTAAAATAACAGTATGCGTAACCTGGTCCTGTCCTTGTAGTACTGCTGGTGACCTGTAACGCGCATCAGTTGGAGCAGCAGTTGCAGGAGGCACGCAATGCCCGTACACAATTTATTTCTCCAGCAGGTGGCGCACAGCCAGCTTATAGCCGTTCAGGCCCAGGCCAATGATACTGCCGGCAGCTTTTGCCGATACATGGGATATTTTACGGAACTCCTCACGGGCATGCACATTTGAGATATGCACTTCAATCACCGGGGTGGTGATGGAGGCTATAGCATCTCCCAGGGCCACAGAAGTGTGGGTATAACCACCGGGATTCAGGACAATACCATCAAACTCATAACCCACCCGCTGTACTTCATTGATCAGCTCTCCTTCCACATTACTCTGGTAATAGGTAAAGCTGACTTCCGGAAAATCCTGTTGCAGGGACTGGTAGTAGGTCTCAAACGACTGATCGCCGTAAATGGATTTCTCGCGCTTGCCCAGCAGGTTCAGGTTGGGCCCGTTGATGATAGCTATTTTCATACACTGCTTTATGCCCGAAAATACTGTTTTTGGCAATGCGGGCAAGGTATGGACCTACGGGCAGGTGTAAAAGTATTTCCTGGTAGCCGTGGCAGTGGCCACAGTAGCGCCATTATTCAGTTGTTTGAGGATGGCCCTGGTGCCCGTTATTTTCTGGCCAGGGTCCGTAGTATAATTGACATCAACGCTGAACTGCTCATTGGTAGCTATCATGGTTTCCCGGTAAGTATTGAGCATGTACCGGCCATCCAGGGCATAATAGATGCTGAGCGGGAATATATCTCCCATGCCCAGGTAATTCTCATAATTGAAGAGACCGAGCGCGCCAAAGGTATTCTGCAGTGCGCTGTAGGTAAGCTGGATCTCCATCACCGGTACACCGGCAGGATCATATTCCATAAGGCGGACCAACTGCCCGTCCCCATCATAGTAAAGGGTATCATAGGCCAGGGGAAGGAAATCCTGGGCCTGATCGTCCCACTCATACAGATTGACCCTGATGGGCAGGGTATCTCCTGTGAGGTACTCATATTCAGCAGCGGAAAAGGGTGATACCACAGCAGACAGCCGGTTTTCGGGAGTATAATCAAAGAGTTTGAAATAGCCCCAGTCGTGGTCAATACGCGCCAGTTTGCCACTGGAATGGAAGATCGCCGTCATTGTATCCTGGTGGGTGGAATCCACCAGTTTGACGATGCGCTTGTTATTATCATAGCTGATATGGAATACGGTATCGGCCGGAGTGCCAGTGGCGCCCTGCACCATCCGGGTAAGCTGGCACGCCGTTGGGCCGGGAACTACCTCGGGCTCCCCGAAATCACTGATCTCTTTCTGGCAGGCTGTAAAAAACAATACAGCCAGCAATACCGCAGCAAGTCTGGTGGTTGTCATGCCTATAAAATTTGAGATGGTTGGGGAAGGTAGCTTTCTACAGGATTGGAACAGTATAAAAATAAAGGAAAATATGGACCTGGCAGCGTATCCGGCCCGGGAATTACAGAAGGGTAAAGGTCAGGGCATGGAGCCTCTTGAAGGAGGCCCGGGTCTTCCTGTCCCAAAAAAAACTTTGCCGGCAGGGGTAAAACTGCCGGCAAAGATATATTCAGATCAATCTGCTTCGAAGTTGATTGGTACCAGGAGCGTCACTGCTGCTGCAATGACTGCCAGTCCGCCAACAGATTAAGCCTTGTGCTGTTTGATCAGGGCAATGAAATCATCAAACAGGTAGCGGCTATCGTGCGGGCCGGGCGTGCTTTCCGGGTGGTACTGTACGGAGAAGGCCGGTTTGTCCTTCAGGCGGATACCTTCAATGCTATCGTCATTGAGGTTTACGTGGGTGATCTCCACATGGGTAGCCTTGGCTACTGACTTGGGATCAACGCCAAAACCGTGGTTCTGGGTGGTCACCTCACATTTGCCGGTCAGCAGGTTCTTTACCGGGTGGTTAAGGCCGCGGTGACCGTGGTGCATTTTAAAGGTGCTGATACCGTTGGCCAGTGCCAGCAGCTGGTGTCCCAGGCAGATACCAAAAGTAGGTTTGTTCTCTTCCAGCACTTCTTTCACGGTGTTAATGGCATAGTCCATGGAGGCGGGATCGCCGGGGCCATTGGAGATGAAATAACCATTGGGGCTGAAAGCTTTTAAGTCAGCCACAGCTGTTTTAGCGGGGAATACTTTCAGGTAAGCCCCTCTCTCCACCATACACTGGAGGATATGTTGTTTGGTGCCATAGTCCAGGACGGCGATCTTCACTTCGGCATTGGGATCGCCCAGGGTATAGGGCTCTTTGGTGCTCACTACGCTGGCCAGTTCCAGGCCATCCATGCCGGGCACGGCAGCCAGTTGTTTTTTCAGTTCTTCCACGTCTGTGATCTCGGAGGAGATGATGCAGTTCATAGCCCCTTGCTGGCGCACATGCGTTACCAGGGCGCGGGTGTCCACCCCTTCAATACACACAATATTGTTCTGCTGCAGGTATTCGTCCAGCGAGCCATTGGCCAGCTTGCGCGAATACTGTTCTTCGAGGTTCCGGCCAATCATACCACGGATCTTAACACTGGAGGATTCCACTTCATCTTCCTTCACGCCGTAGTTACCAACGTGAACATTGTTCATGATGACGATCTGACCATAGTAGCTGGGATCGGTGAACACTTCCTGGTAACCGGTCATACCTGTATTGAAACAGATCTCGCCGGTGGTGGTGCCGATCTTGCCAAATGCATTACCAAAATGAACGGTGCCGTCTGCCAACAGGAGCACGGCGGGTTTTTGAGATGATGTAGGCATTATTGCTGAAAAATTTTGCAAAGAAAACGAATTATTGTTTTTTATACGCAGTTAATTGTTCACACCCCGGAGTACCATAAAAAAGCCCCACTTCATAGCAGGGCTTTTCAGGTATTGAAAGAAGTTTAACACTTGCTTACTCGGCAGCGGGTTTTTCTTCAGTAGCGGCAGGTGCTTCAGCAGCGGGTGCATCTTCCTTGGCCTTTTTGGCACCACCGGCAGCACGGCTGCGGCGTGTTTTCTTGGCGGGTTCAGCAGTTTCGCCTTTACCTTTACCGTATACTTCATTGAAGTCAACCAGCTCAATCAGGGCAGTCTCAGCGTTGTCACCTTTACGGATACCGAGCTTGATGACGCGGGTATAACCACCGGGGCGACCGCCGATCTTTTCAGCGATGGTGCTGAACAGTTCGGTAACGGCTTCCTTGTCCTGCAGGTAGCTGAACACTACACGGCGCTGGTGAGTGGTGTTTTCTTTACCCTTGGTGATCAGGGGCTCAATGTAAGTGCGCAGGGCCTTGGCTTTAGCCAGCGTAGTAACGATACGTTTGTGCTGGAGCAGTTGACAGGCCATGTTGCTGAGCAGGGCTTTCCTGTGGGAAGCGGTCCTGCCTAAATTGTTGATTTTGTCTCCGTGACGCATGACAGTTGTGTTTTAAAATTCCCCCGCACCGTGTCAGGAATTGCGGGGTACTTATTCAATAAAAAATTACAGTTCTTCTTTATCCAGGCCCAGCTTGCTGAGGTCCATTCCAAAGTGCAGACCGCGTTCAGCCAGCACCTGCTCAATTTCAGCCAGTGATTTCTGACCAAAGTTGCGGAATTTCATCAGGTCTTCCTGTTCGTACTGTACCAGTTCGCTGAGCGAATTGATCTTGGCGGCCTTCAGACAGTTGAAAGCACGTACGGACAGATCCAGGTCTTCCAGCGGGGTCTTCAGGATCTTGCGCAGCTGCAGCATTTGCTCATCCACCACATCTTCTTTCTTGTCTTCCTTGTTGTCGAAAGTGATGTTCTCATCAGTGATGATCATCAGGTGCTGGATCAGGATGCGGCTGGCTTGTTTCACCGCTTCTTCCGGGTGGATAGTACCATCAGTGGCAACGTCCATCAGGAGTTTTTCGTAGTCGGTGCGTTGTTCCACACGCGTATTTTCAATAGCGTATTTCACATTCTTGATGGGGGTGAAGATGGAGTCGGTAGGGATATAACCGAAGGGTGCATCTTTCACCTTGTTTTCCTCAGCAGGTACATAACCACGGCCTTTGGAGATGGTCAGCTCAATATCCAGTTTTGCGGAGCTGTCCAGGGTACAGATCAGCAGCTCGGGGTTCATGATGTCGAAGCTTTGAGTGGCTTCACCGATCATACCTGCTGTCAGTTCTGTTTTGTTTTTGATGCTGAGGGTGATCTTTTCTGTTCCCAGATCATGTTCCACTTTCTTTTTGAAGCGGACCTGTTTCAGGTTCAGGATGATCTCCAGTACGTCCTCGGTAATGCCTTTGATGGTAGCAAACTCATGGTCTACTCCTTCAATACGGATACCAACGATGGCGTAGCCTTCGAGGGAGCTGAGCAGCACCCTGCGCAGAGCGTTACCAATAGTTACGCCGAATCCGGGTTCCAGCGGACGAAACTCAAACTGAGCTTCAAATTCCGTGGCTTTTTGCAGAACGATTTTGTCTGGTTTCTGGAAATTTAAAATGGCCATATTTTAAAATTTCGATTTTTTGTGATGAATTGTCCCCGCCCGTTCTCAGGGGCTCCGGGGATCAGCTTACTTAGAATACAATTCAACAATCAACTGTTCCTTAATGTTCTCAGGAACACTCTCACGTTCAGGGTAAGCTACAAAAGTACCGGTCATTTCACCTTCGTTCCAGTCCAGCCAGCTGAATTTCGCGTTCTTGCCGCGGAATATGCCGGTGATGGAAACATTGGTCTTGTCTTTCTCTTTGATACCAATCTGGTCACCGGGACGCAGCTGGAAAGAGGGTACATTCACCACTTCACCGTTAACGGTAATGTGTTTGTGGGCAACCAGCTGACGGGCAGCGGGACGGGAAGGAGCGATACCGAGGCGGTATACAGCGTTGTCCAGGCGTGCTTCCAGGAGTTTCATCAGGATCTCACCGGTAGCGCCTTTACGACGGGAAGCTTCTTCAAAAGTTCTGCGGAATTGTTTTTCCAGTACACCGTAAGTGTATTTGGCTTTTTGCTTTTCCTTCAGCTGCAGGGCGTATTCACCGGGAGCTTTACGCTTCTTGGTGGGGCCGTGCTGACCGGGAGGATTGCTGTTTTTGCTCAGGTATTTACCACTACCTAAAATGGGCTCGCCAAAAATGCGGCAGATTCTTGTCTTCGGTCCGGTATAACGTGCCATAGTAAATTTGTTTGATTTTTTATTGTCGGCCTACGATCGGTAAAAATCAAAAAAAATAAATCGAAGGCCCGGTTATAAATAGCCTGTTCCAGACCGGCAACTGCCCGCTACAGGAGCGGGCGGTTGGCCATCTGGTATACAGACAGTTTGCTTATACTCTTCTTTTCTTGGGAGGACGGCAGCCATTGTGGGGCAGCGGGGTAACGTCCTTGATCATCACTACTTCGATACCGTTCTGAGCGAGACCACGAATGGAGCTTTCACGACCGGCGCCGGGGCCTTTCACGTAAACATCCACTTTCTTAACACCTGCATCGAAAGCAGTTTTGGAAGCATCAGCAGAAGCCATCTGGGCTGCATACGGTGTGTTCTTTTTGGAACCACGGAAGCCCATTTTACCGGCGCTGCTCCAGGAGATCACCTGGCCGTTCTTGTTAGTGATGCTGATGATGAGGTTGTTGAAGCTGGCGGAGATATGTGCATCACCGTAAGAATCAACTTTAACGATCCTTTTCTTCGCAGCGGCTTTTGCGCTGTTGCCTTTGCTGGCTTGTGCTTTTGCCATAATTCTTTAAAAGGTAATCTGGTTGCTGAATAATTAACCCACTGTTGTGAGCGGGACCATTCCTCCTGCCGACCCTGGCTATCCGGTATTGATCCCTTATCTGGACGGTATTGCTACCGCCGGGTCTGTATAGCGCAAAAGACGCAAGTAATACCTGCGTCCTCACTAACTATTTCTTAGTGGCTTTCTTCTTACCGGCAACCGTCTTACGTTTACCTTTCCTCGTACGGCTGTTGGTCCTGGTACGCTGACCACGAACCGGCAGGCCTTTACGATGACGCAGTCCACGGTAGCAGGCGATATCCAGCAAACGCTTGATGCTCATCTGCACTTCGGAACGCAACTGGCCTTCCACTTTGAACTCATTGGTGATGATGGTCCGGATAGCATTCAGCTCATCATCATCCCAGGCATTCACTTTCTTGTTAAAGTCAATACCTGCTTTGTCCAGAATGTATTTGGCAGTTGAGGGACCGATACCATAAATATAGGTAAGACCGATTTCTCCTCTTTTGTTTTTTGGTAAGTCTACACCGGCAATACGTGCCATATTAGAATTGAAATTTTAGATTTTACGATGTTAACTGGTCAAAAGCCGGATCCCCCGGCTATGCCCCGATTATCCCTGGCGCTGTTTGAAGCGGGGATTCTTTTTGTTGATCACATACAGGCGTCCTTTCCTTCTCACGATCTTGCAATCGGCGCTACGTTTTTTAATGGAGGCTCTTACTTTCATATTAGTTTGTTTTACACTTTCAAAACGAATACAGGTACGCTTTATTTATACCTGAAGATGATCCTTCCCCTTGACAGATCATACGGGCTCATCTCCACTCCCACTTTGTCACCCGGCAGGATCCGGATGTAGTTCATCCGCATCTTTCCCGAGATCGTTGCCAGTATTTCATGTCCATTTTCCAGCTTCACCTTGAACATAGCATTGGACAAGGCTTCCTGAATTACTCCATCCTGTTTAATAAGCGGTTGTTTACCCATACACGTTTAAGGAGGCGCAAAGATAGGACTATCAGCCATAAATATGAAAAAATCTGTCAAATTTTTCCACCGGCCCTGAAAGTCCCGCCCCGACTGCCTGTAATACCTTGTTTTTATGGCCTGAGTACCCTCAGGCCGGGTTTAATTCTACCTTGGTCATCTGGTAATAATGGTTCTGCAGCTCATGCACATAAATAGCTTCATGCAGGTGCCGCCGGTCCTCCCGGTACCAGATCTCCAGTTTATGGAAATCCCCCTCCCCGGCTATCATGACCCGGAAAGGTCCTTTCATATATTTAATGGTGCTATCCTCATTTACCTGTTTGCTGAAGCCCAGCTTGATCAGCTGTGCCTCGCTCAAAGGGATGGGATACAGGTCCTCCGGCTTGAACCAGAATTCCTGGACCGGCGTTTCCACACAGACCTCATGGTCTTCCCTGTTGAGTTCTTTTACCACGCCTTCTGTTTGCTGGCCCTCATATTCGGCCATGACGATATCTCCTGGCTGGAGTGTAGATAATTTGATCATAATGGCAGCTTTTTTAAGTGAATAGTTGATACTCAATTTAATAAAGCCCGCCGAAATGACAAAATTAACTTATATGATAGTCACTTGCCCTTTAAAACCCGCTGTCTTTCAACTGTTCATTGATGAACCGCAGCTCTTCAGGGGTCAGTTTCACGTCAATAGCACGGGCATTCTGCACAGCCTGCTCTGTGTTCCGCGCACCCACCAGCGCCACCGTGATAGCCGGCTGCTCAATGGTCCAGCGGATCACCAGCTGGCTCAGGCTTGCATTTTTGGCCTGGGCCAGGGGCCGCAACTTATCCAGGAAGGCATTTACTTTAATAATGCTCTCTTCCGTATAGAAACGATTGCCCTCCCGGGTATCTCCTTCATTGAAGGAGTGACCGGGTTTGATCTTGCCGGTCAGCAGGCCCCGTTGCAGCGGGCTATAGGCAATGATAGATTTCCTTTCTTTGATAGCGTAGGGAACAATATCCTTTTCAATATCCCGCAGCACCATGCTGTAGGGCACCTGGTCGGAAGCCAGCTGGATGGTATCATCCGCCTCTATCAGCTGGTCCAGGGAATAGTTACATACCCCTGCCGCCCGGATCTTACCTTCGGCCTGCAGATCGGCCAGCGCCTGCATAGTTTCTCCGATCGGCGTGGTAGCATCCGGCCAGTGGATCTGGAAAAGGTCAATATAATCTGTATTCAGGCGGCGCAGGCAGTCCTCACATTCCCTGAACACACTTTCACGGGTAGCCAGTTTATACATCTTCAGCGGAGTGCCGCTGTTATCTTTCGTATCAAAATAATATTCTCCCTGTTCCACATCCCAGCGCAGTCCGAATTTTGTCAGGATCTGCACTTTGTCGCGCGGAATACCTTTGATAGCTTCCGCCACAATCTCTTCACTCAGGCCCTGCCCATAAACAGGTGCAGTATCAATGGAAGTAATGCCTTCTGCATAAGCTGCCTGGATAGCTTTTACGGCCTCTTTCCTGTCTGCTCCACCCCACATCCAGCCACCAATAGCCCATGCGCCAAATGTGATGGCAGATAACTGAATATCCGTTTCGCCTAACTGTCTGTATTCCATTTCTGCTTTTTTAATGTTGGGCAAAAATAGCAGATCAGGGAACAAAGCCTAACGATAACGGGATTTTCTTTTTATAATTTTTTGAAAGAAATTGGTTAGCGGTACACAATGACCGGGCCACCGGATGAGGGCCGGATGAATTCAATGTTGCCCGATCCAATGCCGTTCTTTTTTATTTTCAGCTCCACAGGCTGAACAGCTGTACTGCCATAAATTAATTGTAATGCTTTATCCACCGACCTGTCTCCCGGCAGGCCCAGCGGCTGCAACGGCAGCTGGCTGAGTTCATCCACCGTATAGTCAGGCAATAACCCATCACTATAATTGCCCATACCATGCGCATCTGCAATTTTGTACACGGTAGGCATGATCACCCAGTCCACCTGCCTGGGCGTACGCCGGTCTTCTATTTTAAAAGCCGCTTCATCTTTGCCCAGTGTTTTACCACCAATCAGTATGACCGGTAAAAAAGGCCGCAGGTTATGGGCCAGCAATTCTGCCGCAGAAGCAGTGTGCTGGGACACCAGGATAAAGACCCGCTTCAATCCCAGGTTCAGCGCTTTCAGTTCATTCATATCCCGGCCCTGCGGAACCACGGAAAAAGCAATGGCCTGTGCAAAGGATTGCTGGAGTTTGCCGCCATGCTGGTTACCCTGGTAGGTTATAAATAGCGCATCAGGGTTAAAGGCTGGCGCCAGCATGGCTGCCAGTTTGGTGGCTGAAGCCACACTCCCGCCGGGATTATAACGAAGATCAATAATAAGTTCTGCAATTGCTGCTTCCTGCAATTTCCCTACCGCCTGCAGCAGGGAACCATCATCATATTCATTGCATAAATAATACGCCAGGTAGCCTGTACGTATGCCATTCCTTACAAAATGCCGGGCGGCAAAAACACTTTGCTGCGGTACGGGTCCCTGTGGTATCACTACCACCGCAGAATCAGCCAGGGAAGTTTGGTCCCGGTCAAAGGAAGCCAGCTGTAAAGTAACAGTGGATCCCTCCACTACCCTTTTAGCTGTTTCAGCCGGCGCTGCTGCATTGATGTCCGCCTCATTCACTTTGGTGAAGAACATGCCTCTTTCCAATCCCACCAGGTAGGCCCTGCTGCCAGGGATCACCATGGTCACTATACCTGTCAGCCGGCCCGCCTGAAAAGGATGCGGGACCAGGGCATAATGAAAGCCGAATAACTCTGCGGCCGATTTTGGATAGGTACTCAGCTGGCCGTTGTACAACCAGGAGAACCGGTCTTTGGCGGATAGCAGCTTTTTAAAGAATTCTTCCGTAGGCAACTGATAGGGCGGCTGTGCCGGCAGGTCCTTATTCCAGTAATAGTACAGCTGCATGCTGTCATACACCCACTTGTTGGCTATGCCCAGTGGATCAGTGGGTTGGAACCCATGCTTTTTGGAGCAGGACAAGCCGAATAAAAGCAGGACAGCCGCCAGCCTTAACCCTGCGGCAGCCATCCTGCGAAAAAAAAGAAAGGAACGATGATGAATTGGCACAGGACTATTTTAAGGAATATTTATTTAAATGTTAATTCTCCAAATTTGTAACTTTAGCGTGGATTTAAACAATTACAACAATGGGGTGCCTGTTCGCTGCAGGTGCCCCGTTTGTTTTAGGCAGGTAAAGGATTGACGCAGGCTTTCGCATACGTCAATCCGTTTGCATTACACTATTTTATATACTACTGTTTTACAAAGGTCCTGCTCTGTTTCTGGCCATTCACCCTGTATACCAGGTGATAGCTGCCAGGCAGCAGCCTGCTCACGCTCACTGTTGTCTGAACTGTACCTTTCTGCACATTTTGGGTCAGCACCTGGTGACCGTCAGCAGCAATCACCTGCACCGCAGCGCCGGCTTCTGCCGCAGAATGCCGGATGGTCAGCTGGTCAACCACCGGGTTGGGGAATACGGACAGCTTCAGCACCCCATCCACTTTCAGCACATCACTGTACAGGACAACACCATCTTTGCCATCCATTTTTACGCGGTAGAATACCGGTTGCTCGGAGCGACTGTCCCTCGTTTCATACAACCCTTTGTTGCTGGTCTTCTGAATACTGTTGACAGCAGCAAATGTTTTACCGTCATCCGAACGTTCTACAGTGTAACCAGTGGCATTGTCTTCATCAGCGGTATTCCATTGCAGGGTCACCAGCAGCTCGTCAGTCTGCTCAGCATTGAGCCAGAAATTGATCAGGGCAATCCTGGATCCGTCAATCACCAGCACATTGCTAAGCCCGCCCGTGGTATTTTTGGTATTGATGGCGCCGTTGTTCACGGAGGGCCATTTGCCATCAAACGACAGGTAGAGGTTTTGCAGACTGGCATCCTGCAGGCCCAGTACCGCAATATGCCGGATACCGCTGGCCAGGTTATTGGGAAGAATAGTTCCCCATGCCCTGTTGATGCCATCTACCTGATCAGCATAGAAAGGCGCATAGCCATTGGCAACGGAATTCACGGTGCCGTCGCTTTCAATGAAAGTGCCGGCTATGGGACGCTGGCCGCTGACAATGCCCAGCAGGTTATCATACAGCAGCACAAACTGTTTTGCAGCCGCTCTTTTCAGCGGGGTGCTGCGCAGGGCGGTGCCGCTGGCGGGATCGGATCCAAAATTGATCACCGTTACGGCTTCCGGTACAGTCAGCAGCTGGTCAATGAAACCGCCGCCTGCACCATCATTCAGGACAATACGGAGCCAGATCTGGATACCGGTAAGGAAGTTAAAGCCGGAACCGGGTTCATTGGCAAACCAGCCGGTATAGGCGCCGCTGGCGTTGGTGGTAAACTCCCCATAGTTATTGGGACCTTCCAGGGCAGGGCTGAGCACGCGGACAAAACTGCCGCTGTCCTTTACCACCAGGAAGGGACCATCCCCATCAAAGCCAAACAGGGTATCCGCTACAAACCGGTTGTAATAACGGTAAGTGGCATTGGGCTTCAGGCCGCTCAGTGTGATGCGGGATACATAAGGGACCTTACGGTCGTCAGCAGGGTTGAAATTGCCAACACCCTGGATATATTTTGGCAGGTATACTGCCGTAGCCGTCTGCGCACTTGCGGCTACCGATCCCAGCAGGCAAAGCAGGATCAGGATTTTTGCTTTCATACAGAATATTTTAGTGTTTATGTAATAGATCGGCAAAGGATTGCAGAAGCTATCAAAAACCAGCGTAGAGTTGTTTCAATAATGGTTCATTAAAAACCGGGTATAGCCGTCAGCAGACGACAATACCCGGCGTAAAAAAGTTACCTGTTTCATGTGTATGATGTCAACCAGTAAGATTAGTAAACCCATTTGGTCCAGCCGGTGGTCCAGTTGGAGCTGCCGCCTGTCTGGGCAAAAGCGCCTTTGTAAGCCACCACGGTAACACCGGTCAGACCGGTAAAGCTGGCGCCAGTCAGCGCAGGAGAACCGGCTTGCAGGGTGTAGTCGGGAGCAGTTACGCTATAGGGGCTTACCATGCTCACCAGGCTATTGCCAAAACCTGACAGGCAACCTTTAGCAGTAGTATTGGGCAAAGGCACTAAAGTAAATGGCGTAACCAGGGGGTTAACAGCAGTATCAGGCTCAACAGTACCATGAATGATATTGTTCCTGGTTTTGATAGCCCCTTGTGCGCAGGCGCGTTCAACCCTGTAACCAACCGGGTAGTCGATCACGATAGAGTTCTTCAGGTGAGTGAGGCTGCCATTGCGGAACAGTGCGCCGTTCAGCAGGTTTTTGGGAGCGCCCTGCGGACAATCATCGCTGCCAATGATAGTTACGTTGGTCACAACAGAACCAGCAGCGCTGTCCAGCGTTGTTTTGCAGGTAGTGCAGCTGCCGGTAGGCGTGTTATCACTTTCAATACCATTGGGGTTGGGAGAATAAGGAATATCAGGTACTTTGGAAGCTACCACAAACTGGATCTTACCGGAATAACCAAAGTCAAAATCCAGGTCGTCGTCATTATTACCATAAGAGATAAGGTTCCGGCCATTGACGGTACCGCCGAAAAATTCAAAACCGTCGTCAGCGCCATAAGCTACCTGGATGAACTGGAGTGTAGTACCAGCGCCAACACCACCCAGTGTCAGGCCGTTCAGCTCATTACCTTCAGTAATAACAGCACCGGCATATTCAATACGTGCATAACGCAGTACACCGGAGTTATCATTCACAGTACCTACACAGGCGCCACCGCCACCATAGTTAATATCAACACCTGCGGGCAGGCTGGGTTCGCCAATACCTTCAATAGTAGTATCAGCCCTGTTCAGCGGAGCCCTTCCCAGGATCACGATACCGCCCCAGTCGCCAGGAGCAGGACTTGCTTCAGCAGAAGTGAATACAATGGGGCAGGAAGCAGAACCGTTGGCAGAAATACGGCTGCCGCGGGTAATGATCAGCGCAGAGGCGGAATCCGGAGTGGATTTCCTGATGCCTTCAACGCGTGCGCCCTGGGCTACAGTAAGTACGGCGCTGCTGGTTACATAAGTCTTTCCGTTCAGTCTCCACAGTGTATCACAGGTCAACGTTCTGTTAGCGTTGATGATAAGGGGAAGCGTAACAGTGTCTTTGTACTGACCATTGTCAAGCTTACAACCGCAGGGATCAACAGCCAGTAAAACCGGGCCTGCATTAGCGGCCTGGGGGCCAAAATTCTGTCCCTTTTTGCAAGCAATGGCAATAACTGATGCAGCAACAACTACAACAGCTACGCTAAGGATAAGTTTCTTCTTCATAGTAAATGTGCGTGTTTGGAATTAAACAATTAAAACAATTACAATATGCGAAACAGGTAACTCTTTTGCTTGGATCATCCATCCGGAATCATGAACAGCGGGTACGGGAAAAATGGCCAGGTGCTTATTGATCTATTTACTGTCCCAGTTGAACAGCAGGCCAAAGCGAACAGTATTCCGCAATGGATTATTGTTCACAGCGCTGCCTGTAGGGATCAGGTAGGAGAAGTTGACGGCGGCAACGCTGAACTGCAGCCCGATGCCGGCGGTTAGGCTTTGCCAGTTACCTGCTTCATAGGTCCTGGTAGTATAACCCAGTCGCAGGTGCAACTGCTCCTTATAACTGTACTCCATGCCAAAGCCAGCCTGCCAGGCTTTATTGCCAAAGCCGTCTATCCAGCTGCCCACCACACCTTTATCGCGGTACGCCTTCATCCCCTCTCCTGTTGCAGGCAATTCCGGCACCAGCAGTTTATTAATATCTACCCCAAAGCTGACCTGGTTGTCCTCATCCCAGCTTTCTGCATAGGCGGCGCCGAGGCCCAGGCTGGCTGGCAGAAAATCCTTCTCATCAGCATCAGACGTATAACCGATCTTGCTGCCCAGGTTGGACAGGGTTACACCGGCTGTCCATCCTTTTTTATCTTCACTAAGGCCATTATAATAAAACGAAATATCCCCGGCCACGGCATTGCCTGTCTTATAATCAACACCGCTGATATTGCCGGTGGCCAGCCTGGAATTGATATACCGTAACGCTGCCGCCACCCCAATCCTGTCTGATAATTTGCGCGAGTACGCTATATCCAGGGCAAATTCCCGTGGACTGGCCGTGGTCAGCTTGTTGCCGTTATAATCCACAATACTCAGGTCGCCCATACTGAAATAACGCAGAGAAGCAGACAGGGACTGGCTTTCATCCAGCTGGTAAAAACCGGATAAAGCTGCCAGGTATACATCATCCGCTACTTCTTTCAGCCAGGGTGTATAGATAGCCCCGATAGCTGCTTTTTGCCGGGCAAAAGGTATTTTGGCCGCATTGTAGAAAACACTGCTGGCGTCCGGACTCACCGCAATCCCCACATCACCCATCCCCCCGGCACGCGGATCGGGAGAAATGCGTAGAAAAGGAACTGCTGTAGTGGTAATATTCACGGTATTATTGTTGGATTCCTCCTGCCCGCTGACAGACTGTGAAAAAACAGCTAATAACAGGAAAGAACATATGCATTTTGGCAACCTTTGCATGGTACTGTAATTTATAAATTGCATCTAAACTTTTTTACTATTCAAGGTTATCTTTTCTTTACGGGATCCTTACCTTTTCCTTACGTGTAAATGTAGCCGCTATCACCCGCAGGTAGTAAATGCCGCCAACGGTATTTCCGATAGGCAACCGGAAGCTATTGGATCCCTTTCCGATGCTTACCGGTACATTCAGCAGCCTGTTGCCGGCAGGATCAAACAGCTGGATCACCCCTTTCTGGGCAGTGTCAGCAAAAACATTCACCTGCAGCTGTCCCGGGCTGCTGCAAAACGCAGCTACCTCGTTCTGGTTGGCGCCATAGGCGGGCATTACCGTCAGTTTCCCGGGCGTCAGCAGCAGGTTATAATTGGCTGGTGTACCACCTGCATTGCTGATGCTGATGGGGTATACACCTACCAGCGAAGCGGCGGTGGCAGTGGTGGACACCCTGGGTGGAGTGGTAAAGATGGACTCGTTCTCATTGTTTACAAATCCACTATATATGATAGTTAGTGCAGGGTTGACCGTCCCCTGCTGTTTTGTCTTGTCTTCCGCCCTGAGGGTCAGCAATACCTTGTTGACGGTAAGGGTCCTGGTCACTGGCGCAGCAGCGGCATGGTCGGCATCCCCAGGCTGGGCTGCCGTTATCGTTGTACTGCCTGCGCCATGGAGCTGGATATTCCCATTGACCACGGTGGCCACTGCAGGATTGCTGCTGCTATAGTTAATGTCCAGCCCTGAGGAAGCCTGGGCGCCCGCCGGAATTGGTTCGTCCCCATATTTTTTTGCCGGCAGATTGGGGAAGTCGATGCTTTGTTCCGGCAGTGGCTGAACAGTAAGGACGCCATGCTGATGAGTGATAGTATAATTGGCAGCCGTTGCGCCTGATACGGTAATGGCATAATCCCCGGTCGGCGAGTCTGTGCCGGCAACCGTGGTAATAACAGCAGGACTGGTCAGTACAGATGCATTATCCGCATATACAAAACCAGTATAGGTAATGGTCAGTGCAGGATTGACATGCCCTTCCAGTTTTGTTTTATTGTCTGCCCTGATGGTCAGTGCGGCTTTATTGACCAGCAGGGTTTGCCGGATGGTATCCGAGCCCTCCCAGTTGGCGTCGCCGGGATGAAAAGCACTGATCTCGGTGCTGCCGGCTCCCGTAATATGAATGGTATTATTGACGATAGTGGCCACTGCAGGATTGCTGCTCCCGTAATGGGGCGTATTACCGGAGCTGAGCGCAGCACCGGGATTAAAGTTGGCCGCTCCATATTGTTTGGGGGTTATAGCCCCGAAGCTGATGGTCTGCGGCTGCTTGTTGGAAGTCATGGTCAGTTTGCCCGGCAGATAACTGATAGCATAATTAGCAGAACCGGCGCAGCAGACATTGATCGCATATTCACCACCGGGTGCATGCTGTGCTGCCTCCGGCTGAAATTGGGGGCCGGGAACCAGGTCGGCCGCCTCATCTCCATTCACAAAACCGGTAAAGGTAGCGGTCCATGCCGGGAAAGGATCGCCTGAAACCATCTGCTGGTCATCCGCTTTGATGGTAAGGGGCGCCCTGTTAATGGTGATGGTCCTTACTACCTCCTGTGCAGCATTGAAATCTTCATCGCCCGCCTGCATGGCGGTAATATCAGTAGCGCCGGCCCCAACAATATGCAGCTGGCCATTCACAATGGTAGCCACCGCAGGATTGCTGCTGGTATAGCTGATAGCCAGTCCGCCACTGCTGACAGCACCGGGATCTGCATCCGCATCACCATATTGCCTGGCAGCAGGCTGCGGAAAGCTGATGGTCTGGTTGAACCTGGCGGGCGAACCCAGTGTTACGATATTGCCATTCAGGACTATCACATCTGTGATGCCGCCACTGGGGTCAATGGTGCTGACACGTCCGCCCCCCTCTTTAGCCCAGGTACCTGAAGCTGCTTCCCGGCTGCCCACTATAGTTCCATTACTGCGGCTGTACTGCACTATTCGCTGAATACCGCCGGGCAGACTGTTGGGGATCAGCGTACCCCAGGTTTTAGTAGTATTATCTACGGCGCTTCCATAAAATTCAGCATAGCCATCACCTGCAATATTGGCGTTGGCATCACTTTCTATAAAAGTGCCGGCGACAGGCCGGCCTGTAGCAGCCGTATTATCGTACAGCATCACGAAGTTCTTTTCCACTCCATCAGCGGCGGCAGTACTGCGGATACCTGTTCCCAGTGCCCCCATAGGATTCCCGGCATCTGTTCCCAGTACCGTAATGGGATCCATGTCTGCTGTTACCATATCCCATTCAAAAGTTCCGCCGTCGCCATCGTTCAGAAATATCCTGACATATACTACAGCACCCTGCGTCACCACAAAACCGAAAGGCTCGGCTTCCGCAATGAACCAGCCGGTATATTGGCCGCTGCCGTCAGCTGTAAACTCACCATAGGCGCCTGGCGTAACCATGGAAGGATTGGTGATCCGGGTGAAATTGCCCGATGAAGACACTATGGTACAAAATCCTTCTCCAAAGCTCCAGCCTTCCGTAAACCGGTTATAATACCGGTAAGTAGCGCCGGCCTTTAAGCCGTTCAGGGTAAGCCTGAAGGCGAACGGGGTCTTTACCCCATCTGTAGTAATGTATTGAGGGATGAGTGCATCTGAAATAGCAGGTTGAGAGAAGCCTGCCAGGGAAAGTAATAGCCCGGTCAGTATTGTACAGATTCTTTTCATAAAATGCATATTCGATGGAGACGGTTTAATAGAGTTGTTGAGTGGACAGCGCATACACGCCATTTACATAACTGATCTGCCGGCGGATGGCCAGCACAACAAAAGGAGTGATCAGCCCGGAAAACTGGCCGGCGTCCACTTCGGCCAGCAGTCTCCTGTCCGCATCTGGCGTATAGAACAGTAACCGTGGTTTTCTCAAGCCATTTTTTCCCAGGAAATAAGGGGAGAACTCCCCCTTCTTCAGCAGGAAACTATCTGTAGGCTCATAATCAGCGCCGGTGGCGGCATTGTTCAGCACCACCACTTTTACTTCGGCAGGCAATTCCGGAAAAGTATACACGATGGATGCCTTACTATAGCCCGCAGCCGGCGGCGCCATGCCGGCAGGCGGCGCCACCAGGACCAGTGGACTACCGCTGCTTTGCTGGAAAAGGCTTATTGAAACCGTATTGGTATGGATGACAAAAAGGGAATCAAACAATACCTGTTCAGTAGCCACATCATAAATAGAGATCCGCTTTTCTTTATTGAAATAATGGAGCTGTACCTGCGTGGCATCGTCGGCAGGCGCCATCAGGTCAGTGATCCTGATCTCCCCATCTATCTTTACGCCCAGCTGAAGCGGGTCCGCTGTCAGGGCCAGGAAATTCAGGTTGCTCTGAAATGACTCTCTGATGGCCGTTTCATTTCTGGAACAGCCGGCGGCCAGCAGGAACAGGGCCAGGCCGCAGCCGAAGAGAAATAGCGGGGTAACATTTGATTTAAGCTGCTGCATACAATTTGACATTTGCGTATCCAATGGTTTGCTCAAAAAAATGGTTCGGTTTAGAATTTATAGGTCACATTCAGGGTGATGCCCACGCCTTTTTTTACTTTATAGTTGATGAAATCATAGGCCGGGTTAAACGCATCTCCTTTGGGATCTGTAGTCCCGGCCGCAGGTGGCGGATCAGGATAGAGTCCGTCGTCCGGGTTGCGGTAATTACAGTAAATGATATAGTACTGGTTAAGCAGATCGGAAAAATTCAGCCTCACCTCCATTTTCTGTTTCATGAGGCGGGTGGTCAGCTGCAGGTCCAGCACATCCCTGGGGTTTTCATATTGCACCAGCTCCGGGTCTGTTCCGCCGTTCACGATCCTTCTGCCAAAACGGTTATAGGCAATATTGACACCCCAGCCCTTTGCCTGGTACAACAGACCGCCATTGATAATATAGGGAGAGAGTCCCTGGATCGGTCGATCATTGCTGATCACATAGTTGGTGTCTTTGCCCGAAGCAGTTTTGGTAACGATTGCTTTTATATCGCCTTTCAGGTAGGTGAAATTGCTGCTGATATACAGGTTGCTCAACCAATCTTTCTGTGGGTTGATGAACGAGAGGGATTTCCGTACATCCACCTCAAATCCCCTGGCAGTGGCGCTGTGCAGGTTCTGGTACTCTACAATATTGGCAACGTCACCGATATAATAAAATCGTTCTACGGGATTTTCAAACTCCTTGTAAAAAACAGAGGCTGAAAGGATCTCTGATCCGCTGGGATAATATTCCACCCGGAAATCATAATTATTGATACGGGAATACTTCAGGGATTGCCTGCCGATAACGGAGGCCAGTTCATAAAAATCGAAATAGGTATAGGGCGAGCGTTCCACAAAATCAGGCCGGGCCAGTGTTTTACTATAGGCCGCCCGGATATTCAGCTGGGGCGTTACACTGTAGGTGATATTGGCAGATGGCAGCCAGTCGGCTTCCTGGTATGTGGTATCCCTGAATTCAGAGTAGCCCTGCCTGTTGTAAAAGACAGTACTCATGGTGATGCCATTGTCTTCATACCGGAGACCGCCGGTCAGCCTGATCTGCTTCAGCACATGCAGGTCCAGCATGGCATAACCAGCTTTCAGGGTCTGGGTACCGCTGTAGCTGTCGCCCGTGGTGCCGGATTTTGGATAAGCTACCTGGTATTTCAGGTCGCCGCGCTCAAAAGCTTCCGGGGTCACTATTTCATAATAGGGAAAGAAGTATTTGCTCAGGGTATAGGAGTTGCCGTTAAACCCGTTCTGGACAATTATATTGGAGGCGTCAAAATCCGCTGTTCGTTCAGACCAGGAGAAGCCGGTCTTGAAGAAATGCTTATCGTTGAATAACTGGAAGGGCAGTGTAATATTGGCGCCGGCCGTTTTCCGTATCTCCTCCAGGCGGGAGGAATGAAGGCCGGAACGGATGGTGGTATTTTCCAGGAAATCAAAATCATGCTGTTCAAGGCTGGTATTATACATACTGTCCACTCTGCTGAACGTCCGCATACTTCTTCCCGTCAGGAATCGGGTATCGGGCTGATCTCTCAGTAACCGGACATAATCGGCGTACCAGTCGGCTTTCAGCCTGATCTTCCCGATCACATGTTCCCCTTCCAGCCTGGATTGCAGCATGCCGCTGGTCAGTGTTACCTCACTTCTCCTGTTGGCCCACCAGCTATACCGCGGATACCCGCCGGCCTGGTGATTGAAAGTATTTGAATACCGTCCATTATACAGGTTCTTCCAGGAGATCTTATGCCGGGTTGTTTTGTAAGCCAGGTTGGCCAATCCGCCGATGGCCGTGGTATATTGATACCGCTCATTCCAGGTATCCGACTGATCCACTACCCGCGAATCGCCTTCCTCATACAATTGTTCCTGCCGGTAGGTAACAGCAGCCACAAATCCGATGGCCCTGCCCTTGGGCAACGACTTATTGATACCGCCGGACAGCTGGTAGTTCTGTACCGGTGTATACGGATTTTTGTGCAGCTGCCAGCGATTGGGGATCTGCTTACCAATATTCTTCTGGTAGTCCATATCATTGGCATATACTTTCTCCATGTACCTGGCCGGATCAAAAAGTTTTCCGTCCCCAAACCATTTCCGGTTATCATCCACTTTGCCCATCCAGGCTTTTTCATCTCTTTTAAAACCCACAAAATCCCGGTTGATGCTTTCTGTATTAAAGCCGGAACCGATGGTGAACTCCAGGAAGTTCCGGGCAGGTACATCCTTGGTATTGATCTGCACAATGCCGCCGGTAAATTCACTGGACAGATCAGGGGTGGCCGTTTTATTGATGACCACATTGTCCACCAGGGCGGATGGCACAATATCAAAGCTGAAATTCCGGCGGTTGGGTTCAGTACTGGGCAGCGAGGAACCATTGATGAGAACGTTATTGTACCGGTCGCTCACACCACGGATAGTCACAAACTTATTGTTCTGTACGGTCAGCCCGCTCACCCGTTTCAGTACCTGCGCGGTATTGTTATCCGGGGTGATCCGGATCTGCTCGGCACTGATGCCATCGCTAATAGCCGCATTGTTCTTCTGCGCCAGCAGCAGGGCCCTGACGGATTCCTTGCGGGCGCCGCCGGTCACCACTACGGTCTGCAGCTGCCGGGGATCTTCTTTGTCCAGGACCAGGTTCAGGTCTGTCACTTCATTTTCCCTGACCACGATACCCGTGATGCGGCGCGCAGTATAACCAATGAAAGACACCAGCATACTGTATTCCCCCGGCGGCAGTGAGATCACATAATCACCGGAGACAAAAGTGGTGGCGCCTCTTTTCAGGTTGTCGATCAGCAGGCTCACACCGGGCATGCCTTCATTCTTTTCATTGCGGACCGTACCGGTGATCTTACCGGGCCTGACAGTTGGATCAGCCTGCGGGGCAGTAGATGCTGTAACTCTTACCGCAATGAAATTGCCGGAAATATCAAATTCAAGACCGGCCAGGGATTGCAATGCCTGCAAAGCCCTGCCCAGTGTACTTTTTTCATATACAAAGGAAGCTACCCGTATTTTTTCCAGTTGGGAAGAAGCGTAGGTGAAGGAATATTTACTCTGTTTATCCAGTTCGCGGATCACCTGAGCGGCGGAAGTGGTTTTCAGCCGGAGGTTAACGCTTTCTGTAAGACCAGCCAACTGGGCATGCAGGGTGATGGTAAAAAAAAGGCATAAGAAGGTAAGGATCGGCTTACGGAGCAAGGTCCTGGGAACAATAGGGATAGTAGCGGAAAAATGATTCATCCTGTTTCCTGTATTATTATTTGAAGTAAAAATTAATCCTGGTTCCTGCTGATGATGATGCGGTCCTGAACCTGCCTGTAACGTAGTCCATGCACAAACAGGATCTTCTGGAGGACCGGTTGCCAGTTGCCGGCCGGGAAGGCTGCTGTTATCCGTTTATCCTGCAGTAATTGCCTGTCAGCCTCAATGGATAAACTGAATTGCTCGCGGATGCGCTGAATGGCTTCTTCCAGCGGCACTTCATTGAAGACCAGCTGTCCATTGATCCACTCCTGGATACTGGACACGGCCATCGGGACAATAGTCCCGGTCTTTGTTTCTTTGGAATAGCAGAAGGTATGTGCCGGCGTCAGCAGGGTGGTCTGTGCCGTTAGTATATTGTCGAGCGCTACTTTTCCATACACGAGGGATACCCTGATCTCACCGGCATAATCGCTGGCCTCAATATTGAACGCTGTACCCAGTACCCTTGTCTGCAGCTCACCCGTCTGCACAATGAATGGCTTCCGGGGATCGGGCATCACTTCAAAGAATCCCTCTCCAGATAATTTCACCAGCCGCTGGCTGACATTGAAGGTCTGCGCATCGTATTCAAGACGGGCCTGCCTGTTCAGCCAGACCACGGAACCATCCGGTAAGGTCACTTTCTGAATGATATTCTTTTTGGCGGAACCAATCAGGGCATGGGGCTGGTCTGCCGGAGTATTGCTGCTTTTACGATTGATATACCAGAGCAGCAGGGCAGGCACCATCAGTAACAGGACGGCGGCGGCGGCTACTATGCGGTAAACGGATCTCCGGCGGCGCATAGGCACCACCGAAGCAGCACGGATGTCCTGCATCAGCTGCTGATGCATTTTTGCTTTCAGTTCCGCCAGCAATGCCGGAGAAATAGGATTATCGGCATCTGTCAGTTCCATGCCGGCAATCCATTTCCTGATGAGTGAAAGCTCTTCAGGCGTGCATTCATTCTGCCGGAACCGGCGGATCAGTGCTTCCGGAATTAGTGGTTGTTGCTCCATACAGCCAGGTAATAACACGACCAGCAAAAAAGTACCATGCCGATGGTATTACCATAATGTTAACTGTAGAAAAAGCAGTAGAGAAAGACTACCAGCTGCTGTACCGCCTGCCTTAAACGTTTGGAAGCGAGCGATAACTGGTTCTTGACCGTTTGCCGGGAAAGGGAAAGCTCCCCTGCTATCTGGTCAATGGTCTGGCGCTGGTAAAAATAGCGGATCAGGATATCCTTCATTTTAACCGGCAGCTTACGGATCTCGGTGGTAATGGCTTTATCGATCAACTCCTGTACCGGTTCCTGCATGGGCAGTTCCGTTCCGGTCAGCTGCTGTGACAAAAACAATTCAAGATGCTTATAATGTTTTTCCTGGAGTCCTTTGGTCCGGAAATAATTGAACACCTTATGGTATAAACAGGAGATGAGGTAGGGTCTGCAGGCATCGCCGGCAGGGACTTTGCGCAGGTTACGCCAGATATCGGCAAAGAGATCATGTACAATATCGCTGGCGTCTTCCACAGAACCGGTTTTCTTACAGGCGATCCGGAATAGCAATTCCCAATACTGATGATACAATTCGTTGAATAAGGTTTCATCAGCAATAGGGAGGTTCACCGGAGATCTGAGATACTGCCACATAGTCGGTAGCAGCAAATGTAGATGCTTATTCCGCGTAAGCAGGACAATACACTGTTACCAAAATATGAAAAAAACGGTTTATTAATTATCAATCACTTGTAAGAAACCGTTATATGTAAGTGTTGGGTTATGCCCGCTTTTTATAATTGAACACGGCCCAACTATTGAGTACAACCGCAATACCGAGCACCACCGAGAGATGGTTGCGTATATCCGCAATACCGCTTCCTTTCAGCACCACCATCCGCATCACTTCAATAAAATAGGCCACGGGGTTCAGTTTGGTGAAAGCCTGCGCCCAGGCTGGCATACTATCTATAGAGGTATACAGTCCGCCCAGCAGGATAAAGATCATCATCATGAAAAAAGAGATCAGCATGGCCTGCTGCTGACTGGACGTATAAGTGGATACCAGTAGTCCCAGGCCCAGTACCGCCAGCAGGTAGACGGCCGCAAAGACATAGATCACCAGCAGGCTGCCAACCGGAGTTATGCCATAGATCAGCCAGGCAATCAGCAGCCCCAGGCTCAGCACCAGCAATCCCAGTACCCAGAAAGGGATCAGCTTGCCCAGGATGAAATGGTATTTCCGGATGGGCGTCACATTGATCTGTTCAATAGTGCCGATCTCTTTTTCCTTCACAATATTGAGCGAGGTCAGGAAAGCGCCTACCATGGTCACCAGGATCACCAGGATACCCGGCACCATAAAGAAGCGATAATTGAGATGGGGGTTGAACCAGTTGGCGCTGGTAATGGCAATGGACAGCTCCGGATTGAAGCGCGGGAACTGGATCCATTTCAGGCGTACCTCACTATTGTAGTCCTGGATGATGCTGCGCAAATACGCCGCTCCCAGGTTAGCCTTCACGCCGTTGATAGCATTCACGGCTATGAAGAGCGTACTTTCATCTGCTCTGACCAGCATTCCTTCAAAATCCGCCGGTATCTCCAGGATCAGGTCGGCATGGTTCTGCTCCACTTCTCCCAGGGCCTTATCAAAGGAAGGGGAATAATCATTGAGTGTAAAATAACCGGAGCTGGTAACCTTTTCCACCAGCTGGCGCGAGTAAGTGCTATGATCATGATCCACCACACTAAGCTTTATATTCTTCACCTCATAATCGGCTGCCAGCGGTAGGATGATCAGCTGTATCAGCGGCATCACAAAGATGATCCGGATGATGGCCGGATCCCTGAAGATCTGCCGGAACTCTTTCTGCAGTAAGAATTTTAATGTACGCATATCGGGCAACTATTTTTATGCCAGCCTGATCTTAAAAGAACGGATGGCCAGTGTGAGCAATAGCAGGGTCATACCTAATAACACCAGGGTCTCTTTCCAGACAGCTGTGATGCCCAGGCCCTTGATCATGACCGACTGGGCAATGATATAAAACCATTTTGCCGGCACCAGGTTGGAGATCAGGCGCAACGGCAGGGGCATATTCTCTATCGGGAACATGAACCCGCTCAGCATGACGGTGGGCAGGAACAGCCCTGTCAGGGAGATGAACATAGCCGTCTGCTGCGAAGCTGTAGCCGAAGAGATCAGCAGGCCCAATGCCAGCGAGGTGATGGTAAAGAGCAGGCTCTCCCCTATCAGCAGGAAAATATTGCCCTGGATAGGCACGTCCAGCGCCAGGGTGCTCAGCAACAGGATACTGGCAATATTGACACTGCTGAGCAGCAGGTATGGAACCGCCTTGGCCAGGATGATCTTGAGCGGCCTCACAGGGGACACCAGCATCACTTCCATAGTACCCGTTTCTTTTTCCCGCACAATGGTGATGGCGGTCATCATGGTGCAAACCAGCATCAGCACCATAGCCATAACGCCGGGCACAAAACTGTAAGCGCCTTTCAGCTGCGGGTTGTAGAGATAACGCAGCTCAGTATTGATAGTATAGGGCAGCTTACGCTGGTTGGTGATGCGGTCCTGGTAATCCAGGATCACAGCGCTGGCGTAATTGGTGAGGGTAGTGCCTACATTGGGATCGGAGGCATCGGCAATCAGCTGCACCTGCGCACTGTTGAGGTGCTGCAGGTCCTGGTTGAAACGATGCGGAAGCACTACCACCAGCTTGATCTTTCCCTCCCGGAAGGCCTGCTCTATTTCCGTATAGGAATGCAGTTCCCGCGCTACGGTGAAATAGCGACTGGCATCCAGCTGCGTCCGGAGGGCGGCGCTGGCATCATCCTGTGCATTGTCCAGGATAGCGATCTGCGCATTCTTCACCTCGTTGGTCAGGGCAAAGCCGAAGAGCAGGATCTGCACAATGGGCATGCCCAGCAGGATCAGTATGGTGCGCCTGTCGCGAAAAATATGGTAGAACTCTTTTTTGACGAAGGAGATGAATTGTTTCATCTGTGCTTTTTTAAGAGAATTAATCGGCGCTGCGGACAGCCTTCCGGGCCAGCCGCAGGAATACCTCATCCATTGAAGCAGCATTCATGGAAGCGCGCAGCTCAGCCGGGCTGCCCAGGGCCTCTACCCTGCCGTCCACCATGATGGATACCCGGTTGCAATACTCTGCTTCATCCATATAGTGCGTGGTCACAAAGACCGTGATGCCATTGTCCGCCGCCCGGTAGATCAGGTTCCAGAACTCGCGACGGGTAACAGGATCTACCCCACCCGTTGGTTCATCCAGGAATACGATCCTGGGTTCATGAAAGATGGCCACAGAAAAAGCCAGCTTCTGCTTCCAGCCCAGGGGCAGGGACCGCACCAGTTTATTGGCTTCTGCTTCCAGCTGCAGTTCCTGTAGCAGGTAAGCTGTTTTCTCTTTGATGAAGGCATCGCTCCTGCCATAGATGCCAGCATAGAACCGGATATTCTCCCGCACCGTCAGGTCCTCATACAGGGAGAACTTCTGGCTCATATAGCCGATATTTCGTTTGATCTGCTCCGTTTGCCGGTATACATCAAAACCGGCTACAGTGGCTTTGCCTCCGGTGGGGATCGACAAACCGCATAACATCCGCATGGCTGTGGTCTTGCCCGCACCGTTGGCGCCGAGAAAGCCAAATATCTCGCCTTTTTGTACGCTGAAGCTGATACCGTCCACCGCTTTGAAATCACCAAAACGCTTGGTCAGCTTTTCCGCCGTTATAATGGGTTCATTGTTGTTCATAGGGTTGTTGTTTGGGTAGCTGTATGCTTCATCAGGTCCATAAAACAGTCTTCAATACCCGGGCTGATGGGCCGGATCTCCAGGCCCCCATGTTGTTTGCTTTCCAGGTACTGCCGTAAGCTGTCCAGCTGGTAACCGGGTTTCATCACCACATGGTGGTACTCGCCAAAGGAATGGCAGTCTTCCACCTGGTCAAAAGCTTTGAGGTCCTGCTGCAAAGGCAGCATACGGTTCGACTTCACCGCCAGCAATGGCTTACCGTACTGGTCAATGATACCCTGTGGCGTATCAATGCGCAGCAGCTGCCCGTCCTGCATCAGGGCTACGCGGTCGCAGAGACTGGCCTCATCCATATACGGCGTGGACACCAGTATAGTGATGCCCTGCTGCTTCAGCTGTTTCAGCATCTCCCAGAACTCTTTGCGGGACACCACATCCACGCCTGTGGTTGGTTCGTCCAAAAAAAGTACTACTGGTTTATGGATCAGTGCGCAGCTAAGGGCCAGCTTTTGTTTCATGCCCCCGGAGAGTTTACCCGCCCTGCGTTCCCGGAAAGGTTCTATCTGCGAATAGATGTCTTTGATCAGTGCGTAGTTGGCTGTTACGGTGGTGTTGAAGATGGTGGCAAAGAATTCCAGGTTCTCTGCTACGGTGAGGTCCTGGTACAGGGAGAATTTTCCCGGCATATACCCCACCTGCCGGCGGATGGTCTTAAAATCTTTTACCACATCCAGCCCGTTGACCGTAGCGCTGCCAGCATCGGGCAGCAGCAGGGTGGTCAGCATCCGGAACAGGGAGGTCTTACCAGCCCCGTCCGGACCAATGATGCCAAACAGCTCACCACGTTCCACCTGGAAGGAGATGCCGCGTACGGCAGCTACCGTTTCCTTTTTGGCGCCATAACGTTTCACCAGGTTGTTCACCACGATGGCCGCTCCGGCAGGTTGGTTAGTGGAAAAGGACTTCTCCATACATGCCTATTTTGAGGTATCCGTCATTCTTTACTTTGATCTTGATGGCATAGACCAGGTTAGCCCTTTCTTCCTTGGTCTGGATGGTCTTGGGCGTGAACTCCGCCTTGCCGGAGATCCAGGTGATAGTGCCGGGCAGTTCGCGGTATTTATCCGGTCCGTCATCCACCAGTACACGCACGGGTTGCTGCAACCTGATAGCAGGCAGTTGGTTACCCGTGATATAAGCACGCAGGGTCATGGTGGAGAGATCGGCAATTTTATACAGGGCCTTGCCGGCATTGGTCATCTCCCCGGCTTCGGCATATTTGGTGATCACAGTGCCCGCTACCGGGTTGGTGATCTGGGCACGTTTGAGCTGGTCGTCCAGCTGCGCCACCCGCTTCTCCAGCGGTTTTCCTTCACTGAGGATGCCACGGTTCTGCGTACCTGTATTGCTGCGCTGTACATTGATCTGCTGGCGGGTGACAACCATCTGCTTTTTCACCACATCGATCTGTGCATCCATATCGTCCAGCTGCTTGCCGGTAGCGGCATCGCTTTTCAGCAGGTTCTCGATCCGCTTTCTTTCATGGAGCAGGTTGTCCAGCTGCGACTGCTGCACTACCAGCTGGTCCTGCAGCAATTTTATCTGGGGCGAAAGATCAGCCGTTCTTTCCCCGAGCGCTTCAATGCTGGCGCGTACCTGCTCTTTCTGCAATTGCAGGTTCTCGGCATCTATCAGTCCAATCACTTTGTCTTTGGGAATGGAATCGCCTTCTTCAATGCTGAAGGCAAGCAGCTTTCCGGCCAGTTCGGCAGATACGATCACTTCATCCACCTCAAAACTGCCGGTGGCGTCAAAAGTTTTTTTATTGCCCCCGCAGGCCGTCAGCAGCACGGTGAACAGGAGGCAGACAGGGACCAGTATTCTTTTCATTGTCGGTAGTTTTTATTGGTTGCCGGAAATGGATTGGTAATTGAGTTGGGCCTGCAACAGCTGCAGTTTATGGGTGATGAGCAGCAGCCGGGCCTGGTCTTCCGCATTCACTTCGCGGAGATAATCATTAGCTGTGATAACGCCATTTTCCAGCTGGGCATTGGCGGCCTGCTTCACGCGGGTGCGCAGGTCAATGATCTGCTCATCGGTACGGATCAGCTGCTCCAGCTTGTCCCAATCGGAGCGTTGCTGCCGCAGCTGGGATTCCGTGTTGAGCAGGAACACATCTTTCTGCACGGCCACCATCCGCTGGTTGACATCCAGCAGCTGCTTTTCTTTTTTAGCAGTATAGAGTCCGCCGAGCGACCAGTTCAGCCGCAGGCCGGTGAGGTAGTACCAGTCGAACTGATTACTCAGCATATTGAGGCCGGGCCTTCCATAGCCACCCTGGAAAAATACGCTGGTGCGCGGCCGGTTCTTTGCATTCACCAGTTGCTCCTGCACCTGGTAGAGACTGTCCTGGTAGCGGAACAGCTGCAGCTCGGGCCGGTTAATAGCTTCCGGAATAGCCGCTACTGCTGTGGGCAATGAGAGCTGTACAGAATCTTCCAGGCTGCGGTTGATGAACAGACCCAGTACTTCCAGCAGGCCCCTGCGATTGGCCGCCAGTTCAATACTGCGCTGGTCTGTTTTCAGCAGCTCAGCTTCCAGCACCAGCTGGTTGCTGCGGAGTACGGTACCATGCTGCACCTGCGCTGTTACGCGACGCACACCCAGTTCCAGATCAGCTTTGATGAGGGCAGTTTGTTTCAGCTGCTCATCAATCAGCAATATGCCCAGGTAGAGTTGGTTGATGCGGTCCTTGATCTTGTAGAGTTCTACTTCCGCCTGCTGGTCGCTCACCAGGGCGCTCACCCGCTGTACATTCTTCTGGGCGGCTGAATTACCGCCATCATAGAGCAGCTGTGAAACCTCAGCAGTGAGCTTGTACTGGTCCTTGGCCGGTTCATCAATATTGATACCGGGAATTTTGACCGGCACGCTGGTGACTTCCGATTGGTACGTGGCCTGTCCTGCAATAGCCAGCTGCGGCAGGTAGCCCTTGCTGATATTGCTGATGCTGAGATCAGCCGTGCGGCGCACCAGGTCTTTCTGGCAGATCATGGGATAATGCTGCTGCGCCAGCTGCCAGGCCTGTTCCAGGCTGAGCGAAGAGGGCTCCTGCGCCAGGGCGGGACTGGCCACAAAAAGCGCCAGCACCAGCCTCCATTTAACCAACTTATTTAACCATTTAGTCAAATGCTGCATAAAAAAATTTATTTGCGTATAGAATCGATGATAAAATCGGCTACGGAAGTTTTTCGCTCATTCATGAGGGCAAAGAATTGCTGGTCGTTGATATCCCAGACCAGTTTGGCCATGGGCCTGGCGGCAAAAGGAAAGATGCAGAGCGCCATCAGGTTGATCACCAGTTGAGCAGGCTGTATCGGTTTAATAATTCCTGCGGCTATTTCCCGCTCTACCTGTTTGGCGAAGATCTGCACGGCCGGTCTTTTACCGCCCCAGATCCTTTCCAGGAAAACAGTGGGATCCTGCTTCTGCATTTCGCCGATCATAAAAGCCGGCAGGAAAGGGTTTTCCATCAGCATGCTGATATAAGCGTCTGTAAAAGCATGCAGCTTATCAAACACGGGCATATCGGCTTCAAACAGTATACTCACCCGGGGCATGAACCGCGTGGCCGCTTCCAGGAAGATCACTTCAAACAGCTTTTCCTTGCTGCGGAAATAATAATGCAGCAACGCTTTGTTGATGCCGGCCCTGTCCGCAATATCCTGCATCCTTGCCCCTGCCATACCCTGCTCCAGGAATACCAGCCTCGCTGCTTCTAAGATCTTCTGCTCTGTACTATCGTCTGTCTTCGCCTCAACCATATAGTTTAACCAAATAGTTAAACCAAAGGTAAAAAGGGAATCCCGGGCGGCCAAATCTTTTTGAATACCCGAGGCTGGGGCAGCGCCTTCTCACCCGCCGGCGGCGGGTGAGAAGACGCCCCGTTACTCTGCCCAGCTCATGGTATAATTTTCATTCTCAATCTCCAGCGCCTCCTTCGTCAGCTGCAACGGGTGGAAAGTATCCACCATCACCGCCAGCTCTTTGGTCTCTTTAGCGCCGATGCTTTTCTCCACCGCTCCCGGGTGTGGTCCATGGGGGATGCCCGCAGGATGCAGGGTGATCATGCCTCTTGTCACATGCTTGCGGCTCATGAAATCGCCATCCACATAGTACAGCACTTCATCACTGTCAATATTGCTGTGGTTATAGGGCGCAGGAATGGCCTGCGGATGGTAATCAAACAGCCGCGGGCAGAAAGAGCAGACCACAAAATTATGCGCTTCAAAGGTCTGGTGTACCGGTGGCGGCTGGTGTACGCGACCGGTAATGGGCTCAAAATCATGGATGCTGAACGCAAAAGGATAACAGTAGCCATCCCAGCCGATCACGTCAAAAGGATGATGCGCATAATGCAATCCGTACAGCACGCCCTTCTTTTTGGTCTTGATCAGGAAATCGCCTTTCTCATCAAAACTGGGCAGGTTCTGCGGCCCTCGGATATCCCGCTCGCAATAGGGAGAATGCTCCAGCAGCTGCCCATACTTACTCATATACCGCTTGGGATAGCGGATAGGACTGAATGATTCTACAATGAACAGGCGGTTATTGGTATTCCGGAATTCGATCTGGTAAATAGTGCCGCGGGGGATCACCAGGTAATCGCCGTAACCGAAAGGCAGCTCGCCATACATCGTGCGCAGCACACCTTCTCCTTCATGCACAAAGATCATTTCATCGGCATCCGCATTTTTGAAAAAATAATTTGTCATACTGCCAGTGGGCGCCGCCAGTACAATATGCAGATCGTTATTGACCAGAACGGGTATGCGGCTTTCCAGGTAATCGCTGGCCGGTTTGATCTGGAAACCTTCAAAGCTGCGGTGCTTCAGCATTTTTTCTTCCGCTACGGTGGGCATTACATTCACCGGCTCATCCGTGCGGATGATCTGTGTTGGCGGATGGATATGGTAGAGCAGGGAATAATCGTTGGAAAAACCTTCGGTCGAGAACAGCTGTTCAGAATACAGCGCGCCATCCGGTTTGCGGAACTGGGTATGCCGTTTTTGGGGGATCTGCCCCAGGGTATAATAGTGCGCCATGGCTCAATGGTTTTAAAGATGATAATGTTCGGCTTATCCTTTTAAAGGAAGGCCATAAATCAGCTAATAAAGAAGGTATGGGAAGAAGGGCTACAGGCCGTCTGACTCAAGGGCCACCATCAGGAAATAGTATTTCCAGCGGCGTTTATCAATCCAGTAGGTAAAATTTCTGAAGAAAGGCATGTGTATCAATCGTTGTATTAAAGATACCGTTTTTTGTATTTAATCCCGATTTTTGCGGCCAACTATTAGCCTATGACCCGCATCGGACTGATCTCGGACACCCATCATTACCTGGACCCCGCCGTTTTTACACATTTTGACAAATGTGATGAGATCTGGCATGCGGGCGATTTTGGCACCGCCGCCATAGCTGACCAGCTGGCCGCCTTCAAACCCCTGAAAGGCGTGTACGGCAATATTGATGGCGCTGATATCAGAAGCCGCTTCCCGGAAAAACTGCGCTGGACCTGCGAAGAAGTGGAGGTCTGTATGATCCATATCGGCGGCTATCCACCCCGCTACAATCCGGCTGTCAAAAAAGAGCTGACGGCCCACCCGCCCCAGCTGTTCATTGCCGGTCACTCCCATATCCTCAAGGTCATCTTTGATCCTGGGTTGCAGTGCCTGCACATGAATCCTGGCGCCGCCGGCCGGGAAGGCTGGCACAAGGTCCGGACCCTGATCCGTTTTGTGATTGACGGAAAGCAAATGAAGGATTGCGAAGTGATTGAACTGGGAAAACGGTAAGGCCTGCCCCGTCAACAAAGCCTGTCTGCCCGGACGCTTTTCTAAAGTCTGGAAGCCCTGCTGTTCAGCCATGCCTATGCTGCATTTCCGGGAATGACCGCAGCAGTTGGCCAGCCCGGTCGCTGCCAGAAAAAATCCTGCGCGTCCTACCAACCTTTTGCGCAAAAAATCGTAAATTAAGATATGCCCGTGCCCCCGGCTCCCCCCTGCGGGCCATCCAATAACTATCCAATCAAACAGTCATTGCTGTCATCGTCACACCGACCCCTGGTAAAAGGTCTGTGAGGATAACATGTCTGCTATTGTTATTACTCATGGAGTGCTTTTATGCTCACGCCGATCATATTACCGGCGGCGAGATGTTCTATACCCTGCTCAGCAGCAGCAATGGCCAGTACCGCTACAATATCACGTTCAAATTATTCATGGACTGTTACAGCCAGCGGCAGTTCAACAATCCTGCCACCATCGGCGTTTTCAACCGGCAATCACATACAAGGTTCACCGAAATGCCTGTCTCCCTTACCTCCACCGAGCTGCTGAACCTGACCAATACCGGTCCCTGCATCACCGATCCGCCGCCTGTCTGCTACCGTGTAGGATATTACAATTTTACTATCACCCTGCCCGCTTCGGCCGAAGGTTACCTGCTGACCTGTATGGTCAATTACCGCATCAATGGCATCAGCAACCTGATCAGCGAATACAGTAATATAGGCGCCACCTATACCGGTGAGATACCCGGTACGGCGCAGCTGGCCGGCGCGCCAGCCAATAATAGTGCAAAGTTCACGGGGAGTGATCTGGTAGTGGTCTGCGCCAACAACACCCTGCTCTACAGCTTTGCCGCCACCGACCCTGATGGCGATCAGCTCCGTTATTCTTTCTCCGACGCCTGGCAATCCAGCGGCAACCTGGGCAATGGCGGCACCGGCTCACCCGGTCCCCCGCCCTACCAGTCTGTCCCCTATGGCCATCCATTCAACGGCAGCTCTCCGCTGGGCAGCACCATCCGCATTGATCCCAATACCGGCCTGATTACCGGCATAGCGCCGGGCAATGGTATTTATGTAGTGACCGTCAGCGTGCAGGAGATCCGCAACAATGTGGTGATTGCCACCCAGCGAAAAGACCTGCAGATCAAGATCACCGCCTGCTCTATTGCGTCCGCTTCCCTCCCGGATGCGTATATGTTATGCCGTAACAGCATGACCATAGAGCTGGCCAATCAATCCAACAGCCCCCTGATCCGCACCCAGCACTGGGAACTCAGCAACCGGCAGGGACAGGTGCTGTTTTCTTCTGCCCAGGCCAGCGCCAGCTTTACTTTCCCGGATACCGGCCTGTACCAGGTGAAACTGGTCATCAACCGCGGGGACGACTGTGCTGATTCCAGCAAAGCCCCGGCCTATGTGTATCCCGGCTTTCATCCCGCCTTCAGCTTTACCGGCATCTGTATCAGCAAACCCACCCTGTTCACCAATACTACCAGCACAATCTGGGGCGCTTTATCCGCCTCCCAATGGGATTTCGGAGAGCCGGCTGCCCTTGACGATTTTTCTTCGGCTACCAATCCCAGTTATACCTATCCGGGCCTTGGCCTGAAAAGAGTTCAACTCATCGCCCATAACAGTAATGGCTGTATAGACACTACCGCACAAACCATACAGATAGTAGACAAACCTCCTATCCTGCTGGCATTCCGGGATACCCTGATCTGCCTGAGCGATCAACTGCAGCTAAGGGCCGGCGGCGCCGGTCAGTACCAGTGGAGCCCCGATGAGGATATGCTGGATGCACAAACCGCTACACCGCTGGTCAGCCCTGTCAGCACAACTAAATACTACGTAGAACTGGAAGACAATGGCTGTCGCAATACCGATTCTGTCCAGGTGCGGGTAGTGGACCATGTGAGCCTGCAGCTGATGCCGGACACCAGTATCTGCCAGGCGGATACTATCCGGCTGCGACTGCAATCCGACGGCCTGCAATACTCCTGGACGCCGGCGGCCCAGCTGCTGGACCCGCAGGCCCCGATGCCCCTGGCCGTAACGGCTGCTGAAACCCGCTACCAGGTAACAGCCGTGATAGGCGGTTGCTCCAGCTCAGGCTCAGTAACCGTCAGCACGGTTCCCTATCCCATTGCCGATGCCGGGCCCGACCAGACCATCTGTTATGCCGCCAGCACCCAGCTCAGGGCGCAGACCGATGGCAGCAGTGTCCGCTGGCTGCCGGCCGGCAGCCTGAGCAATACCCGCAGCCTACAGCCCATTGCCCGACCAGCTTCCACCACCGCCTATATCCTGGAAGCCTATGACATTAAAGGATGCCCGAAGCCTGGCCGGGATACCATCCTGGTCACCGTATTACCAAAGATCTTCCCCTTTGCCGGCAGGGATACCACGGCCATCATTGGCCAGCCCCTGCAATTGCAGGCCAGCGGTGGCACCTCCTACCAATGGTGGCCCGCCACCGGACTCTCCGCTACCAATATTGCCAATCCCATTGCCCGCTACCAGCAATCCTCCCCGGGCATCCAATACAAAGTATGGGTATGGGACGAGGCCGGCTGCGTGGACTCTACCTACCTGCTGGTGCGCGTGTTCAATACCAGGCCCTCCGTTTTTGTGCCCAACGCCTTTACGCCAAATGGTGATGGCCGGAACGACCGGTTCCGCTTTGTAGCCGCCGGCATGCAGCGCATTCATTTCTTCAGGATCTTCAACCGCTGGGGACAGCTGGTGTACAGTGCAGCTGACAGCCAGCCCGGATGGGATGGCGCCGTAGGCGGCAAGCCACAGGAAGCAGGCTCCTATGTATGGATGATCCAGGCTGTGGACTATACAGGGGCGCCCTATTTCCAGAAAGGGACCATGACACTTATCCGGTAAAAACGAAAAAGCTGCTCACCAGTCGGGCAGACCAGCGAACAGCTTTCGCAAAAATTCTATGCTTGATTAGTGCATGCCGGGGAACAGCGGCCTGGCAATAGCTTCACGGAAAGGCCAGGGAACGGAGGCTAATACAACCACCAGCGCTATCAGGAAACACCAGAAAGCTTTTTTATGTGCAGCAGCGGAAGTAGCCCGCTTTACGGCGCCACGGCCAACAGTGATCAGCACAATGGCAATCAGCATACCCACCAGGTGCTCTACAGCCCAGAAACGGAAGGCGCTGTTCTTCATCACTTCACCCATGCCGATGTTCATAATATTTTTCAGACCCCAGGGACCAGCGATCCACTGGTAAATACCGATGAGTAAGGTAGTATGCGCTGCGATCATCAGGAACAGGTCGATCTTTTTGTCGCCTGCATTAACAGGCCTCTTGGCATTCATGGCAGTAAGATGCCTGAATACGGCAACGACCAGCAGAATAAGAATAACCCAACGCATCAGATTGTGCAAATGCAAAAGTCCTGTGTACATAATGTGGTAAGTTTGGCTAATTGAAGGCGTGAAATTACAACATTATTCTACTCCACCCAATCGGCCAGGAAGATATTGGTATCCCTGGTGCCACCATTGTTGCGGTTGCTGGCAAACACCAATTGTTTCCCATCCAGGCTGAACATGGGAAAGGCGTCAAAGCCTTTATCGCGACTGACTTTCTGCAGCTGGCTGCCATCTTCCGCAATAGTGTAGAGGTTGAAAGGGAAGCCACGTTTGTATTCATGGTTGGAGGCAAAAATGATGCGCCTGCTGTCCGGCATAAAGGCCGGCGCCCAGTTGGCCTGCCCAAAATGCGTGATCTGCCGGGCATTGGAGCCATCTGCATTGGCTACCCATATTTCCATACTGGTGGGCGCCACCAGGTTTTCCGCCAGCAGGCTTTTGTACTCCGCCACCGCTTCCGGTGTGGCTGGCCGGGAAGCCCGCCAGATGATCTTTTTACCATCGGGGCTGAACCAGGCGCCGCCGTCATACCCCAGGGTATGCGTGATCCTTTTTTCTTTTCCACTGGCCAGGTCCATGATATAGAGTTCCAGATCGCCGTCCTTTGTACTGGTATAGATCATCTTTTTACCATCAGGCGATGAGGTTGCCTCGGCATCATACCCTTTGGACTTTGTGAGCTGCTTCACAATTTTTCCGTCCAGGTCGGCCATGAAAATATCATAACTGCTGTAGAGCGGCCAGATGTATTTGTTGCCGTATTTAGAGCGGTCGGGAATGGGCGGACAGCTATCTCCACCCAGGTGAGTAGAGGCATAGATGACATGTTTATTGTCCCTGGTAAAAAAACCGCAGGTGGTGCGGCCTTTACCGGTGCTGACCAGTTTATAGTCAAAAGGCTCACCAGCTTTTGGTATCTTACCGATATACATCTGGTCGCAGGGAATACCATCTTTGGCGCTGGTGCGCTGGAAGATCAGCCACTGCCCGTCATAACTGAAATAAGCTTCGGCATTGTCCCCGCCAAAGGTCAGCTGGCGGATATTGCGGAAATGTTTTTCTTCGGGATAATGCAGGGTGTCTTGCTGTGTGGCGGTCGGAGAAGCCGGCAGCGGATGGTTGCGGAAGGCGGTAGTACAGAGCAGAACCGCTCCGCACAGACCTATACAATACAGGATCGGTTTCATGTAACTGGTTTAATGATGAAGAAAGGCAGCAGCAAAGCTAACCCGATCCACTGCTTTTTTTGTCAATTAATTGTCAATAAGGCCGTTACTTTGCAGCGCAAACGGGCTTTGCTGGTCTGGGTAAAGGAAGCAGGCAATGTTAACAATTCTTTTGGAGTGAAAAAATGCCTGGTTGACCAACTTAGTTCGTCAATTTGTGGGACAAAGCCCGCTGAGCAAATTAAAACATGATGAAAAGAAGGATGCCTTTGCTGAACTGTTTAAAAGCAATACCCCTGGGCCTGGCCCTGCTGGTAGCCTGCAATTCCGCAGACGATGATCCAAGACCTGTATTACAGGAAGCCAGGTTCAAAGGGCTGACCGACAGCATTGCCCAATTCCCGGACAATGATTCCCTGTACCTGGAACGGGCCCTGTTGTTGTCACAATCCAACCGGCACGAGCTGGCCACCGAAGATTACCAGAAAGCCTGGGAGCTGGCTCCCGCGGAGCCTACAGCGCTGCTCTTAGTCTCCAACCTGATGCTGGTCAACAAACCGGCCCGCGCCGTTGAGCTGCTCAAAGAGGGCAGCCGCCGCTGGCCGCAGAATACCGAATTCAACCGCCGGCTCAGTGAAGTATATGCGCAAACCGGCAATGCCGTGGAAGCCCTGCAGCAGTTTGACCTGCTCCTGCAAAGGGACTCTCTGAATTTTGAGACCTGGATGGAAAAAGGCGGCCTGCTGGTCCGCCTCGGTGATACGGCCGGCGCCATTGCCGCCCTGGAAAAAAGCTATCGCCTCCAACAAATCAATTACAACGGCTTCACCCTGGCCAATATGTATGCCTCCACCAAAGATCCCAGGACTGTTGGTTTCTGTGATCACCTGATAGCCAAAGACAGCAGCAATACCCAGCCGGAGCCCTATTTTATCAAAGGCACTTATTATTCGGATACGCACCAGTACGCCCTGGCCCTGGAACAGTTTGATGAAGCCATCAAGCGCGACTGGACCTTCACCGACGCCTACCTGGAAAAAGGTATCGTGTACTATGAACAGCAGCTATTCGACAAAGCCCTGGAAGTATTCACCTTCACCACCACCGTTGCCAAAACCAGCCCTGACGCCTGGTTCTGGATAGGGCGCTGCCAGGAAGCCAAAGGCAATAATGCCCTGGCGATTGAGAATTACAAAAAGGCGCTGGCCCTCGACAAAGAATTTGTGGAAGCCGCCCAACGGATCAAAAAACTGAGTAATTAAGTATATTCGCCCTCGTTCCGCTATGGCAGCGTTTTTATTGCTGCCCGTAGGCCGTTGACACCTTCATTAAATATTTGAACGCATGCCCATCATCGCCCCCTCTCTGCTCGCCGCCAATTTCCTGCGCTTACAGGATGAATGCACCATGCTGAATGAAAGCGAAGCAGACTGGTTCCACCTGGATGTCATGGATGGGCGTTTTGTTCCCAATATCAGCTACGGCCTGCCCGTGATAGAGCAGATCCGCAAGGCCACCAAAAAGGTCTGCGATGTGCATCTCATGATCCAGGAGCCGGAGAAATATGCCGAGGCTTTCAAAAAAGCCGGCGCTGATATCCTCACTGTACATATCGAGGCCTGTACACACCTGCACCGCAACCTGCAGCAGATCCGCTCACTGGGCATGCAGACCGGTGTGGCCCTCAATCCGCATACCCCGGTTTCCTCCTTGCAGGACGTCCTTCACGATATTGATGTAGTGCTGATCATGAGCGTGAACCCCGGCTTTGGCGGACAGCATTTCATTCCCCATACCCTGGAAAAGATCCGCCAGCTCCGCAAAATGATCAGTGAAAAAGGACTCTCCACCCTCATCGAAATTGATGGCGGCGTCACCCTGGACAATGGCGCCAGCGTCCTCCAGGCCGGCGCAGACGCCCTTGTAGCGGGCAGCAGCGTCTTCGGCTCCCCAGATCCCAAAGCCACTATTGCGGCGTTTAAGCAGCTGAAATAGCAGGAAGGGGTACAGCTTCCATACCATTTTTAAACACAATACTCCCGGCTGTAAAAATTTTTTTGCATGATTTTATTGTTTCCTAAAAAGGAAACTTTTAATTTTGTCTAAAACCAATATGAATGAAAGATTTGATGTGGTCTTCCTGGAAGACGCCAAGCTTTTTTTGGACAAACTGGCCAGCAGCACAAGAACAAAGATCCTTTTCAACATTCGGAAAGCACAGCTATTGAATGATGCGGAGCTATTCAAAAAACTAACAATGGAGATCTGGGAGTTCAGGACCCTTTTCAACAGGCAATGCTACAGGATCTTTGCTTTTTGGGACAAACGCCACAAGCCGCATGCCCTCGTGGTCTGTACCCATGGCATTCATAAAACATCACGCAGAACACCGGAAAAAGACCTGAAGAAGGCTATTGCACTCCGGTCACAGTACTTCAACAATAACTGAGTCATGAAAAAGAAAACGACACTCAAAACCTACTCACTCGAAACGCTGACTGAACAGTACGTTGGGAAGCAGGGTACTCCAAAAAGGGACGCTTTTGAATACGAGCTGAAGCTGGAAATGATGGGACAGGCCATCAAACAGGCCAGGATGGAAAGAAACCTTACACAGGAAGAACTGGGCCAGTTAGTAGGCGTACAGAAGGCACAGATCTCCAGACTGGAGAACAATTTTACCAATGCCCGCCTGGACACCATCCTCAAAGTGTTTGACGCTCTGAACGCCAGGGTCAATTTCAGGATAGAGCTGCTGAACACCAGGATACGAGTATCCTGAATGCCCGCCATTAAAACTGGCAAATCTGGCCAAGAACTATTAATTTCGGCAGCGAACAAATAATCAGCCATTGAGACCAGTACTCGTCTTATTGATTGCGTCCATTCTATGTGTACCCTGTATTGTTGTTGCCCAGAAAAGACCGGCTTTTATTGCTGGTAAAGTGGTGGATGAAAACGAAAGACCGCTGCCCAATGTCTCCGTCCTGGTGCTTGGCCGCCGCTCCGGCGTAGCCACTACCGATTCCGGGACCTTCCGCCTGCAGGTACCGGCCGACAAAGCCTTTGCCCTGGTCTTCAGTTTTACCGGCTACCGCACCGAACAGCGCAATTTCCTGCTCAACGAAGGCGAAGAAGACTACACCGTTATCCGACTGGAAAGAGGCAGCCGCCAGCTGGACACCGTGGTGGTCACTGACCAGCGCCAGCGCCGCGAGGCCGGCCTCATCACCCTCAACCCCAAACACGCCATCAATATCCCCTCACCTACCGGCGGCATAGAAAGTCTTATCAAGGTATTTGTAGGCTCCAACAACGAGCTGACCTCCTCCTATTCCGTCCGCGGGGGTAACTACGACGAGAACCTGATCTATGTAAACGATTTCGAGATCTTCCGCCCTTACCTGGTGCGCAGCGGCCAGCAGGAAGGCCTCAGTTTTATCAATCCCGAACTGGCCCGCAATGTCAGCTTCTACAATGGCGGCTTCCAGGCAAAATATGGCGACAAGCTCTCTTCTGTCCTGGATATCCAGTATAAAAAGCCAAAGCAGTTCGGCGGCTCGGCCTATGTCAGCCTGCTGGAACAGGGCCTGCACCTGGAAGGCGTCAGCAATGATAATAAGTTCACGTACCTTATCGGCCTGCGCAACCGCAGCAACCGCAACCTGCTGGGCAGCCAGGAAACAAAAGGCAACTATGTTCCTTCTTCCACCGATCTCCAGGCACAGCTTACCTGGCAGCTCAGCCCAAAACATGCGCTGGAACTGCTGGGCAATATCTCCCAGACCAAATTCACACTGACGCCCGAATACAGCCAGCTTACCTCTTCCGTATTCTCCCCCTTCCTCAGCGCCAACCTGGGCCTCGATATATATTTTGAAGGCCGGGAAGAGGACCGCTACCGGACCAATATGATCGGCCTGGCCTTTATCCAGCAGCCACGCAGCAACCTGCGCCTGAAGTGGATGGTCAGCCGGTTTGAGAACGACGAAAAAGAGTCCATCGATATCATGGGGGCCTACCTCTTTGGCGACCGCTCCTTTGATAAAAGCCAGCCCGATTTCGGGGCCATTACCAACCCGCTCGGCGCCGGCGTCTTCCATAATTTTGCCCGTAATAAACTTAATATCGGCGTCTGGAATGCTTCTCACAAAGGCAGCCTGGACAAGGGCCGGCATTTTATCCAATGGGGCCAGAGCATTGAACAGCAGACCATCAGCGACAAGCTCAGCGAATGGGAATACCAGGATTCCGCTGGCTACAGCGTGCCCTATACGCCTGATCTCCTGCAGCTGAATAAAGTGATCCGCTCCACTGCCAACCTGGACATCACGCGCTTCTCCGGTTATGTGCAGGACAATATCCTGCTGCATGATTCGGCCGATTTCACCCTGCAGGCCGGCCTGCGGTATAATTACAATACACTCAACAAGGAGTTCCTGCTGTCGCCACGTATCGGTTTTTCCTGGCGGCCCGGTCACTGGGAAAGGGATGTGGTGTTCCGCGGTGCTGTAGGTCTGTACCAGCAACCTCCTTTCTACCGGGAGCTGCGCCGCTATGATGGCACCATCAATGAAGACCTGAAGGCGCAGAAAAGCTGGCAGGTGGCGGGTGGACTGGATTATAGTTTCCAGTCGGGCAGCCGGCCTTTCCGCTTCACTGCCGAAGCCTATTACAAAAGGATGTGGGATGTGGTGCCCTATGATGTGGACAATGTCCGGTTAAGGTATTTTGGGGAGAACCAGGCCAGGGCCTATGCCACGGGACTGGAGATGCGCCTCTTCGGCGAGCTGGTGAAAGATGCAGAAAGCTGGCTCAGCCTGGGTTTCATGCGCACCCGTGAAAACCTGGATAATGATACCTATTACAACTATACGCTGGATGAGAACAACCAGCCGGTAGACAGCAGCCTGCAGCAGGGTGGCTGGCTGCGCCGTCCCACCGACAGGCTGGTGACCCTGGGCCTGTTCCTCCAGGACTATCTCTCCACCAATAAAAATTTCAAGGTCTACCTCAACCTGCTCTATGGCAGTAACCTGCCCTATAATATTCCCAACAGCGTCAAGTACCGCAACGCCCTGCATATTGATCCCTATATCCGCATTGATATTGGTTTCAGTGCGCTGCTGCTGGATTCCGATAAGAGCAACCGCCGCAGTCATAACCCCTTCCGGAACTTTGAGAATATCTGGGCCACGCTGGAGGTCTTCAACCTGATTGATCGCGACAATACCATTTCCTATCTGCTCATCAAGGATTTTTCCAACACGGTCTTTGCCATGCCCAACCGGCTGACGCCAAGATTGCTGAATGTAAAGCTGGTTGCCAGGTTTTAAGCACTTAATTAACTTTATTTACCGAATACTTAAATACAGATAACTATACTTAACTTTAAAGTACTAAAGTTAAATTTAAAAATCTTTAATTAAGGAAACATGGTGATTGAGGAGTTTAAAGCAGGAAACTTTATCAAGCAAGAAACCGGATATAAGGGCTTCATTCCTAATGAAATAAACCAGACATATACTTGGTTGGACCCGACAATAAACATCTTACTGGAACAGGCAACTTTGCAATTGGGGAAATTGAACAGCTTTTCCCAATTTGTTCCGGACATAGATCTATTTATACAGATGCATGTCATTAAGGAAGCAACGGAAAGTAGTAGAATAGAAGGAACACAAACTAACCTCGAAGAGGCCTTGATGAAACAACAGGATGTAGACCCGGAAAAAAGAAACGATTGGCAGGAAGTTAATAACTATATAAAGGCTTTGAATTATGCCATCGACAGGTTAAATACTTTGCCCTTATCTTCAAGATTGCTAAAAGAGACCCATAAAATCCTCCTGGATGACGTTCGGGGAGAACATAAATTACCCGGAGAATTCCGCAGTTCACAAAATTGGATAGGTGGCGCCAGTATCAACGATGCAGTTTTTGTGCCGCCACCGCATCATGAAGTCAGCAGATTGATGGGAGACCTGGAAAAATTCCTTCATAACGATCAGGCTACGGTACCACATTTAATCCGTATTGCTTTGATCCATTATCAATTTGAGACCATACACCCATTCCTGGATGGAAATGGCAGGATAGGACGATTGCTCATCACATTATATTTGATCAGTAATAATATAATAGACAAGCCGATACTTTATCTGTCTGAATTTTTCGAACAGCATAAAGGGCTGTACTATGATAATCTTATGGCCGTAAGGCGAAACAACGACCTGACTCAATGGATCAGGTTCTTTCTGGAAGCTGTTAACCAAACCTGTGAAGTCGCAGCGCAAAGCCTGCAAAATATCATGAGACTAAGGCAGGATTGCGAAGGAAATAGAATTATAGGGCTTGGTAGGAAAGCAATCAATGGAAAAAAGATGCTTGACTACTTATATACACAACCTATTGTTACAGCACAAGCTGTAAGTGAGAAATTAGACATTTCTCAGGTTACAACCTACAAACTGATCGATGCATTTGTAAAAGTGGGTATTTTGAAAGAAGCTACAGGATTTAAAAGGAACAGGCTGTTTATATTCCAGGAATATCTATCAATTTTTAAAAGAAACGAGAGAACTGTAGTGTTTTAAAAAACGAAGCAGCCCCTGATACCCATACCGAGCCACAGAACAGTAACTCCTAACCATTTTCGGGTATCTGTAAACGCTACGCATTACTTTCAATCAGGCAAAACCGTTATAGCATTTCCCATCCCATTCCCGGAACAGGAATAAATGATGCCAGCGTGCCAGTGCAACCAATTGGTTTTCAGCAACTGGCCGCATTGGCACGCCGTTCGTATATACCTTATCGGTTTATAATTGTAAAGAGGATAAGGTTAGGTTAAGGCCTCTGATAGCAGCAAGTATATGATTTCATGGGTTAATGGTTAATGATTAGTACATCCGTACCCGAATGGGTGCAAGGCCGCCTGAGAGGGCGGCCTTGTTCTTTTACAAGAAGACGCCCGGTATTTTATTGCCTTCAAACACCAACAGGCATTGCGGCAGTTTGCAGCAGCTCTTTTACAAAAAGACGCCCCAAAGGGCCAGATCTCGATAAGATCACCATCATTTCCATTCCCAATTCCCAACTTTATTCCGGATTTGGGACAGAACTCAAGCTTTGGCACAAAGCAATATGATGGTAATCAATATTTTACAAGTTTGGCACTGCTTTCGTATATACTGTACCAAACAAGCAATAACATCACAGCTTAAAAATATTCTGAACAGATTTACAGGGTGGTTTTTCATGGATAGTCAAACGTGAATGAAGAATGAGGATGGAAGGACTGGCCAAGTGGAACCCGGACCCGCTAAAATAGCAAAAGTATGATAACAGAAGTATTGGTCCGTCCTACTCCATTCTCTTCTTCGTTTACACTCGAAGTAGTCTGTGCACAGAGTAAGCACACCATCGTCCGGCTCATCAGTGAGCAGGGACGCATCCTGAAAATGTTCAGCTGGTACCTCATCCGGGGCACCAACATCACCAGCATCTCTGATACCAAGAATTTGCCCATTGGCTCTTACAAATTGGATGTAACAGCTGTTGAAGGCACCATCTTATATAGTACGAACGTAACAAAAGAGGAGTAACAGAGCGCGTTAATTCCCAACCAGACAGCGGAGGTTGCTTTAGCAACCTCCTATTTCTTTTAAGACCATTCCAACTTTCCCCAGGCAAGATTTACAAACCTCCCCTTCCTGCAACAACGGCCAGCCAGCATCTCCAACCGCAAATGGCCAATGTCCCACATTTTAGATAATTTTGCGCATGACCAGCTTAAGCGTAAATATCAACAAATTCGCCACCCTGCGTAACAGCCGCGGCGGTAACAATCCGGACGTAACAAAAGCAGCTATTGACGCGCAGCTCTTCGGGGCACAGGGCGTAACCGTTCACCCCCGCCCGGACGAACGCCATATCCGTTACAGCGATGTCCACTCCATCAAAAAGATCATCACCACTGAATTCAATATTGAAGGCAATTGCCGCGAACAGAAATTCATTGACCTGGTCCTGGAAACCAAACCTGACCAGGTGACGCTTGTCCCCGATGCAGAAGGACAACTCACTTCAGACCACGGCTGGGATACCATCAAACACAAAGACTACCTCACAGAGACCATCGCCATTTTTAAAAATGCCGGTATCCGCGTGTCCATCTTTGTAGATCCCGTAGTGGAAATGGTGAACGGCGCCGCTGAAACCGGCACCGACCGTATTGAACTCTATACCGAAGGCTATGCCACCCGCTACCTCCAGGACAGGGCAAAAGCCATTGCCCCCTATATTACCGCCGCCAAACGCGCCAACGAACTGAACATGGGCATCAACGCCGGGCACGACCTGGACCTCAATAACCTTGCTTATTTTGCAAAGCATATCCCCGGCCTGCTGGAAGTATCCATTGGCCACGCCCTGGTCTGTGACGCCATTTACCTGGGGTATGAGAATACGATACAGCTGTATAAACGACAACTGCAGACAGCGCAGTAAATCGATAGTAATTACCGTATAGCGCCTGGCAACTGTTTGCCAGTTTTTTTTGTAAGCTATAGCCTCTCTGATGCCGGCAGTACCCGGTTACCTTATTGCTAAATAAATTTTCTCTACAGAATCTGCTAAAAGACAGTTCCCATTTTTGCAAGCCAGGCTTGCAAAAATGGGAACCGGTATTACTGTGTAAAACAGCTATATCATTTTACCTGTGGCAACCTGCCCTACAGGCTATCAATCATAATGCAGCTTCAGTTCCACCCTCCTGTTCTTAGCCCTTCCCGCCGCGGTCTTATTATCCGCTACCGGCTGGTCCTGGCCAAAACCGGCTGATCTCAGCCGCTCCGCAGACACGCCCTTCTTCACAAAATAATCATACACGGCTTTGGCGCGGCTCTCGCTCAGCAGCTGATTCTTATCCGCCTGACCGGTATTATCGGTATGTCCTTCAATATCCAGTTTGAGGTTGGCATCTTCATTCAGTAATTTGACCACATCATCCAAAGACTTATTGGATTTAGCCAGCAGCTTGAAACTGCCCGTAGCAAAGAAGATATTGCTGGCGGCTACATCAATGCGTTTCTTTATTTCCGCTTTGATCTCAGGGCAGCCGTTGTTCTCCCTGGTGCCCGGCAGATCAGGACATTTGTCTTCCTCATCATTCACCCCGTCCTTGTCACGGTCCGGAATGGGACAACCCTGGTAGCGGGCCACACCTTTCTCATTGGGGCATTTATCTTCTTCATCATTGATGCCATCACCATCGGTATCAGGCACAGGGCAACCCTGGTAACGCGCTACGCCTTTTTCATTGGGACATTTATCTTCCTTGTCGGGGATGCCATCGCCATCTGTGTCCGGGCAGCCGTTGAACTGGGCCAGACCGGCCACATCCGGGCAGGCGTCCAGGCTATCCACCACGCCATCACCGTCCGTATCTTTCGGCGGCTGTGGCAATGGCGGCGGCGGTAACAGCACAGGCGCTGTTTTACGCTTGCCGATACTGCTGGCCAGGCCCACGCTATGGAAGAAATGATAGTTCACGGCATCACTCACAGGTATGCGGTACTGGGAGTTGACCAGCAGGTAGGCCGCATCAAACAAATTGAACTGTACACCTACTCCTGCGGGGATAAAAGCACCGAAAGTACCCTGGTACATGGAAGCGCCCACACCGGCCTGCAGGTAAGGTGATACAACGTATTTATTGGGGAACATCTTGGCCCTGATGGACACATCCCCTTCCAGCAGGAAACGCTCCTTGCCGTATTTGCTGCCGTCCCTGCGGATATAATCCACAAAGCTGCCGGCCAGCATAGTCGTAAAATCAAAAGTATTGTTCAATCCCTGGATATAGTTGACCGCCAATCCGGGCGACATGTTCTTTATCTTCCCAAATTCCTTATTCCGGAATACCGCACTCAGCGAGGTAGTGCGGATCTGCTGGGCTGTATAAAAATCATTGTAAAAGAAATGAACGCCCAACGTTGGTTCCTGGGTATACTCGTTCTGGCCAAAAACCATTGAATGCAGGCAAACAAAGCTGAGAAGTGGAAGTAACATCTTCTTCATAGCACGTCTATTTTGTTAAGGGATAGAACAAATGTAAACGGTATGGCCTGAACGCGGAAATTATTTATTCATGCTCCTGCCCCTCCGGCTTCTGTTTACCCAAATACTCCACTTTCACCCGCGTCAGCCCATGCCCCGTATAGCCCAACTTCAGCGCCGCAGACCGGCTCAGGTCAATCAACCGGGAATTCATATGGTGCATGCGGTCTGTAATACGCACAATAACGGTCCGCTTATTTCGGATATTGGTCACTTTTACCCAGCAGTTCAGTGGCAGCGTATTACAGGCTGCCGTCATCTTTTTCTGGGAGAAGATCTCACCATTGGCTGTTTTTCGACCTTCAAATTTGTTGTGGTAATAACTGGCCACGCCCTGCTGGGTCCTGGCCACTTTCTTTTTTTTGGTAAAGGAAACGCTGTCCTGACCGGCCTGTGCTGATACCAGCAAAGGTAACCCGATCATGAACGCTACAAAGAGAGCCCAATTTTTCATGGAGTGGATTTTGGATTAAAGGATAGCCTTATCAGCAAAGTATCTTTCTTTCAACAGCTTATCCTCTCCATAAATATCTTCATAAATTTTCAATTTTCCATTTTTTCCTTCACATGAGAAATAACGGATATAGATAGGCACCCGGGTGAATCCGGATACGGTATGTTTCTCCTGCCTTTTGATCCAGTTCCTCAGTGTATCCGGGTGATACCGGATGGTATCGTTCCGCACCAGGAAATCAGCCAGCTTCATGAATTCCTTTACCCGCACACAACCATGGCTCAGCGCTCTTCCGCTCCTGCTGAACAGCCAGCGGGCATTGGTGTCATGCAGGTACACGCTATGCGTATTGGGGAAATTGAATTTCAGCACACCCAGGGAATTATCGTCGCCCTGCCGCTGCTTCAGCAGGTAGGGAAAATTGTTCTTGCCCAGCTTTTCCCAGTTCAGCGTATAAGGATCAATGATACTATCATTCCTGTCCACCACCATCAGGTTTTCCTTGCGCAGGTAATCCACATTCTGGCGGATCTTGGGGATCATTTCCTTAAATATGATACTATAGGGGACCGTCCACTGCGGGTAGGTAATGAAATTGGTGACGTTGGAAGTGATGTAAGGCGTGCGGGTCTTGCTTTGCCCCACAATCACCCTTGACTCCAGCGCTATACTATCGGCATCGCGTACCTGTAGCATATAAGCAGGGATATTGACCCAGATATAGGTCTCCGGAAGCGTATCCGTCATCAGCTTATAGCGGTCCAGGGTGATAGAGACCCTTTTGAATTTCTCCCAGTCGGTATTGTTGAGACTGGCCACTGTATTTTCATTGATCTTACCGGTCACTTTGAGCCCTTTGGTCTGCTGGTAATTGCCCAGGACACTGCGCCAGGCGGCCGTATCCAGGGGCTCGGTAGCAGAAGTAAGCAGGTCGTCCTCAAAAAGGCGGCGCTGCAGTAATTTGTAAAAACCAACAGAGTCCTGTACCGGGAAAGGCAGTACGGTGTAACGACGGAAGGTCCTTATGGAATCCAGGAAATACCGGAGACCGGCTTTCAGGGAATCATAACCCGCCTGTCTGGGCTCCAGTTCCCCGAACGTAAGGGCAGGATTGGCCGACTGCTGCAATTTGCCCACTACCTGGAGGTAAAAATCTTCGCCCAGGGCAGAATCAATTTTGAGACTGATGGAATCCTGGCTGAAATGGCCACGCTTCAGGTGTTTGCTGAGCAGGACGGCAGCATCTGTCAGCAGGATATCCCCCCGCGACCAGAGCGCCGCATTTTTCCGGGCAATGGAATCCATGGCTATCTGCTGGCGGATACCACTGAGGGCCCGGAAATGATAATCAGATGGAAAAAGCCCGTATTCCCGGGAATTGGCAATAAAGGAGAAGAGGGCGTCACCGGCGGGCGACCAGGTCTCCCGGCCGCACCAGAGCGACTGGTGATCCCGGTCCTTGTAGAACCGGCCTACCAGCTCGTTCTCTGTCAATACTACGGTATCATTCAGCCGGCCCTTATTATCCAGTACATAGGCCATGGCCGACCGGATATTGTCTGCCAGCCGCACTTCAAAAGCAGCCGGTTCCTCAACAATATCCTTTTCTTTAGGGGCCTCCTGGCCACAGGAAATGAAGAGCAGTACAAAAAAAGACAAATAGCTTATCCTGCCAGCGTTCTTATGCATATTCATGAATAATTCTTGATTGATCTGCATCCGGGTATGGTATCTTCAAGGGAGATGAATTTCAAAGCCGGTCAGTTGCAATGACCGGTAAATTACCCGGACCACTGCCAGCCGGGGCTGGACCAGTGTCCTGCTAAAGAGAGCCTGGGGCGCCGCCATAAAAACCTGGCAGCCATACCCCTTAACCAGTTCGGGCTTAAAAATACAAAACAAACCGCAACTCTGCCAATCCCTCCGCCCATAGCATAGAAAAGTCCTGCCGAAGCTATGAAAAAAAGGGCCAGGACTCAATAAAAAGCTGTCAGCTCTCCAGTGAATGCCAGCAAAATGGTGCGGTTACTGTCGCTCGCCTCCGGCGACTGACAATTATCAGATAACATCGGGCTAACGATCCGGTACCAGGGACATGCTGGTTACCTCCGGCGACAGAATAGTGGTCACTCGCCGGAGGAGAGCGACGGTGCACCCTGATTTTTGAATTTCTCTGTTTTCTCGTCGCCTGTTACCGGGCCGGCGCTGCGTACCTGTATCTGCAGGTTGCTGATCCATTCGGCGCAACCCTTCGCATACAGGTGCCCGTTAACCGCATGGATCACTTTGAACACTTCCTCATAACTGCCTTCCAGCACCGTGGCAAAAGGGCCAACTTCATACCGGATGCCCGACTCCTGGATGATGGCAATGGCCTCATCCACCCATTCATAGGGATGTTTGTCGAGCACAATCGGTACTATCTGGATACTGGCATTGATGAGGTACTGGTGCATACACTTATTTTTTAGAGGGGATCAACAGCTGTAACAGCATCTGTATTGATAGGACCATAAATATGCGGAAAGGTATCGGCAATGGACGGAGACCATTCATAGATCAGCTGGCTCCGCAGCCGTTCCGTATCAATGCTGAGCTTCACCAGGCCGGTGCGGTCCTTAAAATAGCGGTCCAGTACGCCGGCCACCTGGCCTTCCTGGGAGCAATGGATAAATCCTTCTTCTTTCAGGGAGGAGGAGGCATACAGGCCGGAGCCTTTCTGCTCGTTCCAGTCGGGGGCGCTGGTGATATGATAAATAATGGGCATAGGTTATAATACTCTTTTTATATGCTGTTCCAACAGCAAAAGGTCGGCCAGGACAATGGCGGTCACAGCTTCCAGCACCACGGGTACCCGCAGGGCAATACAGAGATCATGACGGCCTTTTACCGAGAAGGATTCTATAGCATTTGTATTCCAGTTCAGGGTCTGCTGTTCCTTGGGCGTGGAAGAAGTGGGTTTGATGGCGATGCGGAAGACCAGCTCATTGCCATTGGTGATACCGCCTACAATGCCACCGGCATGGTTAGTAGTGGTTTTGCCGGTCATGTCTTCAATGGGATCGTTGTGTTCGGTGCCAAACATGCGGGCGGCGGCAAAGCCGGTACCAAATTCAATGCCCCGGACGGCAGGAATGGCAAAAACAGCATGGCTCAGCAGGGATTCAGCGGAATCAAAAAAGGGCTCGCCCAGGCCGGCGGGCAGGCCGCTGACCCGGCATTCCACAATGCCGCCTACAGAGTCCTTGGCATCAATGGCTTTCTGCAGGCCTTTCTCCGTATCTGTTTCCCCGCCTATTTCCAGGATGGTAGCGCTGATCTGTACGTTGCTGAGGGCCGCCAGCTTTTTGGCAATTACCCCGGCGGCTACCAGGCCAACGGTGAGACGGCCGCTGAAATGGCCGCCGCCACGGAAATCCTCGAAGCCGCCAAATTTCTGGTGGGCTACCAGGTCGGCATGACCGGGCCTTGGTACATCCCGCTGCTTTTCATAATCGCCGGAGCGGGTATTCTTGTTATCAAACAGGATGGTGATGGGCGCACCGGTAGTGGTATTGTGAAAAATGCCGGTCCTGAACAAAGGAATATCATCCTCTTTGCGGGGTGTGGTGCCTTTCTGCTGACCACCTTTACGGCGTTCAATATCGGTGGTGAAATCTTCAGGACCCAGCGGGAGACCGGCGGGGCAGCCGTCAATATTGACGCCTACACTTTCGCCATGCGATTCGCCAAAGATGGTAACCCTGAAGATGCGTCCAAATGCGTTCATAACTTATGGTTCTATGGTGAGCTGTGCGCCCAGTTGTTGGATATGCTTGTAAAAATCGGGATAGGATTTGTTGATGGCTTCTGCATGTTCAATGCGGGTATTGCCCTTGGCCTTAAGGCCGGCCACGGCACAGGCCATAGCAATGCGGTGGTCATGGTGCGAATGGGTGTCGGCGCCAACCAGGCCGTCCCCGCCATACACCAGCATCAGGTCGTCCTGTAGTTCCACCCGTACGCCCAGCTTCCTGAATTCTTCCTGCAGGGTCAGGGCGCGGTTGCTTTCCTTATGGGTCAGCCGGCTGGCGCCCTGGATGGCCGTAGTACCCTCGCAGTAAGCGGCCAGCGCTACCAGCGGCGGGAACAGGTCCGGGCATTCGGTGGCGTTGAAATGGAAGGCTTTCAGCGGGCCGGGGCCAACTTCAATCAGCTCCTTATGGATAGAGAGTTTAGCATCCGCACTCATCAGGGCCTGGAGAATGGCTTTATCAGCCTGGGTGGAAAACACATCCAGTCCTTTCACCATGATATCACCGGCTATAGCGCCGGCTACCAGCAGGAAGGCTGCACCGCTCCAGTCACCCTCCACAGTATACACAATGGGTTCATGGCTTACTTCGGAGGCCAGGCTCACTGCCGGTAATTTCGGAAAGCTGAACCGTTCATAGTCCTCGTGCTGCACCTGCCAGCCAAAATGGCTCATCACCTGCAGGGTAAGGTCTATATAGGGTTTGCTCTTGAGTTCTTTAACGGTCAGCACCACGTTTTCCGGGACGCCGGCGGCGGCATAGGCCATCAGCAGGCCGGTCAGGAACTGGGAGCTGAGGCTGCCATCCACTTCAATACTGGCCGGCTGGAGCGGACCTTCTATCCGCAGGGGCAGCCTGCCATTGCTGGATTGCACTTTTACGCCCAGCTGCGGCAGTACGGTATCAAAAAAATCCATGGGCCGGGTCACCAGGCTGCCTTCTCCATTAATGGTGATGGGCTGCCGGCTCAGGGCCACCAGGGGGGTGAACATGCGGATGCCGAGTCCACTCTCGCCACAATTTACGGTATCACTAACGGGTTGCACGCCTTCGCTGCTTACCAGCAGGCTGCCGTCTTCCTGGGGAATAACGCTGGCGCCCAGCGCGCTGATGACACCCAGCGCGGCTTTATCGTCATTGGAATGCCCCGGGTTGCGGATCAGCGTATTGCCTTTCCGCAGCAGTGCAGCTGCACATGCCCGTTGCATGGAACTTTTGGAGGTGGGGGCCAGGAGGATCCCTTCCAGGCTCCCGGGTTGTACGGTTACAATCATGTCCGTAATATCTGTTTAAATAGCTTTGATAATGGTTTCCAGTTCAGGTAGCGGGATATTCTGCACCAGGCCCTTGCCTATTTTCGACAAGAGCACATAGTTCATGGACTGTTTCTCTTTCTTCTTATCCATTTTCAGGATCTCGAAGGCGGCGGCTTTGTCGTATTTCACCAGGGTGGGCAGGCCATACTGGTCCAGCACCTTTACCACACGGGCTGTTTCTTTGAAACCGGCCAGTTGCTCCGAGATGGCGCAGGCCGCTACCATGCCCACCGAGACGGCCTGACCATGCGTTAAGGCATAGAGGTTCTCAATGGCATGGCCAAGGGTATGGCCAAAGTTCAGCAGGCGCCGGTCGCCCTGTTCAAACTCATCCTTTTCCACTACGGCGCATTTGATACTTGCATTACGGCGGATCAGTTTCGCCAGTGCGGTTATATCTTTCCGGTAGGTCCGCAGTTTATTGCTTTCCAGTTCGCGGAACAGGGCCGCATCGCGGATACAGCTGTGTTTGATGACCTCGGCAAAGCCGTTGATCCATTCGGTCTCAGGCAGGGTGCGGAGAAAACTGAAATCATAGAGCAGGAAATCCGGCTGGCGGATGGTCCCCACCAGGTTCTTGTATACACCTACATCAATGCCATTCTTGCCGCCGATACTGGCGTCCACCATGGCCAGGATGCTGGTGGGTACAAAACCAAAGCGGATACCGCGCATATACACGGCCGCTACATAACCGGTGAGGTCGGTCACTACCCCGCCGCCGATCCCGATGAGGGTGGTCTTGCGGTCGGCGCCATATTCAATCAGCTGACCAATTACGGCGCTGGCAGTGGCCTGCACTTTATATTCTTCGCCGGGTTTCAGGACAATGGTATTCCAGCCCTTGAACTTTCTGGCGTGTTTGCTGAAGATATTTTCATCGGTGACCAGCACGGTCTGGTCCTGGGCCGTCAGCTTTGACAGGTAGCTGAAATCGGCGTCAAAATAAAGATCCGTCTTCTTGGAAGAGAACTGATAGGTTTTCTTTTGCATACGCGCTACAGTTGAACTTTGTCGAACACTTCCAGCTCACTTTCCAGGGTCTTCGTCTTATGGTGTTCTTCCTGCTTCTGAATAAAATCCGCCACCTGTTTGTAGCTGCTGGGGCTTACGGAATAGGCGGCAAAGCCGTTCTCCCACTCCAGCATCGTGGACAGCAGCCTGGTGTCATTCACCCATTGTTCGGCATCGGCTTTAAGGGTCTTCACCAGTTGGGAAAGGTTCTGGGTGGGGTGCAGCTGCACCAGGCAGTGTACATGGTCCTCCACACCGTTCACCGACAGTATCTTGATGCCTTTTGCTTCCGAATGTTTTTGCAGGTGGGTGAACAATACCATCCGGATGGGTTTGGACAGCAGTGGCTGCCGGTCTTTGACCGTCCAGATGATATGAACAAAAAGGTAGACCTTGTTTGCGTTGGCCAGCATGCGCTTGCTATGAGTTCATGATCTTATTCTGATGGTTGATACTTTCCATGTGAACGGCATCAAAGTACTTGGTGATGAATTCCTGGCTCAGTCCCAGTTTACCGCCATTGCGTACAGCACGTTCCAGGATCTCGTTCCAGCGGTTGGTCTGCAGGATGGTGATCTGGTTGTTCTTCTTGTATTCACCGATCTTCTGGGCAATCTTCATCCGTTGTCCCAGGATCTGCATCAGTTCATCATCCAGGTGGTTGATCTGCTGGCGCAGTTTTTCGAGGGCGGCGTGGAATTCTTCGGAAGCGATATCTTCTTTCCGCCATACAATTTCACCGAGCATTTCAGCCAGGCGTTCGGGGGTAACCTGTTGCTTGGCGTCGCTCCAGGCGTTATCGGGGTCAATATGACTTTCGATCATGAGCCCGTCGAAGTCCAGGTCAATGGCCTTCTGGGCTACGGAGGCCAGGATATCCCTGCGGCCGCAGATATGGGAAGGATCATTGATGATCATCAGTTCGGGGTTACGCCTTTTCATTTCAATGGCCAGGTGCCACATAGGCGCGTTGCGGTATTCTGTATTACCATAGGCGCTGAATCCGCGGTGGATCAGGCCAATCTGTTGTATACCTGCTTTGGCCACGCGCTCAACGGCGCCGGTCCAGAGTTCCAGGTCGGGGTTGATAGGGTTCTTGATCAGCACGGGCACATTGGCGCCGCGGAGAGCGTCCGCCACTTCCTGTACGCTGAAGGGGTTTACGGTGGTGCGGGCGCCGATCCAGAGGATGTCCACATCAAAATGGAGGGCGTCTTCCACCTGTTTACCGGTAGCTACTTCCACGGCTACGGGTAAACCAGTCAGTTTTTTGGCTTGTTGCAACCAGGGTAATCCTTTGGTGCCGATCCCTTCAAAGCTGCCGGGACGGGTGCGGGGTTTCCAGATGCCTGCGCGCAGCACGTCTATTTTGCCGGTATTGGCCAGACGCTGCGCGGTTTCAATAACCTGTGCTTCTGTTTCAGCACTGCAGGGACCTGAAATAATTAAAGGGCGTTTTTTCCATGCCGCCTGCACTGATTCCGTGGTTGGTTGCGTTGATTCCATATCTTGTTTTTTGGTTGATGAAGTAAATAAGCTCAAAGGTTGACCTGGCCGGCTTTTCAGCGTTGGGGCGCCACCTGTTAACTTATTTACTCCTCAACTCAAGGGTTAACTGGTGGTTAGCGCCTGCTGTCCGCCTCATTCATCCGGATCCTTCTGCCGCGGTAATTTTTACCGTCAATAGAACTGATCATCTGCCTGGCTGCTCCTTTATCAATTTCAATCCAGCTGTTCATCTCCTTCATATCGATGCGTCCCAGTACGTCTTTTCTCAGGTCGCTCATATCGAGTATGAACTGGAGGAAACTGGCTTTATAAAATCCGTCTTTGGTACCCAGGTTAACAAACAGCCGGGTATAATCCCCGCCGCCGTTAAATTCCCGGCCCCTGGTATCCCGCCTGTTACCGGTGGCGGCGCCGTTGCGCTCGCTGCGCCAGTCCCGGCGTTCGCCGCCTCTTTCCATCCGTTCGCCGCGTTTGATCTCGCGCACATTGAGGTCTTCGGCGTTCTCATAGTATTTCAGGAAACGGTCAAATTCCATTGCGGCCACCCGCTTCAGGACTTCTTCTTTGGTAACTTCTGCAAACTTCTCTTCCAGCATGGGGACATAGGATTCATAAGCCCCGTCGCTGATATCAGCCTGCATCAGCTTGTCCATGAAATGATAGAACTGTTTGCGGCATACATCCTTTCCTGCCGGGATTTCCAGCTTATGGAAGGATACCTGCACAATTCCCTGGATCTGGCGCATCTTGCCGGTTTCCCGGGCATGGATGATGGACATACAGATCCCTGTTTTACCGGCACGGCCGGTACGGCCGCTGCGGTGGGTGTAGACCTCCACATCGTCCGGCAGCTCGTAGTTGATGACGTGGGTGATCCCCTGTACATCAATACCGCGGGCGGCTACGTCGGTGGCAATCAGCAGCTGCAGGGTCTTTTCCCGGAACTCATTCATCACTTTGTCCCGCTGCTGCTGGGTCAGATCGCCATGCAGGGCGTCAATATCATAGCCTTCCCGGGTCAGCTTTTCAGCAATATCCTGGGCATCGGCCTTGGTACGGGTAAAGATGATACCATAGATACCCGGGTTAAAGTCAATCAGCCTTTTCAGCGTCTGGTAACGGTGCTGGGAGCTGGTGACATAATACTGGTGGTCAATGTTCTTGTTGGCTGTATTCACTTTGCCTACTGTGATCTCCTTGGGCTCCTTCATATAGCGCTTGCTCACCCTTTTGATCTCGGGCGGCATGGTGGCGCTGAACAGCCAGGTAGATTCGCGGTTGGGCGTATTCTGCAGAATAAACTCGATATCTTCCTGGAAACCCATGTTGAGCATCTCATCCGCTTCGTCCAGCACTACATATTTGATCTGTTCAAGGTTGATGGCCTTCCTTTCTATCAGGTCAATCAGACGGCCAGGTGTGGCCACTACGATCTGCACACCTCTTTTAAGGTCGCGGATCTGCTGTCCGATGGAGGTACCACCATATACAGCTACCACGGACATGCCGGGCATGAACTTCTTGAACAGCTCCACTTCGTTCACAATCTGGAGGCAGAGTTCACGGGTAGGACATACTACCAGCGCCTGCGGGAATTTTTGTTGCTCATCGACCAGTTGCAGTAAAGGCAATCCGAATGCAGCTGTTTTCCCCGTGCCCGTTTGCGCCAGACCTACCAGGTCCTTGGTGCCGCTTAATAAAACAGGAATCGCTTGTTCCTGGATGGGTGTCGGGTTCTTAAAGCCTAATGCATCGGTAGCCTGTACCAGCCTCGCGTCTAAACCCAACGCGTCAAAAGTCGTCATAGATGTAAAAATTTGGCGCAAAGGTACGCCATGTGCAGCCGATGGCCTAAATTATCCTCTCAAAGAGCTGAAATGCAGGCCCAAAGGGCATTTACCGGAGCAAAAACCAGGCTCCGATGCCTAAACTGAGCAATCCGCAGGTTATATTAAGGATTTCCCTATACCTCTTCCCGAGGGATAACTCCATCCTTTCTGAGTGGCTGCTACCCCAAAAAAGCCATTTTGAGCGACTAAATCCCAGGTACAGGCACAGCATACCGAAGCCCAGGAAGAAAATGGTGTCAAAATTCCAGTTCATTTGATGATCCTTTTAATGCCATTGGCCTGTTCTATCAATTCCTGCAGGTACTCGGCATTTTCCTTTTCCAGGCAGGCTTTAAATTTCCGGAGCTGGCTGATATGCTCATTCAGCACATCCAGCAGGTGCTCCCGGTTCTGCATAAAAATGGGCACCCACATGGCCGGGTTACTCTTGGCCAGCCGCACCGTGCTCTCAAAACCACCACCTGCCAGCTGGAAGATGGCGTCCCCTTCCTTCTCTTTTTCCAGGACCGTATTGGCCAGGGCAAAAGAAGTGATATGGGAGATATGGCTCACGTAAGCTGCATGCATATCATGGTTATCTGCGTCCATATAAGTAATGTTCATGCCCAGCTGCCGGTAAATGTTCTCTACAATGTCCACAACAGCCGGATCACTCTGGTCCTTTTCGCAGATCACGCAGGCCCGGCCGCTGAACGCATTGCGCACCGCCGCTTCCGGCCCGCTGTACTCCGTGCCCCACATGGGGTGGGTAGCCACAAAACGGCTGCGCATGGGATGGTCCGCCAGCGCTTTGCAGAGGGCCGATTTGGTACTGCCGGCATCCGCCACTATCTGCCGGTCGGTGACCAGGTCCATGACCTGGCGCATCACCGGGAGGGTGGCGTCCACAGGAATGGCCACATAAATGAACTCGCTGGCTTTTACCGCTTCTTCCAGGGGCAGGGCCTCATCTATCAGGCCCAGTTCCAGCGCTTTCTGCTCGCTGGCTTTTGTACGGCTCACGCCGATGACTTTTTTGGTGAGCCCCAGCTCTTTCAGCGCCAGGCTGAAGGAACCGCTGATCAGGCCCACCCCTACTATTGTAACTGAATTGAACATATACCTTAACTGGCTTTTTCCTTGAATCTGATCTGTTGAATACGTTCTATACTTTCTGTAAGCCTGGCTTCGCTGCTGCAAAGGCTGACCCGGATATAGTTATTACCGGCTGTTCCGAAGATGCCGCCGGGGGTAATGAATACACCCGCCTGGTAGAGCAGTTCATCGCTCAGGGCATAACCGTCCTTATATCCATCCGGTATCCGGGCCCAGACAAAGAGTCCCGCCTGGCTATTGGAGTACCGGCAATCCAGCAGCTCCAGGAGTTGGGTAACTTTTTTCCGGCGGGCTCGGTAGATATCATTCACGCTGATATACCAGTCCTTGTTCAGGCTCAGCGCTTTGGCTGCCGCCAGCTGCAGGGGCAGGAACATACCGCTGTCCATATTGCTCTTGAAACGCAGCACCTCGTCAATGCGCTGTTTATCGCCGCAGAGCATACCTACCCTCCAGCCGGCCATATTCTGGGCCTTGCTGAGCGAGTTCAGCTCTATCACCACTTCTTTTGCACCTTCGGTAGCCAGCAGGCTGGCGGGTTGATCGTTCAGGATGAAGCTATAGGGATTGTCGTGGCAGATCAGGATATGGTGCTGTTTGCCGAAGGCCACCAGCTGGCGGAACAGTTCTTCGGTAGGCAGCTGACCGGTAGGCATATGCGGATAGTTGACCCACATCAGCTTTACAGTCCCTTTACCGGCGGCGTTGATGGCTTTTACCTGTTGGGAAAGCTGCTCAAAATCCGGCTGCCAGCTGCGTTCCTCTGTCAGCTCATAATCAATGCACTCCCCGCCGGCCAGCTGAACGGCGCTGCGGTAAGTAGGGTAACCGGGATTGGGCAGCAGGGCTTTATCGCCCGCATCCAGGTAGGTCATACAGATATGCATGATGCCTTCTTTGCTGCCAATGAGCGGCAGTATTTCTGTATCCGGGTTGAGGGTCACACCGTACCAATCCTGGTACCAGCCCGCCATGGCCTTACGCAAAGCGGGTGTTCCCTTATAGTTCTGGTAACCATGCACGTTGGGCTTGCTGCTTTCTTCCTGCAGCGTGGCAATCACATCGGGATGGGGTGGCAGGTCGGGGCTGCCAATGCCCAGGTTAATGATCTGTTTGCCCTGCTTGTTCAGTTCATCTATCTCCCGCAGTTTCTGGGAGAAGTAGTATTCGCCGATGCCTTCCAGCCTTTTAGACGTTTGCATGGTCCCTTTTTTCGGTTATTTATATAAGTTAGTTCGTTGTCAGTTATACAGTTTTGCCTTTCCGGTAGATGCCATAGATCTTGAGTTCCCGGGTGATGGACCGGATAGTAGCAATGACCCGGTCAAACTGTTCCCGGCTATCAAATTCCATATCGGCATGAAAGCTGTATTCCCAGTCGCTCCCCGGTATCGGAAAGCTTTGCAGTTTGCTGAGGTTGATGCCACCTTCTGCAATAGCGGTAAGCACTTTGGCCAGGCTGCCGCGGGAGTGGTCCGTATTGAAATTGACAGAAGCTTTGTTGGCATCTTCCACCGCCTGCGCCATATCCTCCGGTTGCAGGATCAGGAAACGGGTGTAGTTGCTTTTCATGGTATGGATATTGGGCGCCAGGATCTCCAGTTCAAAAAGTTCGGCGGCCAGTTTGCTGGCGATGGCAGCAGTGTGTTTGCTTTTTTTCTGGTGCAGGTGTTTGGCGCTGAGGGCCGTGTCTTCTGTCTCCACCAGTTTCCAGTCGTATTTATCCAGGTATTCCAGGCATTGCTGCAGGGCCATATGGTGGGAATGTACTTCCCGGATGTCTTCCAGGGTAACGCCGGGGTTTACCAGCAGTTGCTGTTTGATAGGCAGGTAGATCTCGCCGGTAACGCGCAGGTTGCTTTTCTGGAGCAGGCTGTAATTGGGGAGGATGCTGCCGGCAATGGAATTCTCAATGGCCATTACGCCGCCATTGCTTTCTTTTTTGTTGGCTGCAATTTTCACTACTTCCCGGAAAGTGGCGCAGGGGATCACTTCCACCTGCTTACCGAAAAACTGCTGCGCAGCCACCTGGTGAAAGCTGCCTTCGTACCCCTGGATCGAAACTTTTGTTGACATACAATTGGTTAAAAACAAAAGTCCCGGCACCTGGCCGGGACTTCTTATTGTTGATCTTTATTTTCTCAGTTTGATCTCAACAAAAGCAATCCCGGCTTCTCCGTAAAGAAGTAAAAAAAGTAAAAGTAAAAATAACGGTATGCTTTTGCGATGTTCATGTAAGACCAAAAATAGCGAGGAAAATTGAAAAACAAAATAATTTTTTGGGACGAACCAAAGACTAACGTTCGTTGTAAGACTGGTTTGGGGACGAACCAGCTTCGCCGGCTATCCTTCGCGGTTGGAGCCCTGTCGCTCGCCTCCGGCGAGTGACGATTATTTGTTCGCCTCCGGCGAAGGTTTCGGGGCCGGCTGGTTTGTGCTGGTCGCCAGAGGCTACGGAATAGTGGTCACCCGCCGGAGGCAAGCGACTGGTACCCCCTGGAGCGAGCGACGGTATACCAAAGGCGCTACTCCAATCGCTTCTGCATCTGCTCGTCAATTTTTTTGAACAGGTGAAAAGGTTTGTAGGTCCGCCAGTTATCCATCTCCATCAGTTCCAGGAACCGGTTGAGTTTTGCTTTCTTAAAATCATGCTGCGTCTGTTCAGGCATATTGAGGATCACCACCCAGCCATTCTCATCCGTCACTTCCTCAAACCATTCCTGGTAATAGTCCTTATCGCCGCTATGGAAGTTGAGGACATTTTCAGCAATAAGGATAAACTTCGTGATACCGAAACTGAAAAAGGGATCAGTGACTTCCCGCTTCAGCTCCATGATATCATTCTCAATAGCATCGTTCCACTCCCCTATCAGTTCTATAATAGCATACTGTTCTTCATAGTCCGCCATCAGCACTTTGAGGTACATGGTGCGACTGCCGAAATCGTCCCACTGGGGGTGGATATAAAAATTGTAGATGGTCTGTGTGAAAGTAAATTCGGAATACACGCGCCCGTAGAACGGGGACCGTTCATCCTGTTCACTGGTATAGAGGTACCGCCAATTGTAAAATGGTTCAATGTCGTGCATAACTCAATTTACAGAAACCCGCCCGGCGTTTCCAAATATTTGTTGCCTGTTGAAGGGCATTTTAATAAGCGCGTCCTATTTTTTTGAGGATAATTTAACAGCCTCCGCGGCCTTCTTGACGCTGCCATGCAACAGCAGCAGGGACCTGGCGGTTTCATAATCGGTAATGCCGGCCTGTTCCATCAGCATCTGCGTGCCCCGGTCAATAAGTTTGCTGTTGGTGAGCTGCATGTTGACCATTTTATTGTCTTCCACCCGCCCAATCTGGATCATGACGGCCGTAGAGATCATATTGAGGACCAGCTTCTGGGCCGTGCCGCTTTTCATGCGGGTGCTGCCCGTTACAAACTCAGGACCTACCACTACTTCCACCGGGAATTCGGCTGCCAGTGCCAGTGGGGAACCGGCATTGCAGCTGATGCAACCGGTGGTGATACCCCGTTGCCGCGCTTCCTGCAGGGCGCCGATCACATAGGGCGTGGTGCCGCTGGCGGCAATACCTACCAATACATCTTTTTCATCAGGGGTATAAGCCTGGAGGTCCAGCCAGCCCTGCTCCCAGTTATCTTCCGCCTGTTCTACCGGGAGGCGGATAGCCGCTTCTCCACCGGCAATAATGCCTATGACCAGTCCCTGGGGCAGACCATAGGTGGGCGGGATCTCGCTGGCATCCAGGATACCCAGACGGCCGCTGGTGCCGGCGCCAATATAAAAAAGCCGGCCACCGGCCAGCATCTTGTCTGTAATGGCATTGACCAGTTGGCCTATCTGCGGAATGGCCTGTGCTACCGCTTCCGGAACTTTCCGGTCCTCCTGGTTGATACTGACCAGCAGGTCCTGAACGCTCATGGATTCCAGGTGGCGGTAGGCACTGGATTGTTCTGTGACTTTTTCAAAAGACATGTGCAAATTCCATTTAGTGTTTCCCCGGCTGATCAGCAAGATGGTATTTCACCAGGCCGCTCATGGGATTTTGCAGGATCCTGCCCAGCTCAAATTCATAGCCATGGCAAAGCTCCTGTACAACATCGCGAAAGGCATAACCCACACCCCCCACAAAATGGATGGGGTATTTCCAGCTTTCACCGAATTTACAAAGATGGGTGAAGAAAAAATCGTTCAGCCCGTCCTCAATGATGTTCTCGATCATATAATGACCACGGTTCTCAGACAGGAACAGGGCAAAGGAGGCCATATATCGGTTAGGGAGAGGCTTCTTATATATATTCTCCAGGATCTCGTTCACATTGCTGGTATACTTTGCTTCAAATTTATACCGCAGCTCTTCATCAAAGGTGTTGTAACAATAGTACTGGATCACTTTTTTACCCAGGTAAGCGCCACTGCCTTCATCGCCCAGCGCATAACCCAGTCCCGGGGAAATCCTGCCGATCTTCTTACCATTATAATAAGCGCTGTTACTGCCGGTACCCAGGATACAGGCCACCCCTTTTTCAGTGCCACAGGAAGCACGCGCTACGCCCATCAGGTCATGGGTGACCTCCATGCTGCGGGCATTGTAGAATACCCGTTTCAGGGCTTTTTGTACAATCTTTACATTGTCAGGATTGTTGCAGCCGGTGCCATAGTAGTAAATGGCGGCCACGGATTCTGCGCCCTCCTGCCCCAGTTTGGGCAGTAACTCATTGCGCAGGATAGCCTCTATCTGTCCGGCATCCAGGAAATAGGGACTCATGCCCTGGGTAAAAATCGTTTTCTTTCTTTTTGAGGTACCGGATAAACACCATTCACATTTGGTGGCCCCGCTGTCTGCGATCAGTATAGCCATAATATTCTTTTTTAACAGTCATCCCCGCATAAACAGGCAGATTTCATTAATTTCCAACTTTTCCGGACGCCTCAATTCCTACCTGAATCCTACCGTTCAACGAAGGTAAAGCGTGGAATTGAGAATTAATCGTGAACTTCGCCCGGAAATTTTTAAAGAATAACTAAGGACCCTTGCATGAAAAAACTACAGGTTTGGCTTCCCCTTCTCTTTGCTGTCACCCTGATTGCCGGAATGTGGATCGGTTCGGGATTGCGTAAGAATATCCCCTTTTCCCGCGGGCTGTTCCAGACCACCCGTCCCTCCACCGTACAGGAAGTGGTAGACCTGGTGAACCTGCGCTACGTGGATAAGGTGAACACTGATTCCCTCACCGAGGATGCCATTCAGGCCATGCTGGCCCACCTGGATCCTCACTCCATTTTCATACCAGCCTCCCGCCTCACGGAGATCAATGAAGACCTCCAGGGTAATTTTGAAGGGATCGGCGTGGAATTTTTCATTATCGGTGATACCGTTCACGCCAGCAGCATACTGGAAGACGGTCCCAGTGACGCCGCCGGTATCCTGCCTGGCGACCGCTTCCTGAAAGTGGGAGATACCGTGGTCACCGGCAATATCACTGCCGACCGCATCAAAAAGCTGCTGCGCGGCCCCGGCGGCACCAAGGTGGCCATCAGCCTGCTCCGGGCCGGTAAACCCATACAGGTGACCGTCACCCGTGGCACCATCCCGCTCTATTCTGTAGATGCGGCCTACCTCATGGACAACCAGACCGGTTATATCCATATCAATAAGTTTTCCGGCACTACCTATGAAGAGTTCATGGCCGCCATGGAAAAACTGCAGAAAGAAGGCATGAAAAAACTGGTCCTCGACCTCCGTGATAATGGCGGCGGCATCCTCGGAGAAGCCGTGGACATAGCCGATGAATTCCTGGATGACGATAAGCTCATTGTATATACCCAGGGCGATAAACAGCCCAAGACCGAATTCCGCTGCAAAAGGCCCGGCCTTTTTGAGACCGGCGAGCTGGTACTGCTGCTTGATGAAGGTTCCGCCTCCGCCAGTGAAGTGCTGGCCGGTGCCCTGCAGGACTGGGACCGCGCCAGCATTATCGGTCGCCGCAGTTTTGGCAAAGGACTGGTGCAGGAACAATATAACCTCACCAATGGCGGAGCGCTCCGCCTCACCGTTGCCCGTTACTATACGCCCCTGGGCCGCAATATCCAGAAGCCCTATGATAAAGGCCGCTCAGCCTATAACGATGAGCTGATGGAACGTTTCCACAACGGGGAAATGCTGGTAGGTGATACGGCTTCCACCCATGCCGGCCCCGTGTACAAAACGAAGGGCGGCAGGACCGTTTATGGCGGCGGCGGTATTACCCCCGATGTATTTGTTCCTTATGACACCGCCACTTTTTCCCCGGCCACGGTCAACCTGTTCAACAGCCAGCTGTTCAGCCGGTTCATCTATACGTATTATATCGACAATATGGCTTATTTCAGCCAGTTCAAAACCCCGCAGGCGCTGGCCCAGGGATTCAACAAAGTGGACGAAGCCTGGGAAGAACTGCTGAACTATGCACAGAAAGATGCTGTCAACCTGGGCACTATTCCCGAAAAGGATAAAGTGGAAGTCAAGAAAAGGATCAGGACCTGGATGGGCCGCCAGATCTGGCGCATGGAAGGGTACTATGAGATCAACAACCTGTTTGATGAGCTGGTGAAAAAAGGACTGGATCAGCTGAAAACGCCGATGGAGCAAAAACTGAAGTAACAGGTAGCAAAGCCTGAACGGCTGCCAGCCTTCAACATTGAATTCTATACAAGAATGGATCTCCAGCATATAAGCACGGCCTGGGATCGCTTACATGACTACCAGGCGCCGCAGGAAATCCCATCAGGAAGGCTGCGGCTGGATCAAAAAATAAACGAAGGCCCTGAGAAAAGCCTAAACGACTACCAGTCTCCACCATGTACCCGAATACAAAGAGGGTGTATCGTACTTTGATACACCCTCTTTGATTTATAGTTGAGCCAACGATGAGGATCAGGCAACCGGCAGCCTTTCTTCCCGCATTTGTTTGTCCAGCAGTTCTTTCTTTTCGATCTTGTAGGAGCAGATCAGGCCAGCGCCTCCGCCAATGCCGATCAATGCAATGTACAGGGGCTCGGGATGACGGCCCAGTACAGTGGTTTCGTCCAGCAGGTAAGCCAGCAGCAGGCCCACACCGGCGCCTACCAGCAGCAGGCCCCATTTCAGGTTCTTATAGGGGGCAGGCCTGTCTTCCCGCGGGTTCATATTCTTTTCCAGCATGGCCAGGCTTTCCTTTTTCTGCATATAGACCAGCCCAAAGACCAGGGCAAAAAATCCCAGGAAAAGCGTAACGGCGACGATCATTTCAGTTACTTGCATATACTCGTTTTATATTGTTTACGGTTCTTGATTGACTGTTATCTCAGACTACCGGTCCTTCCCCCGGGTTACAGCTGCTGGAAGATTTTTTCCGGTGTCCTTACAAACACTATGACTACACCCCGTGAAAAGAGGTTACAGCAGGGATCTCCTTTAAATATGTAAATTGTCCTGTAACCTATGGCTTCGGCCTGTAGTCTTATATCCCCGAATGCATTCCGGATTAAATGATAAAGAGATCATAAACAGGGTGCTGCGCGGTGAGCAGCAGCAGTTTGCGCTATTGGTGGAACGGTACCAGAACTTCGTTTTCACCATTGCCCTCCGCTATGCGCCACACCGGGAAGACGCTGAAGAGATTGCCCAGGATGTATTTGTAAAAGCCTATCGCAACCTGGCCGATTTCCGTGGCGAAGCCAAATTCAGCACCTGGCTCTATACCATTGTCAGCAGCACCTGCCTCTCCTTCCTCCGGAAGAAGAAGTTAACCGTCCATTCCCTGGACAATGAGCAGGTACTGGGAATGGCCAGCAGCCTGGATGCCGGCGGCCGCACCAATCGCATAGAACAGCAGTCCCGGGCCCGGCTGGTGAACCAGGCCCTGCAACTGTTGAGCGCTGACGACGCCCGGATCATCACCCTGTTCTATAAAGGGGAGCAAAGCCTGGAAGAGATCGGCAGGATATTGAAACTGGAGACCAATACCGTAAAAGTGAAATTGTTCAGGGCCCGCCAGCGGTTAAGAGAAAAAATGGAGCTGCATTTTAAGGAAGAAGTGGGCAACCTGGTTGATTAAAAAAATTGGTAGATTTATAAACAGTTTACTATGGATTCGCAATTACCGATAGAAGCACGTTTGTGGGAATACATTGATGGCCATTCCGCCGCCACGGAGCGGGCAGCTATTGAACAGCTGCTGGCCACCAATTCCTCCTGGCAGCAGAAATACCAGGAGCTGCTGGACCTGCACCAGCTGATGCAGGAACATATTGAACTGGAGCAGCCCGGCCTGCGCTTCAGCAAATCGGTAATGGAGTCCATTGCCTTTAACCAGATCACCCCCGCCGCCCGGACTTATATCAATAAAAGAGTGATCTGGGGGGTGGCCACTTTTTTCCTGCTCAGTATCCTGGGTTTCCTGGTCTATGGTCTGGCGCAGCTGCAATGGAGCAGCGGCAATGCCAGTGACCCGTCAAAGCTCACCCATGTCATTGATAAGCTGGAATCCACTGACCTGGCGCTTCCGTCCAGCTATCTATACGCTTTAATGCTGGTCATCGTGGTGATGGGACTGATGCTGCTGGATATGGTGCTTCGGAATAAAAAGAAAGAGAAAACAGTGTAGTAACTCTCCCAAACCCGCGTCCCGGGCAGCTCCTGCGCCAACGTTTCCATCGACCGGAAAAGGCTGCCTGCCCCGGGTTCGTCCCGGTAGCCCGCATCCAGGGATCTCCATCTACCTGCACAAACGACTCTACCTGGGTTCGTCCCCCCCAAAAAAAATTGCCCGCAATAGTAGCGGGCAACTGAACAGTCTACAGACCGTTTATTATTAATCCTTGAACTTCTTCTTCAATTCCATTAGCTTGGCCTGGAAAGGATTCATGGGCTCTTCCTTTTTCGGTTGTCCGCCCTTGTTACCCCCACCGGGACGCTGACCGCCGCCCTGCTGACCACGTTTCTCGCCACCGCCACCGCTGCCGCTGCCGCTACGGGCCTGGTCGCGCATGGAGAGACTGATCCGCTTACGGGCCACATCCACTTCCGTTACGGTGACCGTCACTTTCTGGTTCAGCTTCACTACCTCATTGGGATCGGAAACATAGGTATTGCTCAGCTGGGAAATATGCACCAGCCCATCCTGCTTTACACCGATGTCCACGAAGACCCCAAAATTGGTGATATTGGTCACAATTCCTGGCACCGTCATATTGGGCCGCACATCCGCAATGGATTTGATGGTATCATCAAAGCGGAACTCCTCGATCTGGGCCCGGGGATCACGACCCGGTTTTTCAAGCTCTTTCAGGATATCCTCAATGGTGAACTCACCAATGCTTTCAGAAATATATTGTTTGCGGTTGATCTTTTTCCGCAGGTCGCCCTGCTGGATCAGCTGCTCAACAGAGGCTGCCATATCTTTCGCCATCTGCTCTACCACATGGTAGCTCTCAGGGTGAACTGAGCTGTTGTCCAGCGGATGCTCAGCCTCCGGGATACGCAGGAAGCCTGCGCATTGCTCAAAGGTCTTGGGTCCCATCATGGAAACGTTCTTCAGTTCGGCGCGACTTTTAAACGCCCCGTTCTTAGCCCTGTACTCCACAATGTTCTTAGCCAGTGTAGCGCTCAGACCGGAAACATATACCAGCAGGTGGCGAGAAGCGGTGTTCACATTCACCCCTACATAGTTCACCGCGCTTTCCACTACTCTGTCCAGCGCATCCTTCAGCTTGGTCTGGTTCACATCATGCTGGTACTGTCCTACCCCGATGGATTTGGGATCAATTTTCACCAGCTCGCTCAGGGGATCCAGCAGCCGGCGGCCAATGCTCACGGCCCCACGAACAGTGATGTCCTGGTCGGGAAACTCTTCTCTCGCCACTTCTGATGCGGAATAGATGGAAGCGCCACTTTCATTCACCTGGAACACGCTGACAGGTTTACCGAAGTCGATGCTGCGCACCAGCTGTTCGGTCTCCCGGCCGGCAGTACCATTGCCCACGCCGATGGCTTCGATCTCATATTTATCGACCAGGTATTTCAATTCAGACGCACTTTCCTGCCACTGGTTCTGCGGCGGATGCGGATAGATGGCGGTATTGTAGACCAGGTTACCCTGTGCATCCAGGCAGACCAGCTTACAGCCGGTACGGAAGCCGGGATCCAGCGCCAGTACCCGTTTGGTGCCCAGCGGCGAGGCCAGCAGCAGTTGCCGCAGGTTCTCGGTGAATACGTGGATGGCTTCTTCATCGGCCTTATTCTTGCCAATGAGGCGGAACTCATTCTCGATAGAAGATTTCAGCAGGCGCTCGTAGGCGTCTTCCACGGCTTTCTTCACTTCGGCAGCCTGTGCGCTGCCGTTCTTCACGAAGATGCGCTGCAGGTCGTCCACGGCAGTCTGTTTGTCGATATTAATATCCATGATCAGGTAGCCTTCCTTCTCGCCGCGGCGGATAGCCAGGATGCGGTGGGAAGGGCTTTGCGATAATGGCTCGCTGAACTCAAAATAGTCGCGGTATTTCTGCGCTTCTTCTTCTTCCTTTTTGCTGGTCAGCACCTTGGAAGAGAGTACGGAAGTTTCGGTGAACAGCTGGCGTACTTTATTACGCGCCTGCTCATGCTCAGACACCCATTCCGCAATGATATCCCGGGCGCCCTGCAGGGCTTCCTTGGTATCCTTTACCTGTTCATTGAGGAATTTGCCGGCTTCTTCAGCGGGATCTTCAGCGCCCTGCTCAAAGATCATTTTAGCCAGGGGCTCCAGTCCTTTCTCGATGGCCTGGGTAGCTTTTGTTTTACGTTTAGGCTTATACGGGAGATATAGATCTTCCAGCTCGGTGGCGTCAAAACAATTTTCGATGCGCTGGCTCAGCTCAGGAGTCAGCTTACCCAGGGATTCAATGGTCTTCAGCACAGTATCCTTTCTCTTATCGAGATCGCTGAAATAATCGATCTGCTCCACAATATTGCCGATGGCTACTTCATCCAGGTTATTGGTAGCTTCCTTGCGGTAGCGGGCCATGAACGGAATGGTGGCGCCTTCTGCTTTCAGATCATGCACATTGTTGATCTGCTTAAGGGTCAAACCCAGTTTCTCTGCTATTTTCTGACTGTACTTGATGTCCATGGTTTTGTCATTGGGGCAGCAAATGTAAGGCAACGCCGCAAAGAAAAAATCTTGTTTTTATCAACAAAAAGGCAAAGCGTTTCCGGCTTTTGGACGCGGGTTTACGTCAACTGGCCAGGGCCTGCTGTAAGATGCTGTTGATGGCGGCGGGACGGGTCATTACCACCATATGTCCAGCTTTTTCAATGATATGGGTAGGATGGGTGAATCTGGCAGGCAGCACTTCATCGCGGGTGCCATGGATATGCAGCAGCGGCGATGGCAGCTCCTGGTTGTCCCACTGCAGGATAGCACCCAGGGCCCAGCGGATGAACAGGGGATCGCTTTCCTGGATGATCTGCCAGAGTAATTTTTTATCGTCTCCTTTTTCTGCGGTGAACAGCCGTTTGCTGCGGGCCATCAGTTTCACAAAACCGATGGGCACTATCCGGTGCAGGCGCAGTTTCCCTGCCACCCGGTAATAACCGGGCAGGTGTGTGGATACCGGGATGCTGGAGATGAGGATGGTCTGTACGGGATGACATTGCCGGGCGATCTCACTGGCCAGCATACCGCCGAAGCTCAGTCCCACCAGGGCAAAGGGTTCACTGGTGTCAATGCCGGCGGCCAGTCGCCGCGCATAGTCCGGCAGCGATTCCTCCACCTGCGGCTGGATCCAGTGCAGGTGTACCGCTTCCACCCCCTGGGGCAGCTGCAGGTATTTAAAAACACGGTGATCGGCGCCAAGACCGCTGATAAAGTAGACTTTCCGGCATTTCATACGGTAAATTTACCTATCTGCGGTCAATCCGGAAAGCCTTCTATAAAAACTACCAGGATGGTCTGCCATGCCGCCCTGCTATCTGCAAAACATTCCGGCATGCTGTCTTAACAGGCTGTTTTACGGCCTGCACTACTGCCCCTTTCCGGATAAAACAAATAGTTACCTTTACAGCCACACATTAACTATCACTATTATGGATATCAGGAACAATATCTTGGAAACGATTGGCAATACGCCATTGATAAAGCTCAACAAGATCACGCGGGAACTGCCCGGCACTATACTGGCCAAAGTGGATTATTTCAATCCCGGCAATTCCATCAAGGACCGGATGGCAGTGAAGATGGTGGAAGTGGCTGAAAAAGAAGGAAAGCTGAAACCCGGCGGCACCATCATTGAATGTACCAGCGGCAATACCGGTATGGGCCTGGCCCTGGCCGCCTGTGTAAAAGGCTACAAATGTATATTCACTACTACCGATAAGCAATCCAAGGAAAAGATGGATATCCTCAAAGCGGTAGGCGCCGAGGTGATCGTTTGCCCTACCAATGTGGAGCCTGATGATCCCCGCTCCTATTATTCCATTGCACGCCGGCTGGCAAAGGAGATCCCCAATTCCTTCCATTGCAACCAGTATGATAACCTGGCCAACCGCCTGGCGCATTATGAGACCACCGGCCCGGAGATCTGGCAGCAGACCGAAGGAAAGATCACGCACCTGGTCTGTACCGCAGGTACCGGCGGCACGGTGACCGGCACCGCCATGTATTTAAAAGAAAAGAACCCCGATATCCAGATCTGGGCGATAGACGTGTTCGGCTCCTTGCTGACCAAATATTTCCGGACAGGCGAGATAGATATGAATGAAGTGCATCCCTATATTTCTGAAGGATTTGGGGAAGATTTTGTTCCCGAGAACTATGATATGAGCGTGATAGACCATTTTGAGCAGGTGACCGATAAGGATGGGGCGGTAATGGCCCGCAGGATTGCCAAGGAAGAGGGCCTGTTCTGCGGTTATAGCGCCGGCAGCTGCCTGCAGGGACTGATGCAGCTGGGCAGTCGCCTCAAAAAAGACGATGTGGTGGTCTGTATCTTCCACGACCATGGCAGCCGTTATGTGGCCAAGATCTATAACGACCAGTGGATGATGGAACGGGGGTTCCTGGATGTGAAGACCTTCCGCGATATTGTGAGCGGCCGGGCCGCCAGCCAGAAACTGGTGACCGTAACCCCGGAACAGTCCGTGGGCGATACGGTGGAATTGATGAAAAAATATGATATAGAGCATATCCCCGTGCTGCAGGACGGCGGCCTGGTTGGAGCTATCAGCGAAGGTGGGCTGTTCCAGAAAGTGTTCTCGGACCCTGAGATCCGGACGGCTACCGTACAGAGTGTGATGGAAGCCCCCTATCCCCTGGTGGACTTTAGTACCCCCATAGAGAAACTACGCACCCTGATCAATAAGGACAATGGGGCGGTGCTGAGCAAGGACGAAGCCGGCCACCTGCATATTGTGACCAAATATGACGTGATACAGGCATTGGGGAATTAAGAAAAACGAGCATAAAAGACACATTAAAAAAAGAGGCTGATCTACCGATCGGCCTTTTTTTTACCGGGAAAAACTCAGACTTGTTTCTATGGTTAATTGCCAGTAAGCAGCTGACAATAAGCCCGTTGCGGGCAGGGTTCAGGTAGCAAAAAAGGGTACGTTTAAAGCCCGGCAACACACAAGAACGGGCTATGGCTGATAAATATCAAGGATTTTCGGTCAGGAGCCCCAAAATGGCGTCCAAATACCCCATATCGTAGATCGGGTAAAAATCCGTGGACAGGGGAAAATCGCGGTAGACAGTCACTGTGAACAACTCGTGATAGTAGGTTTAATCTTTATGTATTTGATACATATCAACAAAAATGGTTAAAAAATACCACTTTTTCCGTAGTCCTACGATGGACATTGCAAAATACTACGATGGACAGGTCGGTAGACCTACTAAAAAAGCAGTAAAAGCCGAATTGTTTAAATTGAGAAGAACTGCTCTTGTACACAATATCGTGCCAATGTACTTTTGTGTCAGAAGTTGATTGATAGCTAACATCAATCAATCCAATATCCAGGAAGAACCAAAGTGTCCAATATCCAAGTAAAATCCTGAAAATCCAGTATCAATCAACTTCATTTTTTTAAATCCAATAATCCAGTCCAATATCCGGAAGAGCTATCCAAAGTCCGTGAACAACCAGTCCAAGTCCAATGTCCAAAGTCCAATGATGACCAGTCCAAGTCCGTGGAAAACCAAGTATCCTTGATAAACCGTCCGAATAAAATCCAACGTCCGAAAAAAACCAAGTTAGTTCCAAATCCTGTGTGTTAAGAACCGTCTGCTTTAACTCCAATACCCTCCTGCTAAATTTTGTTTAGCAGGAGGCAGCAGCGGTACCTTCACCTCTTTGTCCACCCTGTCCGTCCACCAGACCGGGATCTCCGGAACTTACCGTCCACAGTCCGCTTTTTATCCAGATCATTTTTCTGCTGATCGTTTTTCAAATCCTTTTAAATTGCAGCAAACTATTTTGCATGCCACTATTCACTGACCAGACCGGCCGGTGCATTGATATGCCTGACCGTCCCGGCAGGATCATTTCCCTGGTACCCTCCCAGACTGAGCTGTTATACCACCTGGGCCTGGACCACCGAGTGGCCGGCATTACCAAATTCTGCATCCATCCCACGGAATGGTTCCGTTCCAAACCCCGCGTAGGGGGTACCAAAACACTGCACCTGGACCGGATCGCTGCACTGCAGCCCGATTGCATCCTTGCCAATAAAGAAGAGAATGTACAGGAACAGGTAGAAACCCTGGCCCGGCAGTATCCTGTATGGACCAGCGATATCCATACCCTGGAAGACGCCCTGTCCATGATCCGCAGCATTGGCCGGCTCACCGGCGCCCTGCCCGAAGCAGACGCCCTGGCAGCCGATATTGAAGAAGGATTTGCCCGCTGGCAGATCCAATGTTCCGCCCTGTACCAGCAACCTATCCCCACCGCCTACCTCATCTGGAAAGATCCCTGGATGACCGTGGGCCAGGATACTTTCATCCACGACCTCCTCCAGCGCTGCGGCCTATATAACGTATTCGGTCACCTGCCACGTTATCCCGCTATCAGCATAGAGCAGCTGCAGGCCGCCCAACCCGCCCTGCTCCTCCTGTCTTCAGAGCCCTACCCTTTTAAAGAAAAACACCTCGCCGCACTGCAAACTTTATTACCCCATACCAGCATCCGCCTGGCCGATGGCGAAGCCTTCAGCTGGTACGGCAGCCGCCTTCTCCACTCACCCGCTTATTTCCGGGAACTGCTGGGCGACCTGATCCATAATCCCCTGCAGAAAAAATAACAGTCAGCCCCTGGTTCGTCCCAACAATGTATTTTCTTCTGCCAGCTGCCATACAAGCCAGTATCGTTTGCCCTATGGTTCGTCCCAATAGTGTATTTTCTTCTGCCACCTGCCATACTTGCCCGTATAGTTACCCCTATGGTTCGCCCCAACATTGACTTTCCTCCCGGACATATCCACCAGCCGGCCGCTAATAAATCCGTAAATTGCTCCCCTGCATGAATGCCATCAACGATACCGATCCCACGCTTATAGCCAACAATAAGCCCTCCCGCAAGAAACCCATGTTCCCTGTGCAGGAGCCCCTACGCAATTACCTCAAACACCATGGCCGGGAAATGAAACTGCCCGTGTCCTATAACGACCTGCTCCGGATCACCTACTCCGTCCCCCTCAAGGACAAACATGGACGGGATACGCTGTGGGAAACGGTGCTGTATGATATGCGCGACTGGGAATATATCCGCGAAGGACTGGTGAAAATGTACGCCACCCTCAAAACAGAGGGGGACCTCAGCTTTATCAAACACCTGGATGTGGCCCGGATAGACTATTGCAGCTTCGGCAATTCACATCCTTTCCGGATCCGTATTGTCAATAAGTTCAACGATAACTACGATCACTACTATATCAAACGCGCCGATGCCTCCCGCCTCTACGGGCTGGAGCTGGAGCATATCCTCTCCCCCAACCGGATCACCTACCTCACCAGTCACAACACCCTGGTGGAAGAACATATCCCCGGTATCCCCGGCGATGTGTTCATCAACAACTGGCTGCGCATGCCCAGCACCAACAAGATCCGGCTGGCCAAAGAGTTTGTGAAGTTCAATGAGCGCTGCTTTGTAAAACTGCTGGGCGATATGCGCTCCTATAATTTTGTGGTGGACATTACCCCGGATATTGAGGATTTCCAGTACCGGATCCGTGCCATCGACTTTGACCAGCAGTCCTACGAAGGCCGCAAAAACCTCTACCTGCCCCAGTTCTTCAAGGAAAACTATGAGCTGGTGGCCCTCTGCACCCGCTACCTCAACAAGGACTCCATAGAGCAGTACCAGATGGAAGAAAGGACCATGATGGCCTCCCGCGTGGCCTCCACCCGCTACCGGATCATGGAACTGCTGAATATTATGTCCCGGGATACCATCTCCACCCCGGCAAAAACACAGCAGCTGAGCCAGGAACTGGCTGATTTTTTCCATAACCCCGCCTTTACCAAGTGCCATTCCATGGGCCAGGTGGTGAAAAGACACCTCAAACAAACCCTGCAGAAGAACCTCCTGCTGATCCAGAAGAACATTGGTCGCTTCGAAGACTGATCACCCTCCGGCACAATGTCAGTTTAAGCCTGAACTGACCTGATTCTTGTCAGGTTAGCTCTTTGTGTGTTTGTAAAACGCAAACTAAATGTATATTTGCGCCGTCTCATTGTCGCTTTCTAATGGTTCTTTCTTATCCTTGACCATTTTTCAACAAAACAGATTTCAACATTAATTTCACAATAGAAAAACCCTTCGAATCATGAAAAAATACAAAGCCGGCGTTCTGCACGGAGAAGAGCTGAAAGCGCTGTACCAGGATGCAAAAGACAATCAGTTTGCTTTGCCCGCGGTCAACACGATTGGTAGCAATACCATCAACGCGGTACTGGAAACAGCCGCCAAGGTTAACTCGCCGGTGATCGTGCAGTTCTCGAACGGGGGTGCTCAGTTCATTGCCGGTAAAGGCATGCCTAACGACCAGCTCCAGGCAAATATTTCCGGTGCTATTTCCGGTGCTTTACATATCCATAACGTAGCCAAATATTACGGCGTTCCCGTAGTACTGCATACTGACCACGCCGCCAAAAAATGGCTGCCCTGGATCAGCGGCCTGATCGATGCCGGCGAACAGTTCTACAAAGAGAAAGGCCAGCCCCTCTTCAGCTCCCATATGCTGGATCTTTCTGAAGAAAGCCTGGAAGAGAACATCCAGACATCTGTCGAATTCTTCAAACGCATGGCCCCCCTGGGCATGGGCATCGAGATTGAACTCGGTGTAACCGGCGGTGAAGAAGACGGTGTTGACAACAGCGGCGTGGAGAACGACAAGCTCTACACACAGCCCCAGCACGTAGCCTACGCTTACACTGAACTGAGCAAAGTAGGTGACCTGTTCAGCGTAGCTGCCGCCTTCGGCAACGTACACGGTGTATACAGCCCCGGTAACGTGGAACTGCGTCCCGTGATCCTGAAGAACAGCCAGGACTATATCCAGGCTGAACTGAAAACCGGTCCCAAACCCGTATTCTTCGTATTCCACGGTGGTAGTGGCTCACCCCAGAACCAGATCCGTGAAGCCATCGGCTATGGCGCTATCAAAATGAATATCGACACCGATATGCAATGGGCTTTCTGGGAAGGCATCCTGGGCTTCTACAAAAAGAATGAAGCTTTCCTGCAGGCACAACTGGGTAACCCCGGCGGCGCCGACAAACCCAACAAGAAATACTACGATCCCCGCGTATGGCTCCGTGCTGGCGAGGATAACTTTATAAAACGTTTAGAGGTTGCCTTCGAAGATTTGAACTGTATCAACAGAAACGCATAAAGTTTAGATTTCCTTTTACAAGGCAGCGCTCCCGCTGAAAGACATCAAGTAGCATAGTAGTTAGCCCACCCCTGCAGTCACAAAATTGCAGGGGTGGGCTTGTTTGCTTCCCCCTATCTTTGCCGGGCCATGTGGAACCCGCATGGGCACTGTATTTGTGTGGTTTGTACATGAATGTTGCTACCGCTATCCGTAGCCTGAACAATTATTTCTCATTTTCAAACTCATAAGAGCATGCCATCTAAGAAAATCATGGATCTTCTCGGCGACAAAGCCGCGTATCTCCTGGAGCACAAAGCCAAGATAGATCAGACTACTATCCAGCTACCCTCTGCTGATCATGTGGAAAAGACCTGGATCAACAGCAACCGCAATAACCAGGTCCTGCGCAGCATGCAGGCCCTGCTGGGCCATGGCCGCCTGGCAGACACCGGTTATTGCAGCATTTTCCCTGTGGACCAGGGCATTGAGCACAGCGGCGGCTCGGCCTTCGCCCCCAATCCTATTTATTTTGACCCGGAAAACATCATCAAACTGGCCATTGAAGGCGGCTGTAATGCCGTAGCCTCCACCTATGGCGTGCTGGGCCTCATGAGCCGCAAATATGCCCACCGCATCCCTTTTGTGGTGAAGATCAACCACAATGAGTTCCTGAGCATGCCTAACCGTTTTGACCAGACCATGTTCGGCACCATAAAAAGCGCCTGGAATATGGGTGCTGCTGCTGTTGGCGCCACCATTTACTGGGGTTCCGCCGAAAGCGCCCGCCAACTGAAGGAAGTGGCCGAAGCCTTTGAACTGGCCCATGAACTGGGTATGGCTACCATCCTCTGGTGTTATACCCGTAACAACGGCTTCAAAGTGGATGGCGTGGACTACCACACTTCCGCTGACCTCACCGGTCAGGCCAACCACCTGGGCGTTACGCTCCAGGCCGATATCATCAAACAGAAATTACCTACCAATAACGGGGGATACCTGGCCACCAAACATGGCAAGACCTCGCCCCTGGTGTACGAGAACCTGTCTACGGATCACCCGATTGATCTTTGTCGCTACCAGGTCCTGAACTGCTACAACGGCCGCGTGGGCCTCATCAACAGCGGTGGTGAAAGCAAGGGCACCAGTGATATGGCCGAAGCCATTTACACGGCCGTGATCAACAAACGCGCCGGCGGCATGGGGCTCATCCTGGGAAGAAAAGCCTTCCAGCGGCCATTTAAAGAGGGTGTAGAGTTGTTACAAACCACACAAGATGTATATTTGGATAACGATATTACTATCGCCTGATACGACATCCTAAATAAAGATCGCGCCCCGCTCACATTGTCAGCGGGGCATTTTTTTGTCTTCAATTGGTTCGACGGTGTCGAACCAATTGAAGGCTATCGCCTGGTCGGAAATAAAACAAAACAGCTGCACCAGGCAGGTGCAGCTGTTAATTATTTTTTGGGACGAACCAAAAGACTCCGTGAGTAACCGCTTATTGCAGTACTTCCAGGATGGGATCACCGATGGAGCCACTGGGCTGCTGGATATGCAGCAGGGCAGCCAGGGTGGCGGCCAGGTCCGTCATATGCGTTTCACGGTTGGTTTTGCCATGTTTGATCTTCCAGCCATAGAACAGGAGGGGAATATGTGCATCATAAGGATACCACTGTCCGTGGGTAGTACCGGTACCACCACCATCAATATGGTTTGATTTAAGCGCATATTGCACGTCACCGCTACGACGGGCATAATAACCATTAGCCATCATATTGCGCATCCTTTCCGGTAAAGGATAGGTCATCACATCAGCAGTCAGCACCACAGTAGCAATGCCTTCCTGTTTGCGCAGGTAGGTGACAATGGTCTTTTTGATAGCCGCTTCATCCAGCTTCAGGGAATCGATCAGCTGATGATCCAGGTGTACCTGGTAGTTAGAGAAAGCCGTGATCAGTTTTTCCACGCCAAACTGGGCCTGCAGCTGGGAATCCAGGGCCTTGCGCCAGGAGCCTTCACTCACGGTGCCGCCTACCAGCTTATTCTCTTTCATGAAGCCGGGCACATGGGCTACGCCATGGTCGGCAGACAGGAAGGTTACATACTGTCCCTTACCAATTTTGCTGTCCAGGAATTTGAAGAGGTCGCCCAGCTCTTTGTCGAGACGCAGGTAATTGTCTTCTGCCTCAATGGAGTTGGGACCAAAGCTGTGACCGATATAATCGGGAGAAGAGAAGCTGACAGCCAGCAGATCGGTAATATCATCAGCGCCGAGTTGTTCGTTAATGATAGCGGCCTTGGCCATTTCAGCGGTCAGGGTATTGCCATAGGGTGTGTTGGACAGCTGGCCATAGCTTTTACCCACAAAGCTGCTGAGGTCATAAGGAAACCCTTTGGCATTGGAGCCCAGGGGCTTTCCTTCGTAAGGTTTTTCATCAGCGGTGCTTTGCACATAGCTATCGATAGGATACAGGGTATTCCAGCCCTGTGCGTAGTATTTATCTACCAGTTTCTGGTCGTTGAACGCTTTTACCCAGTCGGGCAGCTCATTCATGTAGTAGGTGGAGGTAATGAAATTACCGGTCCTGCTATCATACCAGTAAGCGGCGTTGGCGGAATGACCGGCGGGCAGGATACCACCACGGTCTTTCAGGGCAATACCGATCACTTTGCTGCGGAAATTGGTAGCCAGGCGGAGTTCATCGGAGATGGTGCCGGTCTGCATATTGCGCGGGCTTTGCTGGCCAACGCCGCCGGAACCACCAACAGCCTGTACGGTATTATCTTCTGTACAATAAACAGAGCGCTTCAGGTCGTTATCAAACCAGCTGTTCCCGGCAATGCCATGGATAGCCGGTACGGTGCCGGTATAGAGGCAGGTATGACCGCAGGCGGTATAGGTAGGTGTGTAAGGGATGAGGGTGTTCTCACAGGTAAAACCCTGTTGGAGGAACCGCTTAAAGCCGCCGTCAGCAGCGTAGCGGTCGTAAAAACGGTAGAGATAGTCCCAGCGCATCTGGTCTACTACAATACCCACCACCAGCTTGGGCCGGTTGGGCACATTGAGATCTTTGGTTTTCTTTTGGGCAAACGAGGATGTCCAGACAGAGAGGCAAAGAAGGAAAAGAAGGGCGATTTTTTGCATGCCTGAAAAATTTTCGGCAAAAATAACCGAACCCGTCCAGCAAGCGTATTAAAAAAAGATCAACGGTAGTCCGGGGGGAAGTCAGCCCCCCATTGGCGAAAAAAGGTTATTTTTGCGCGTTCGAAAATCGAAGAGCTGATACTTGCAGATACACAAGGTTGTAAACTTTTAACATTTCAATAATATGGCAGACATTTTTGAAAGATTGCTGAAACACCAGGGGCCCATCGGCCAGCACCGGGAAAGGGCGCATGGTTATTTTGCTTTTCCGAAACTGGAAGGAGAGATTGGTAACAAGATGAAATTTCGTGGCAAGGATGTGATCGTATGGAGCCTGAACAACTACCTCGGCCTGGCCAATCACCCCGAAATCCGTAAAACGGATGCGGAGGCGGCAGCCCAGTACGGTATGGCCCTGCCCATGGGCGCCCGTATGATGAGCGGTAACAGTAACAACCACGAACAGCTTGAAAGAGAACTGGCCGCTTTTGAAGCCAAGGAAGACGCTATCCTGCTCAATTTCGGGTACCAGGGGATGATCAGCATCATTGATGTACTCTGCAGCCGCCATGATGTTATTGTGTATGATGCGGAAAGCCATGCCTGTATCATTGACGGTCTCCGCCTGCATACCGGCCATCGCTATGTTTACAAGCACAACGATATAGAGGATTTTGAAAAACAGCTGCAGCGTGCTACTGCACTGATCGAGAAGAACAGTACCGGCGGTATCCTGGTGATCACCGAAGGGGTATTCGGCATGGCCGGCGATCAGGGCAAACTGAAAGAGATCACTGCCCTCAAGGACAAATACAGCTTCCGGATCCTGCTGGATGACGCGCATGGTTTCGGCACCCTGGGTAAAACCGGCGCCGGCGCCGGCGAAGAGCAGGGCGTACAGGACAAGATTGACCTGTATTTCTCCACTTTTGCCAAGTCCATGGCCAGCATCGGCGCATTTGTAGCCGGTCAGAAAAATATCATCGACTATATCCGCTACAATATCCGCAGCCAGATCTTTGCCAAGAGCCTTCCCATGCCGCTGGTAATGGGTAACCTCAAGCGCCTGGACATGCTGCGCACCCAGCCTGCGCTGAAAGAAAAGCTCTGGGAAAATGCCCGCAAGCTGCAGGACGGCCTCAAAGCCAAAGGATTTGATATTGGCAAAACGGATTCCGTGGTAACGCCTGTTTACATGACCGGTGGGGTGGAAGAAGCTACCGCCATGGTGATGGACCTGCGCGAGAACTACGGTATCTTCTGCTCCATTGTGGTATACCCTGTGATCCCCAAAGGACATATCATTTACCGCCTGATCCCCACAGCTGCCCATACAGATGCGGATATCCAGGAAACCCTGCGCGCCTTTGAGGAAACCAAGAAGAAGCTGGACGCCGGTGAGTACAAAGTAGAAGCTATCCCTGATATGGCAGAAACAACTGCTTAATTGAGGGCATAATGATAAAAAAGCGTCGGCCGGTCCTGAGGACCGGCCGACGCTTTTGCGTAATAAAAAGGCCCCCGTGGAAACGGAGGCCTCACTAATCAAATACCATTAACCATTAAACCTTATCCTATGAAAATTCAAATATAAGATGATAGTGGTTAAACAATGGTTGCATAGCTACCTTTTTTTCTCAGAAATCAGTTTTTATTGATTGGTATCAATCAATCATTAAGGAAAAAATCCTATATAGCGTGTACGTTACCGTTTGCAGGGGCAGGCGAAGCCGGAATTCCCTGGTTGAAGAAAACAGTAATACGTCTACAACAAAAACCCTGTTATTAACCGAAACAGACTGCTGAGGGCAGAAAAGAAGTTTGGGACGAACCAACAGGCTGGCTTTGGAATAGGCAGAAACGATATGGCAGGACGGGTTGGGACCGTAGTAAGGTACGCACGTGTACTTCCTGATAGTAAAGAATACATGCGTACCACGTTGAAACCATAGCAGGGTACGGCCGTGCAGGCCAGGCTGAGACCTGTATTACACCCATTCCTGCTGGGTCCCATAGCCGAAAGGCAGCGTACCAATAAAGGCTATCAGCTGCCGCAGCCACCTACCAGCTGGACTTGAACTGCTGCCGGTACTTTACAAAATCAGTTTTCCCAAAATGGTCTTCACCAAAATATTTTGCCAGCAGCTCAAACTCGTTAGGCGGCAGGAAACCGGGAATAGCCTGGGGCTCGCCGCCAACAGGGATAAATACAGTAGTGGGAAAAGAAAGCTGGCCACCCGTTAGCCAGATGGCAAGGTCATTGACCTTATTACCGCTGTTATAACTGAATTCGCGGCCGTTCCAGCTGAAGGTCTGCTTACTCTCCGCATCAATTTTAACCGGATAGAAATGCTCCTGCACATAAGCACTCACTTTTGCATGACCATAGGTCCGCTTGTCCATCACCTTGCACCAGCCACACCAGTCCGTATACAGGTCTATCAGGACCGGCTTCTTTTCTTTGGCCAGGGCAGCCGCAGCCTCCTGGAGCGAGAGCCATTTCATCTTCTCCCCCACTGGTCCTTCCGGCTGGCTCAGCTGCGAAGCCAGCACAACTTGTTGGCCAGCGCCCCGCGCCTCCTCCGGCATAGCCTTGTCCACTATCCGCCGCTCAGGGACGGCACAGGAAAAAATGGCTGCCCAGCTGCATAAAATGACCGCTTTCCAGGTTTGCATACGTACTTTTGTTTTGGATACAAAAATAACTGAAATACCATGCATAAAATTGTGCTGGCCATCACCGGAGCGAGTGGCGCTATCTACGCAAAGCAATTGATCGATAAGTTGTTAACGATTGAATCACAATGGGATGCACTCGGTATTGTAATGACAGACAATGCCCGGCAGGTTTGGGAAACAGAACTGGGGAACGATAGCTACAACCGTTTCCTCCAGCCCGGCAGCCATCCTAAGGTCAGCGCCTGGAATACCCGCGATTTCAACGCGCCCTTTGCCTCCGGCTCAGGCAGGTTCAATACCATGATCATTGCTCCCTGCTCTATGGGCACCCTCGGCCGGATTGCCACCGCCATTTCCTCCGACCTGATCACCCGTGCCGCTGATGTGGTGCTCAAAGAAAGGCGCAAACTGATCTGCGTGGTCCGGGAAACCCCCTACAACCTCCTGCATATCCGCAATATGGAGACCCTGACCCTGGCCGGCGGCATCATCTGCCCCGCCACCCCCTCCTACTACAGCCGCCCCACTACCATAGAAGAGCTGGCCGCCACCGTCACCGACCGGATCCTGGACCTGGCCGGGCTGGACGTTAAGACCTTCCGCTGGGGAAGCGAGTAGGACCAGGCTGACCCTTTACACAAGGGCACCAGGTTTACCAACCGCAGGGACCCGGCAGCCGGACAGCTTTTGCCCAACAAAAAAGGGCCGGAAAAACTTCCAGCCCTCAATCATTTTTCTCCGCTTTACTTACCGGAGATCCACTTCTTCCACACCAGGATACTTGCTCTTGTCAAATACGAACATGGCATCCGTAACCTGGGCTTTGCCATTCAGGGTATTCACAGTATAGGTGAAGCGATTGGCATTTTTGTCCAGCACTTTGGCGCTGTACAGGGTCTGGGTGGCTTTGTTTACCCATACATATACTTTGTGGAATTGTTTGGTCTTATCAGTGGGCGTCATCTCAATTTCCTGCAGGGTCTTGCCGCCCTCTTTTTTCTCACCATTGAATTTGTAGAGGAAATCCTTGTCGTAGAAATTGGTGAATAATTTCTGCGGTGTAATGGCGTTGGCAGAAGGATCCACTTTGGAGATGGTCACTTCATTGGCGGCTTTGTCGTAGGTCCAGATAGTGCTGCCATCACAGAAGATCTCCTGTCCGGCAATAAGGACCTTGTATTTGTTGCCTTTCATGTATACAGTGCCTTGCTTTACGCCCAGCACCTTGCCTTTGTCATCTTCACTTTTCAAGGTAAATCCGGCCTGTACGCCTGTATAGGCCTTGAATTTGGCGCTTACCGCATCGAGGATCTTCTTTGCGGCAGGATCATTGGTGCCGAGGCTGCCCTGCGCCATAGCCGATACAGAAAACAGTAAACTCGCTAAAAAGATAAATGTTTTGTTCATCGTGGGAATTTTTTCCTAAGGCCGCAAAGATAGGTTCTGCGGTAATACTAAGACGGCTTTTCAGGGGAAAGGTTTGCGCGGGTGGCGGTTTGTTAAAGGAGTTTAACAGACTGACTGTTACTCTCCTCCTGCAATGCAGGCCCCATCCGTGTTTGCTGAAGCGCCACAACTGATACGGTCAGTCAGGAACCTTCAGCAGGCAATAATTCCTTTGCAAAAGCCGGGCCGCGCTGACAATAGCGGGCCGCAGGGCATATCATGCCCCACTGCCACCGGCCGACAGGAGCAGCCGGCATATGGTTCGTCCCAAAAATAAAAAGCTGTTTTAAAAATTAGCCAGGTGCTGTTCCAGGTCCATCTCGGTCTTGATCAGCACATCCCGGGCCTTGCTGCCCTGGCTGGGGCCAACAATACCCGCAGCTTCCAGCTGATCCATCAGCCGGCCTGCCCGGTTATATCCCAGTTTCATCCGGCGCTGCAGCAGTGAGGTACTGCCGACCTGGTTCTGTACTATCACCCGCGCCGCATCCTCGAAGAGGCTATCGCGGTCGCCCAGTTCAAAATCTTTACCCTCCAGCTCTTTTTCATCCACGTATTCGGGGAGTGAAAAGGCCTGCGGGTAACCGTTCTGATTGCCGATAAAATCACAGACCCCTTCCACTTCAGGCGTATCTACAAATGCGCACTGCAATCGCGTCAGCTCACCATTATAGGAGATCAGCATATCCCCTTTACCGATCAGCTGCTCGGCGCCGCCGGTATCCAGGATGGTGCGGCTATCTACTTTACTTGATACCTTGAAGGCGATCCGCGCCGGGAAGTTGGCCTTGATAGTGCCGGTAATAATATTTACAGAAGGACGCTGGGTGGCAATGATCAGGTGAATACCCACGGCACGCGCCAGCTGGGCCAGCCGCGCAATAGGCATTTCCACCTCTTTACCGGCCGTCATGATCAGGTCGGCAAACTCATCCACTACCAGCACTATAAATGGCAGGTACTGGTGCCCCTTCTGGGGATTGAGGCGGCGCTTCACAAATTTCTCATTGTACTCCTTGATATTCCGCGTATGCGCCTCTTTCAGGAGATCATAGCGGTTATCCATCTCTATACAGAGCGCGTTCAGCGTATGGACCACTTTCTTGGTATCCGTGATGATGGCTTCTTCCTCGCCTGGCAGCTTGGCCAGGAAATGACGCTCGATCATGCGGTACAGGCTCAACTCCACTTTCTTGGGATCCACCAGCACCAGCTTGAGCTGGGAAGGATGTTTTTTGTATAACAGGGATACCAGGATGGCATTCAGCCCTACAGATTTACCCTGACCGGTAGCACCGGCCATCAGCAGGTGCGGCATAGTGGCCAGGTCCACAATGAAATTCTCATTGTCGATCTTTTTACCAATGGCCACAGGCAGACTGAAACTATTGTTCTGGAATTTCTCAGAAGCCAGCAGGGTCCGCATGCTGACCACTGTCTTCTTCACGTTGGGCACTTCAATACCAATAGTGCCCTTCCCGGGAATGGGCGCAATGATCCGGATGCCGAGGGCCGCCAGGCTCAGTGCAATATCATCTTCCAGGTTCTTGATCCTTGAGATCCGTACACCAGCCGCCGGTACAATTTCATAGAGTGTAACGGTGGGGCCTACGGTAGCACTGATCTTCTGGATATGGATATCGTAGTTCTTGAGGGTGTTGATGATCTGGTTCTTGTTGGCCTCCAGTTCGGCAGGGTCCTGCACTATCTTCTCACTGCCATGCTGCTCCAGCAGTTCCAGGCCGGGATGTTTGTAATCCCGCAGGTCCAGCGTGGGCTCATAAGGCGTCATCACTACCGGGGCGGCTTCCTCGCTTTCCGCCTCTTCTTCTCCCGCCTCATCGGTGAATGATTTGATCTCCAGTTCCAGGTCGGGCAGCGACCTGCCAGCCAGCCTGTCCGCCCTGCTGACAGGCGGCAGCGATACCGGTGTATCCGGGATGAAGGGAGGCTCTTCCAATTCTTCTTCCGGTTCTTCTTCTATCTCCTCTTCTTCTATTTCTTCTTCCAGCTCTGCTTCAGCGGTGGTTTCCGGTTCTTCCCGCTCTATCAGTTCCAGCGGCAGTTCCTCTTCTGGTTCAGCCACCACCGGCGGATTGACCATGACGCTGTCCTTTTTCAGTTTATTGCGTTTGCTGGTCTTCACGGGTGCGGGCTCTTCCTCTTCGGCTACCCCTTCAACAGCAGGGGCTTCTTCTTCCTCTTCTTCAGCCGCTGCTACGGGCGCTTTGGGCGCCGACCGCAGGTTGGGCATTTTGAATACGGGGTTAAAACGCCAGATGAAATAAGCCAGTCCGCCTGCCAGCAGCAGGAAGGTGGTGCCTATTTGTCCAATCATCTGCACCAGCCAGTTGCTCAGCATATTGCCCAGTGCGCCCCCCCAGGGGAAGCGGTCCTGATCCGCCATGGCGGCCAGGAAAGCCAGGGTCAGGCTGAAGTACAGCAGGCCTACTATCAGGTAGCGCACATTGCGCCAGACGGAGAATACTTTCCTCCCATAGAGACCGTTCACCCCCAGTACAAAGAACAGGGAGCAGAACAGGAAGGAAGCAATGCCGAAACCATAAAAAAAGAATTGATGGGAGATATAAGCGCCGATATTGCCCAGCAGGTTGCTGGTCTTTACCTCGGTGGATGGCAGCAGGATGGAAGCGCCTCTGCCTACCTTGGCCTGGTCTTCTTTCCAGGTAAACAGGTAAGACACAAAGGCTATAAAAAGGAAAACACAGACCAGCAGGGCGATCGTACCGGCTATTTTATGCGTACGTTCGTCCTTCACTAATTCTTTCACGTTCACCTGTTCTTCCTTATCCCGTTTCAGTTTATCCGGCTCGGGTGTAGGCGTTTGCGTTTTGCTTTTGCCCGACTTTAAGCGGTTGGCCATATCTACAAAGATAAGCAGTCGCACAGAACTGCCATATAACAAATAAAACCCTGGTTGGCTGTAAAAAATTGTATTTTAGAACGCTAAACCAGCAGTCCCTATTGCAACCAGCACGGAGAAATACAGGCCACGGGCGTTGGTCGTTCCCCACTATCGCTGCCTGCATACGCATGGCCGGACCGCTTCTTTTTCTCCTTACCGTATTCCAATTACTGGCTACTGAAGCAACTGCCCGGCAGGACTCCTCGGCCATTGAGGCCACACGGATCCGCCTGGATACCGGCATAGCCAAGAACTGCTGGTTCATTACCCGGCCCAAGGGCCATCCCGTTACGGAACAGGAGATCCCGCAGCTACCCTTCCGCTTTGGTAAGATTGCCCATTACTACCCGCATTACCCGCCGGCAGCCCGGCTGATGGAGACCGATAATTACCTGAAATTTATCCTGCACAACAGCGCTGATACCGCCAGGAAATTTTTCTTCCTGCCCGGTTTCTACTGTCGAAATATCCGCGTCTTCAAATCCGGCCATAACGGTACTGATCCCCTGCAATTGTTACCGGCGGACGCTGCCTGCCCCATCTTTGCCGGCGCGCAGCTGCTCCGCGTGGAACCCGGAGAAACAGCAGTGTTTTACTGCCAGTTCAATTTTGTGCGGACCAACGTCAATATCTTTACGCCCTACCTCATTGAGACCGACTATATCCAGCAATGGCTGCGGCGCAAACGGGAACTGGATATGCTGCTGGATATTGTGACCTACGTGGTGTCCGGTATCATGCTCATGATGATCTTCTATTCCCTGGCAGTCTATCTCCAGAACCGCAACAACGAGTTCCTCTACTATGCCCTGTATACTTTTTTAACGGCCATGCTGCTCTTCCTCAAGTCTTACCTGAGCCTGACAGCCACCGAATTCCATTATTTCTATGAAGAGTACCTCGACTTCATGATCATGATAGGGAGCGTACTCACCTACCTCATCTTTGTCCGTAAATTCCTGGAAACGCGGGAAAACCATCCCTGGCTCGACAAGCTCCTGCGCCGCTCCATCTGGCCCATGGCCGCCCTCTCACTGGTATTCAGCTTCCTGTATTTCTGTACAGGCGATTATGATATCCTCATGAACATGGAGTACCTGATCAAGCTCCTGTTCCTGATCATCGGCGTACTGTTCATTGTATACAGCATCCGCCGTAAGGACGCACTGCTCAATTACCTGGCCGCCGGCAGCTTTGCGCTGATCTTCTTCTCCGTGGTTTCACAGGGCATCATCATGTATAGCTGGCGTATCATCCCCGGTATTCCCCTGCTTAACCGCGCCATGTTCTATTATGAGCTGGGACTGGTGCTGGAACTGATCTGCTTCCTCTCCGGCCTGGCCTATAAGAACCGCCGCGATATCATTGAACGGGTAAAAGAAAGGGAAAGGCTGAAACTGGAAAATGAACGCAAGGAGTTTGAAAAACAAATGGCCGTAATGGCCGCCACCCAGCAGGAAAGGGACCGCATCTCCGCCGATATGCATGATGAACTGGGCTCCGGCGTTACCGCTATCCGCCTCATGAGCGAGATCCTGAAAAGCAGGATGAAGGACCGCTCCTTCCCCGAGCTGGAAAAGATCTCCAGCTCCGCCAATGACCTGCTGGGTAAGATGAATACCATCATCTGGACCATGAAAAGCTCCAATGACACGCTGGAAAGCCTGATAGCCTATATCCGCGCAAATGCCATTGAGTACTTCGACAATACGCCCATTGACTGCAGCGTGCGCGTACCGGCCGTGATCCCGCAGACAGAAGTGAGTGGAGAGAAACGAAGGAATATATTCCTGGGCGTGAAGGAATCCCTCAACAATGCCATGAAGCATTCCCAGGCCACCACCATCCGCATTGATATCTCCATCCGCAATAATAACCTGCTGATAACAGTGACCGATAACGGCGTAGGCATTGACACGGAAAAACTGCGCCGTTTCGGGAACGGCCTCAGCAATATGCGGCGGCGCATGGAAGCCATGGGCGGCCATTTCAAGGCCGAGACCCACGAAGGCGCCATGCTCACTTTTGAAATGCCGCTGTAAGGTTCACGAAAAAACGCATGTTTCGGGAGCCTTATACTTTACGTAATCTTATGCTTTACGGAAAAATGCCAGGAACAGCAGTACCCAGCCGGCAATAAAGAACAGCCCGCCAATGGGTGTGATAGCGCCAATGCCTTTCAGCCCCACGGTATTGGTGGCTTTCAGCACTGTAAGCAGGTACAGGGAGCCGGAGAACAGAACGATACCGGCAATAAAACTATTGGCGGCATAGTTCATGAGGTTGCCCGAAAATCTTTCGTAGAGAATACCTACCAGCAGCAGGGCAAACACATGATAGAACTGGTAACGGACCCCTGTCTCAAAAGTGGTCACTGTTTCCGGGGGGACCAGTTTCTTCAGTCCATGAGCGCCAAAAGCACCGAGGGCAACGGACAATGCGCCCAGCAGGGCGGCCGTGCAGAGATAACCTTTATGCATGTAAGATAGTTTGAATGAATTCGTTCATTGAAAAAGCATCTTCCTGGTCAATGATCACATCCGCCTGTTCGTAATACATGCGGCGCTCATTGAGCTTGCGCACAATATAACTGCGCAGCTCCGTATCCTCCAGCTCGCGGAGCAACGGGCGCTGCTCCTTCTCTTTCAACAGGCGCTGCAGCAGCACTTCCACCTGGGTATTGAGCCAGACCACGATCCCGTATTTTTTCATGGTCTCAATATTATTGAAAAAACAGGGCGTACCACCTCCCGTAGAAAGGATCATGGATTCATGATCTTCCACCAGGCTTTCCAGCAATTGCTTTTCCGTGATACGGAAATACTCTTCACCAAACTCCGCAAAAAGCGCGGGAATGGATTTACCTGTTTCCTTTACCACCTCTTCATCCAGGTCAAAGAAAGGGAGCTGGAGCCGGTGAGCTACCTGTTTTCCCCAATGCGTTTTTCCCGAGCCCATGAATCCGATCAGAAATATTCTCATGCAGTAGTGTTAGCTTATTTAAATGCGTTGAACCCGGTAATATCCAGACCGGTGATCAGCAAATGTATGTCATGTGTGCCTTCATAGGTGATCACACTTTCCAGGTTCATCATATGGCGCATAACGGAGTACTCGCCGGTAATGCCCATGCCGCCCAGTATCTGCCGCGCGTCACGGGTAATATTGGCAGCTATTTCACAGCCATTGCGTTTGGCCATACTCACCTGCTGCGGCGTGGCTTTGTGGGCATCCATGAGTGTGCCCAGCCGCCAGTTCAGCAGCTGTGCCTTGGTGATCTCGGTGACCATCTCGGCCAGTTTTTTCTGCTGCAGCTGGAAGCTGCCGATAGGTTTATCAAACTGCTGCCGCTCCCTGGAATAGCGGAGCGCGGTATCATAGCAGTCCATAGCAGCGCCTACTGTTCCCCAGGCAATGCCGTAACGGGCTTTGGTGAGGCAGCTGAGCGGCGCCTTCAGGCCTTTGGCCTTTGGCAGTATATTCTCTTTGGGAACGGGTACATTGTCAAATACCAGCTCGCCGGTGGCGGAAGCGCGCAGGCTCCATTTGCCATGGGTAGTGGGCGTGCTGAAGCCGGGCATGCCCCGCTCCACAATAACCCCTCTTACATCGCCCTGCTCATCTTTGGCCCATACTACGGCTACCTGTGCAAAAGGCGCATTGCTGATCCACATCTTGGCGCCATTGAGCAGCACATGATCGCCCGCATCTTTGATATTGGTCAGCATGCCACCGGGATCAGAGCCGTGGTCCGGCTCGGTCAGGCCAAAGCAGCCAAGCCACTCGCCATTGCCCAGCTTTGGCAGGAATTTCCGGCGTTGCTCTTCACTGCCAAATTCATAGATGGGGTACATGACCAGCGAACCCTGCACGGAAGCGGTAGAACGGACGCCGCTATCCCCTCTTTCCAGCTCCTGCATCATCAGCCCATAGCTGATATGGTCCAGGCCGCCGCCACCGTATTCCACGGGGATGGTGGGGCCAAAACAGCCCAGCTCACCCATCTGCCGGACAATCTGCAGCGGGAAGGCCGCCTGCTGGGCCGCTTCCTCAATGATGGGAGAGATCTCTTTTTTGACGTAATTGCGGACAGATTCACGGACCAGCTTTTGTTCCTCGGTCAGTAACTCATCCAGGGCAAAATAATCGGGGCTGACAAACAGATCGGTTCTTGCGGCCATGACGGGCAGATTTAATGTTGGGCTAAAATAAGCAATTTTGCCGTTTTACCGGGCCCGCCAGCTGCCGGTATCGGGAATTATTCTCCCCCGGCAATTCCCTCCAGCCGGCTGATCCATAGGGCCCTGCAAAAAAATTAAAGGTGCATGCAACATGCTCCGGATGGGCTTGTCTCTTATATACAACAACACCTAAAACGATCATTTTGGAGCTGACTGCAACCTTTGTCCAGGATGAATTGGTAGAACGCTGTAAACGGGGGGATCCCGCCAGCTATGAAGCACTGTATCAGCGGTATGCCAGGGCTATGTATAATACCAGTCTCCGGATTGTCAACAATACCGGCGATGCGGAGGATGTATTGCAGGAAGCCTTCCTGGATGCCTTCAGGTCTTTGCATGATTTCCATTACCGGTCCACCTTTGGCGCCTGGCTGAAGCGGATCGTCATCAACAAGTCCATCAATACCCTGCGCAAGCGGAAGATGGAACTGATTGGTATTGATGACGACCAGCACCTGCCCCTGCTGCCGGAAGAAAATACCGTGGATGAGGAATCCCTGCAATTGAAAGTAGCGGAGGTCAAAGCCGCTATCAGCAAACTGCCTGATGGCTACCGTGCTGTACTGAGCCTGTACCTGCTGGAAGGATATGACCATGAGGAAATAGCCGGCATACTCGGCATCCAGCACAGTACCGTACGGACACAATATATCCGGGCCAAACAGAAATTAGTAAACCTATTGAAACAAGGAGGACTCTCATGAGCCGTATAGAACAATTTATCCGTGAGCACCGCGGGGAATTTGACCAGGAAGCGCCCCCCGCGGCCGGCTGGAAGAATATCCAGCAGCAGCTCAACCCCGCCCCTGCCCGTGGCAATGGCCGGTTGCTGCCCCTCACCATCCTGCGCTGGAGCGCAGCCGCCGCCATCCTGGTCCTGGCAGGCCTGGGCGTATATCACCTGGTAGACCGACAGCCTACAGCACCCACAGCCCGGACACAGGAAAACGCCAAAGAAAAAAAGCTCTTGCAGGATATCAACCCGGAATATGCTACGGAAGTATATCATTTCACACGGCTGATAGAGCTGAAGCAGGACCAGCTGAAGCAGATTGAAAAAGATAACCCGGATCTCTACAAGACCTTTACGGGTGATATCAACAAGCTGGACAGCTCCTACAACGAGTTGAAAGAAGAACTCCCTACCAACCCCAACCGCGAACAGCTGCTGGAGGCCATGATCGAGAACCTGAAATTACAGGCGGACCTGCTGAATCAACAACTGCAGATCATCCACCAGATTAAACAAGCAAAACAAAACAAGGATGACAAAATTATATAAACTCTTTTTTGTACTGCTGGCGCTTTGCTGTAGTGAGCGGCTGCTGGCAGGGGATGACGACCGGGTTGAAAAGACCAAAACTTACAGCAAGGCCTATCCCGTGGGCGACAATGAGAGGATCACGCTGGAGAATAAATTCGGTGATCTGCAGATCAAACACTGGAATAAGAACGAGGTACAGGTAGATGTGACCATCACTGCCAGGGCCAGTACGGACGACCGCGCCGCCAAAATACTGGACAACATCAGCATTATTGATGGTAAGAACAGCAGTGGCGTCTTCTTCCGGACCAAGACCGGTGAAAACCAGAACCAGAAATGGAACAAGGGCGAAAAGCAGGGCTTCCAGATAGATTATATTGTTCACCTGCCGGCACAGAACCCACTCAGCGCCACTAACGAGTTTGGCCCGCTGACCATTGATAACCATAGCGGGGAGATCACCCTGGTAAGCAAATTCGGTTCCCTGAGTGCAGGCAAACTGAGCCAGGTGAAAAAGATCTACGTGGAATTTGGCAAAGCCAGTATAACCAGCGTCAACAACGGCAATATCAATATCAAGTTCTCTCCCTTCCAGATCAATTACCTGGATGGCTCCGTTGAAGCCCATTTTGAGCATTGCAGCAGCGGCAAGCTGGGCATCACCAACAACGTGAATGAACTTAACATCAATAACAGCTTTACCCCTCTCCTGCTGGATGTCAGCCAGGACCTCAATGCCAGTTTTGATATCAGCACCAGCTTTGCAGAAGTGAAGAACAAGACCAGTTTCCCCATCAAAAAAGAGGGAGAAGAGAACAAGCGGGGACCGCAATTCGATTTCAGGTATTCCGGCAAAACGGGCAATGGCCGCACCAACATGAAGATCAAGACCAGCTTTGGAGAAATTACGCTGGGACATAACCTGCCTTTCAACGTGGAAGAGCCCGCTAAAAAATCAAAGAAAACTACCAGGGATATATAAATTGTTTTTACCCTAAACTTTGCAGTCAGCAGAGTCGAGACTCGCTCGGCGGGGCGCCTCAGCAATGAGTAACGCCCCGCTTTTGTTTTGTCATTGATCCGGCTGAAGTTCTTTCGGTACAATTCTGCCGGCCATACACTTCATAGTACCGGATATTCTATGGCCGGCATTCTTTATCTTTTTCGCTGCTCTACCTCCCTGTTCATTTCCAGCATCTCCACAGGCTGGGAGAAATCATCCAGCAGGTATTTGCAATAATAATCGGCCATGAGCCAGAAAAAGTATTCGGTCATATCCCCAAAGCCGTGACGCTGGCCGGGCATGATCATAAAATCAAAACGTTTGTTGGCTTTGATCAATGCCTTGGCCATTCGGATAGTATTGGCAGGATGTACATTGTTGTCCTCATCACCGGTCAGCAGGAATAAATGTCCTTTCAGGTTCTTGGCCAGGGTAGTATTCTTTTCAATATCGTATACAAAACTGGTATCGCCTTTCTCGCTGATCTCTTCTTTCACCCCATGGTGCTTTTCACTCCACCAGCGGTTGTAGATCTGGTTCTCATGATTGCCGGCGCTGCTGACAGCCACTTTGAAGAAATCAGGATATACCAGCATGGCGGCCGTGCTCATGAAACCGCCACCACTATGCCCGTGGATGCCTACGCGATTGATATCAATATAGGAATACCTGTCCGCCAGTTGCTCAATAGCTGCTTTCTTATCCGCCAGTCCATAATCCCGCAGGTTGCCATAGCCGTAGTTATGGTACCATTTGGAGCGGCCGGGGTGACCGCCCCTGTTGCCGATAGTGACTACAATAAAGCCCAATTGCGCCAGCCGGTCGATCCGGTCCATACTACGTCCCCAGGACTTATTGACCGCTTCAGTCTGCGGGCCGGGATACACGTAGGTAATGATGGGATATTTCCGGGTAGAATCAAAATCGAAGGGTTTGTACAGGACGCCGTAGAGATCTGTGATGCCGTCATCCGCTTTCACCTGGAAGGGCTGTGGGTATTTATAGCCTGCGGCAAAAAGCAGGTGCAGGTCCGCCGTTTCCAGGTCCAGCAGCTTCTTCCCGTTACGATCCACCAGGGTGGACTGCGGGCCGGCATTCACACGGGAAGCATTGTTCACGAAATAACGCTGGTTATCGTTGAGCGACAGCTGGTGGTCAAAATTACCGGCATTCAGCAGGGTCAGGCCGGAGCCGTCCAGGCTCACACGGTACAGGTGCTGGTAATAAGGGTCTTCACCGGCTTCACGGGCATTGGCAGTAAAGAACAGGCTGCGGGTAGCAGCGTCCAGGCCCAGCACTTCTTCACAATGGAAGGCGCCGCTGGTGATGGCGTTCTTCAGGTTGCCCTGCTCGTCATACAGGTAAAAATGTCCCCAGCCGGTACGTTCACTCCATTGCACCAGTTCCTTCCCTTCATTCACCAGGGACGGCGGGCGGGTTTCCACATAAGTGTTCAGCTCTTCGCGGATCAGCATTTTCACCGTGTAGCTGGCCAGGTCCAGCTGGCAGAGCTCTACTTTTTTCAGGTCGCGACTGGTACGCGAGAAATAGAATTTATTATTGCCGCCCAGCCAGTAGCCGGGATTGTAATCGTCATCACGGTTCTTCTGCAAGCCGGGCGTACGCCAGACATTCAGTTCCTGGTCCTTGAACTGCTGCACAGGGATCACTTTCTGTGTCTTTGCTTCAAAGTTGAAGACCACCAGCTCATCTACCGGCGCTTCGGCCTCACCGGGCATCTGGTATTTGTAGGTTTCCAGGGCGGGACGGGGATCTTCCGTATAATGGATCACCCAGAGATCTTTGACCTTACGCTCGTCCGTACGTATCAGGGCAAAATGCCTGGAGTCCGGCGACCAGTACGGATAACAGGGTTTGCGTTTCTTTTTGTTCTTCTCCTGTTCTACATTGGTCTCATTATAATTATCGCCGTAGGCAAAATCTTCTACGCCGTCAGTGGTGAGCTGGTGCTCCACAATGGTACTGTCATCCTCATTCAGCAGCGCCTTCCGGTAGTTGGCGCTGTCCATCCAGTAGAGGTTATGGTTACGGGAGAACAGCACATGCCTTTTGTCCGGGGAGATGGCGGCCCAGCCGGGACGGGGCTTGCGTTTTTCCTGGTCTTTCAGCTCCAGCAGCTTACCGGTGAGCAGGTTGTATTCAAAATAAAAGATGCGGTTCTCTTTTTCGGGCGCTTTGGCTTTGGCCGTAGAATCTTTTTTGGTGCTGGTATCTTTCTTCAGCACTTCTTCCGTGCTTTTTACTTCAAAGCGGAAGCTGTTCTCGTCTTCGGTGAAGCGGATCTCTTCAATGGGCAGGTGCTGGGCGTCAAAGGGATCTTTGACCAGCAGCGTGATATCCGCCGCCATTTTTGCATTGTTGAACAGGGCTTGTCTGCTTTTTTTAGCGGGGTCTACTATCCACCATTTCTTTCCTTCACTGGTTTCATAGACATACCAGAAGCGATCAGACTTTTTCAGCCAATGGGGCTGCACACTGGTGCTGAAGACCAGCTTTTCTATTTTTTTGGGAGCAAAGCGGGCGGCCAGCGGGTAATTACCCCTGGCGGCAGGTACAGATGGCTGTTGTGCCAACAGCATGGCGCTCACGCAAAGCTGCGTAAGCAACAGTAAGGTCCTTTTCATTGCAGAAAGTTTAGGGATCCTGAGTCGTTAAGTAATAAACAGGTTGGCCTGGTAAGCCGGTTCGGATAAGGAAGGATAAGGTTTGAGGACCCGCCGGTTCAGCAGGGTCAGGAAAGGATAAGGCTGGTGGCTGTCAATAGTTGGGCGCCTTTACAGGTACCCCGCCATTTCAAGCTGGTATTGTTGCGCGGCTTCGCCGGCTTTTTCGGCAAAGTCTTCTTCAACGGAGGCATAGATCACGGCGCGACTGGCATTGACCAGCAGGCCCACATCTTTGTTCATGGCCTTCCTGGAGATCTCTTCCAGGCTGCCGCCCTGGGCGCCTACACCGGGCACCAGGTAGAAATGATCAGGCGTCAGCTCGCGGATGCGGGTAAAAGCATCGGCCTGGGTAGCGCCTACCACGTACATCAGGTTGCCGGGATCGCCCCATTGTGCAGCAGTGGTCAGCACTTTTTCATAGAGCAGGCCGTCACCTGCCGGCTGCAGCTCAAAATCAGCAGCGCCGGGGTTGGAGGTAAGGCCCAGCAGGATGGTCCATTTACCGCTGTATTCCAGGAAAGGCTTTACACTATCAGCCCCCATATAAGGCGCCACGGTAATGGCGTCAAAATCGAGGGTCTCAAAAAAAGCCCTTGCGTATTGGGTAGACGTATTGCCGATATCGCCGCGTTTGGCGTCCGCAATGGTGAAATGTGTTTTGGGGATATAGTCAACGGTGCGCTCCATAGCTTCCCAGCCGGGAATGCCCAGGGCTTCGTAAAAAGCAGTATTGAGCTTGTAGCTGACGCAGTAGGGAGCCGTAGCGTCAATGATGGCTTTGTTGAAAGCGAAGATAGGATCCGGCTCCGATAACAGGTGCCGGGGGATCTTAGTGAGGTCCGTGTCCAGGCCCACACAAAGATAGGATTGCCTGATCCGGATCTGTTCAATCAATTCTTGTCTTGTCATGGGCGCGAAGATACAATTTGGCGAATAATAGCCAACCCCTTTAGGTGGGCCCTGTTTTAAGCGGTCCTGCAAAAGCAGGTGTGGAGGCTTTCCCCCGTTGCCGGCGGTTAGCGGCAGCCGGAAATACCTCAAACGAACCTCGCCCCAACAATAACAGTATCAGCTTTTCAGGGCCTGCAGCCGGCCGATGATCTCCTCCAGCAAGGCCTCGTCCTGCCAGCTGGTTTCAATCCCCGGCCGGTCCATCACCTGCTGCATGACCTGTTCCTGGCGCTGGCCATTGGTCAGGGCCTCGGAATAGCGGAGCTGCGGGCTGAAAGTCACCAGGGAATAGGCCGGGACCCACTGATCCGGGTATTTCTCGTGCAGCTTTGCCTCTATTTTCTTCTGGAGCTGGAAGCGGGGATCCGCTACGCGGTCGCGCATTTCAATAAAATTATTCAGGGCCAGGTCGGCAATGGCGTCAGCATCAGGCTTACGCAGCAGCTGGTACTCGTCCAGGATGCCTTCCCAGTTATCGCCGTAATGTTCTACCAGCTCATCCAGTACCCGGCAGTCCTCAAACCCGCAGTTCATGCCCTGGCCAAAGAAAGGCACCACGGCATGGGCGGCATCACCGATCAGTGCAAAGCGATCCTTCCTGGTCCAGGGATGGCATTTGACCGTGACCAGGGAGCTGGTAGGATTATGGAAGAAATCATGTACATAATCCGGCATCAGCGCAATAGCATCCGGGAAGGTCTTTTCAAAGAAAGCACGGACCTTATCCTCGCTGTCCAGGTGCGAGAAGGATTGTGGTCCTTCAAAGGGGAAGAAAAGCGTACCTGTAAAGGACCCATCCGGGTTGGGCAGGGCAATGAGCATAAAATCCTTCCTGGGCCAGATATGCAGGGCATTGGGCTCCATGGCAAACTGGCCGCCGGGCAATGCCGGAATGCTCAGTTCCTTGTAGCCGCAGTCAATATAGGATTGCTGGTAGTTGAAGCGGTCATAGTGCAGCTGGTGTTGCAGGCGGGCGGCAGAGAAAGCGCCATCAGAACCGAAAATAATATCCGATGTTACTTTTACTTCCTTGCCGGCATGCTCAAAATGCACGGTATTGCTGTCCCAGTCAATGCCGGTGCATTTATGACTGAAATGGATGGTCACGCCTTTTTCTTCGGCCAGGTCCATCAGTCTTTTATTCAGGGTCCCGCGGGACACGGAATTGATATACTGTCCTGTACTGCCGTAGGGCTGGAAGCCGGTGCCGCCATCTGGCAGGTGCAGGAAGCGGCCATGCATGGGGATGGAGATGGCTTTGATAGCATCGGCCAGTCCCACTTTCTCCAGGGCCAGCAGGCCGCGGTCACTCAGCGCCAGGTTGATACTGCGACCGGCCACTACCTGTTCGCGGCGCATATCCGGTCTGCGTTCAAACAATTGCACGGTATGCCCGCGCCGGGCGAGGTAGATGGATAGCAGGGACCCTACCAGGCCTGCTCCTACAATGGTGATTTGCTTTTGTTGCATAAGCTATAGTCAGCAGATAATTTTAGTTATGGAGTAGCCAGTACATCCTGGATGATCTGTCCAAAGGTCCATACATCCAGGTAAGTATTATACAGGGGTACGGGTGCAATACGGATCACATTGGGCTCGCGCCAGTCCGCAATAACACCCTGTTGCATCAGCGTGTTGAACACTTCTTTACCGCGGTGTTTCATCAGCATGGACACCTGGCAGCCGCGGGCTTTATTGTCCGTGGGCGTGATCACTTCAATAAGCGGCTGGTCATGCTGGCGGTTGATCTCGTTCAGCACATAGTGCAGGTAACCGGAAAGTTGCAGGCCCTTGCTGATCAGCTGGTCCATACCGGCCTCGGCAAAAATATCCAGGGCGGCTTTATGGGCGGCCATGGAGAGTACCGGGGCATTACTGAGCTGCCAGCCTTCTGCAGTAGGAATGGGGTCGAACCGGGGTTCCATGAGAAAGCGGGTTTCTTTCTTTTGTCCCCACCAGCCGGCGAAGCGATGGAGTTCCTTACTGGCGATATGCCGCTGGTGAATGAACACGCCAGAGACACCGCCGGGGCCTGAGTTCATATACTTGTAACTGCACCAGCAGGCAAAGTCCACCTGCCAGTCGTGCAAGGCTAAACGGATATTGCCTGCTGCATGGGCCAGGTCAAACCCGGCCAGGGCGCCCGCTTCATGCGCAGCGGCAGTGATGGCGGCCATATCAAATACTTCACCGCTATAGTAGTTCACGCCGCCGATCATGACCAGCGCCAGGGAGTCCTTATGCTGCCGGATCTGTTCCAGCACATCTTCCGTACGGACACAGTGTTCCCCCTCCCTTGGTCTCAGTTCAATCAATGCGGCTTCGGGTGTATAGCCATGGAACTGCACCTGGGATTGCAGCGCATACTGGTCTGATGGAAAGGCCTTGGCCTCACACAAAATTTTATAACGCTTACCGGCGGGCCGGTAAAAGCTCACCATCAGCAGGTGAAGGTTTACGGTCAGCTGGTTCATCACCACCACTTCTTCCGGCAGAGCGCCAACAATAGGCGCCAGCAGGGCGGGGAACAACTCATGATAGGAGAACCAGGGATTCTTTGCATGGAAATGGCCTTCTACGCCGTACTGCGCCCAGTCGTTCAGCTCCTGCTGCACATAGGCGGCCGTAGACCTGGGTTGCAGGCCCAGGGAGTTTCCGGTAAAATAGATACTCTCTTTCCCGTTCACGGGCGGAATATGGAAACGCTGGCGAAAATCCTTCAGTGGGTCCAGGCTATCGGCCATAAGGGCAAATTCGGTTGTATTCTGGTACTGCATAGTTGGCTCAATCAATAGTTGCTATCACTTTTAATTCAATGGCAATAGGGGTTGGCAGGCTGCTGATCTCCACAGTGGTCCTGCAGGCCTGCACATTGGCGAAGTACTCGCCATATATTTTATTGTAAACAGGAAAATCCTTTTTCATATTGGTGAGAAAGACCGTTACATCCACCATTTTGTCCCAGCTGCTGCCGGCCGCTTCCAGCACGGCTTTCACGTTGGCGAAGACCGCGTGGGTCTCTGCAGCTATATCGTATTGGGCAATACTGCCATCCGGGTTCAGCAGGAGGCCGGGGATGGAATTGTCTTTGGCGTTGCGGGGGCCAATACCGGACAAAAAGAGCAGGTTGCCCACCCGGCGCGCATGGGGATAAGCGCCCAGTGGTGTGGCCGCGGAGGCAGTATGGATGATCTTTTCGTTATCGCTCATTATTCGGTTATTTAACACTGTTATCGAACATTCAGAAAGAACGTTAAAAAAAAGGGTACCAGCTTTTGAAATTAGTCATGTGTTATTGGCAGAAAAAAATTGTACAGCATGGATCCTTACAATTGCAGGCATACATTCTTCGGCTCCGTAAAAAAGCGCAGGGCCTCCCATCCGCCTTCACGCCCTACCCCGCTGTTCTTCATCCCACCAAAAGGCGTACGCAGATCACGCAGCAGCCAGCAGTTGACCCAGATAATGCCTGATTGGACCTGTGCAGCAAGCCTGTTGGCTCGTCCAATATCCTGGGTCCAGATAGTAGCGGCCAGCCCATATTGCGAGGCATTGGCCAGTTGCAGGGCTTCCCCTTCCGTGCTAAAAGATTGCAGGGTCACTACCGGTCCGAAGATCTCCTCCTGGTTGGTCTGGCTATCCGGCCCCGGTCCTTCTATTACTGTGGGCGCAATGAACCAGCCGCCGGCACAGCGGCCTTCGGGCTGCAGGGCATGACCGCCGGTAAGGACAGTACCTCCCTCCTGCTTAGCCGTTTCAATACAGCGCATCACTTTATCAAAATGGACCTTACTCACAATAGCGCCTTGTCTGGAGCTGCTGTCCAGCGGATCGCCAACCGTCAGCTGGCGGGTCTTTTCTGTAAATTCCTTTTTGAAACGTTCATAGATACTGGCTTCCACCAGGATGCGGCTGCCGCAGAGACAGATCTGTCCCTGGTTGGCAAAAGAAGATTGCACCGTAGTGGCCATCATCTTTTCCCAGTCGCAATCCGCAAATATGATATTGGGGTTCTTACCACCCAGTTCCAGGGATAATTTTTTAAACAAGGGTGCTGCTACGGCTGCTATCTGCGCCCCTGCACGGGTGCTGCCGGTAAAGGAAATGGCTTTGATAGCAGGATGGGCAACAATAGCTGCGCCCGTATTGGCGCCGCTGCCATGCAGGATATTGAGTACTCCATCGGGCAGACCGGCCGCTTTGGCAATATGTGCCAGCAGGTAAGCGGTTACGGGCGTTACCTCGGAAGGTTTGGCCACTACGCAGTTACCGGCAGCCAGGGCCGGCGCTATTTTCCAGGTAAAAAGGTAAAGCGGCAGGTTCCAGGGGGAGATGCAGCCTACCACGCCAACAGGCTGGCGCAGCGTATAGTTGATAGCCTTGTCCTCCATCTGGTGGCTCTCGGCTGAAAAATGCATGATACCGGTAGCGAAGAACCGAAAATTGGAAGAAGCGCGCGGGATATCCACTTTCTTACTCAGCCAGAGTGGTTTGCCATTGTCGTTGGTTTCCGCCAGCGCCAGGGTGTCCAGCTGTTCGTCAATGAGGGAAGCGATCCGGTTGAGGATAGCGAAACGGGTTTCCAGCGGCGTGACCGACCAGGCCGGGAAAGCCTGCTGAGCGGCGGCTACGGCAGCGGCCACATCGGCCTCATCGCTGTCAGGGAGCTTGCCGGAGACAGCGCCGGTAGCGGGATTATAGTTATCTATATAACGGCCACCCACCGGTGGAACAAAGCGGCCGCCGATAAAATTCTCCAGTTGAAAGGGTGTATCGGGCTGCATACGTTTTGGTTTTGTTAGTTCCCTAAATAGAGCCGGTCCTGCCTCCGTCAACGGGGATGCTCACCCCGTTTACATAGGCGGCGGCAGGCGTTGCCAGGAAAGCCGCTACAGCCGCCACTTCCTCAGGTTTACCGAATCGTTTCATGGGTACTTCGGCAGCCATCTCTTCACTGACCTGTGCTTCGGATTGCTGCTTGTTAGCAGAAATATTTTTTACCAGGCCTTCCAGTCGCGCCGTAGTGGTAAACCCAGGCAGTACATTGTTGACCGTGATATTGAATTGTCCCAGCTCCAGGGAAAGGGTCTTGGCCCAGCTGGCCACCGCGCCACGGATGGTATTGCTGACACCCAGGTTCTTCAGCGGTATCCTGACCGAAGTAGAAATAATATTGATGATCCGGCCATATTGCGCAGCCTTCATGGAAGGCGTAACAGCTGTGGCCAGGATATGATTACAGACCAGGTGCTGGTTAAAAGTTTTCAGGAAATCCTCCGTAGTGGCCTCCACAATAGGACCGGGCGGGGGGCCGCCGGTATTGTTGATCAGGATATGAACGGGGTTAGCCGCCACATGCCTGGTGATAGCTGCCGATACTGTTTCCGGCTGACTGAAATCAGCCACCAGGTAACCATGCTGCTGGCCTGCTGTGGCATCCAGCTGCAGCAGGGCTTCCTTCAGCGAGCCTTCATTCCTGGATAACAGGGTGCAATGAGCGCCAAGAATGGCCAGTTCCCGGGCAATGGCCAGACCAATGCCCTGCGTACTGCCGCATACAAGGGCGTATTTTCCTTTTAGTGAAAGATCCATAAAGTTTGATTTGTAAAAACGGCCAAATCTACCCCATTAATTTGATTCAGCGTTCAATGCCAAAACATTAACTTTATCCCCACCAAAACAACATTTTATGCCTATAGCCGCGCCTTTCAACCTGAAACGCTGGATCGATGAGCACCGTGACCTGCTCAAACCGCCTGTTGGCAATCAATGTATATATAAGGAGGCAGAGAATTTCATTGTGATGGTTGTTGGCGGCCCCAATGCCCGCAAAGATTACCACTATAATGAAAGTGAAGAGTTGTATTACCAGGTAGAAGGCAATATGGTGCTGAAGATCATTGACAATGGCGTACCCCGCGCTATCCCCATCAATGAAGGGGATATGTTCCTGCTGCCGCCCATGACCCCGCACTCACCACAGCGTCCCGCCAACACAGTTGGACTGGTGATTGAAAAGATCCGGGAAGATGAGGAGAACGAGAAAGATGCGTTCATGTGGTTCTGCGAAAGCTGCGGCAATAAGCTGTATGAAGAATTTGTCTTTGTCAGCGATATTGTACAACAACTGCCTCCTATCATGGAGCGTTTTTATTCATCCGAAGACCTGCGCACCTGCAAAAAATGTGGCACCGTCATGGCGCCTCCGGTCAAATTATAGCATGAAAATAGATATCCACACGCATATCATGCCGGATAAGATGCCCAACTGGGTACAGAAATTCGGCTATGGGGAATTCATTCACCTGGAACACCGCAACTGCAAAGCCTGTATGATGAAGGGCGATAAACTGTTCCGGGAAGTGGAAGACAACTGTTTCAGGGAATCTGTCCGGCTGGAAGAGATGGACGCCACCGGCGTAACCATCCAGGTACTGTCTACCATCCCCGTACTCTTTAACTACTGGGCCAAACCGGCCGATGGACTGGAAACGGCCCGCTTTTTCAACGACCATATCGCGGAAACAGTGAACCAGCGCCCGGATCGCTTCATTGGCATCGGCACTGTACCCCTCCAGGATATTGACCTGTCCATCCGGGAAATGGAACGCTGTGTGACAGCATTGAAAATGCCCGGCCTGGAGATCGGCAGCAATATCAACGGTCTCAATCTTTCCGATAAAAAATTCTTTCCCTTTTACGAGGCGGCCGAAAAACTGGGCTGCGCCCTCTTTGTACACCCCTGGGAAATGATGGGGGAAGACCAGATGCAGCGCTACTGGCTCCCCTGGCTGGTAGGCATGCCGGCTGAGACCAGCAGGGCTATCTGCTCCATGATCTTTGGCGGGGTACTGGCCAGTTTCCCCAAACTGCGCGTAGCGTTTGCCCATGGCGGCGGCTCCTTTCCTTTTACCATCGGGCGTATTGAACACGGGTTTGACGTAAGGCCGGACCTGGTAGCCATTGACAATCCCGTATCCCCCAGGGAATATATTGGCAAATTCTGGGTAGACAGCCTGGTGCATGATCCACAGGCTTTTGATTTCCTGGTCAAAACGATGGGTGCAGCAAATATCTGTCTTGGCAGCGATTACCCATTCCCGTTAGGAGAACAGCATCCCGGGAAAATGATAGCATCACTTGCTATAGATCCCTTGCTGAAGGAACAGTTCCTATACCGTAATGCATTGGACTGGCTGGGGAGAAACTAAAGGCTAAGCAACCGTCTGGACTTCAAAAACGGGGTTATATACTAAGGCGGTAGCGCTGTTACCCTGACCGGCCAGGATCTAATTGAACAGATCGGGATAGTCGGAGATAATGCCATCCACGCCGATGGCACGGAGGGTATCCATTTCTTTTTTGCTGTTCACTGTCCAGGGGATCAGTTTTACTTTCCGGGCGCGGCAGTCTTCCACCATTTCAGGCGTTACCAGCTCATAGGCCGGGCTAAAGATAGTGGGTGTAAAGCCCAGCTCTTCTATCTGGGCGGCCAGGTCTTTTTTGTTATCGGCCTCAATGAGCGCAGCCGTATGTATCTGGGGATACCTGCTGTGCAGGACCTTCAGGGTGCGGAAATCGAATGACTGGATGATCACGCGCTGCGTGATCCCTTTCTCCACCAGTACCGGCATCAGCAGGTCGATAAAAGCTTCCGGCGCCGGGTGGTATTTGTTGTCAGTAGCCGGCTGGCATTTGGTTTCAATATTATACAGCACCGGCTGGGCTTTGCCCGCTTTGACAGCCGCTTCCACAGCTTCAATCACCGCACCCAGCAGGGGTTTGGTGGCCGCCATCCGCTGCTGGCGCGGAAAACGCGGATGAGGTTTGAGGCCCACATCAAAACGCTGGGTTTCGGCGTAGGTCATACCAAAAATATTCAGCTGCCGCTCTTCGGCTTCCGTTACATAGGAGCCATCGGGCTTTGTTGTGATCTCGTGATTGAAAAAAGGTTCGTGGGAGAGGATCACCTGGCTGTCCCTGGTGATCACGGCATCCATTTCCAGGGTAGTAACACCGAGTTCCAATGCGTGGAGCATGGCCGGGATGGTATTTTCCGGCATCAGGCCCCGGCATCCGCGATGGCCTTCCTTATCGAAAACAGGTAACATGGCTTCAGGTGTTTTTTTGACCGCATGACAGGCTGCTACCACCAGGACAATACAGAGCAGCTCAATGAGCTCCTTCGACTTTTTCATACCTCAATGATACAGCAATCCCGCATCCTGAACGGATGCGGGATTTTAATTAATTATGAAATAGTTATAATCGTTCCTGCAAGAGCGCCAATAGCTGGGCATACTGGCCGGTCAACCTGTGTACAGGCGGCTATTCAATCACTTCCACTACTTTGGTAGCGCCAAGATTAGCGTTGCGCATGGAAATGCTGCGGATGGCATTGGCGGCAAATTCCTCAAAAGCTGCTTTGGTCACGGTATCATCGCTCACCATGATGGGCTCGCCACTGTCGCCGCCTTCACGGATACTTTGTATCAGCGGGATCTGTCCCAGGAAAGGAATATCATATTCCTCGGCCAGTTTCCTGCCGCCATCCTTACCAAAAATGTAATATTTATTATTGGGCAGCTCAGCCGGGGTGAAATAGCTCATGTTCTCCACGAGGCCGATGATGGGCACTTTGATCTGCGCCTGGCCAAACATAGCCACGGCTTTTTTGGCATCGGCCAGCGCCACTTCCTGCGGCGTGGTGACCACCACGATGCCGGTGACCGGAACGGTCTGCAGCAGGGTGAGGTGAATATCTCCGGTACCGGGGGGCATATCAATGACCAGGTAATCCAGTTCATCCCAGTCCACATCTGTTACAAACTGGCGGATGGCGGAACTGGCCATAGGCCCACGCCATACCACGGCATTTTTTTCATCTACCAGCAGCCCGATGCTCATGAGGCGGATGCCATGACGCTCCAGCGGAACAATCAGGCCTTTCTCGCTGCCCGGCACCTGCTTCATCATGGGCCTTACGCCCCGCACACCAAACATGATGGGCACGCTGGGACCATAGATATCTGCGTCCATCAACCCTACGGAAGCCCCACTCTTAGCAAAAGCAAGCGCCAGGTTGGCAGCAACAGTACTCTTCCCTACCCCGCCTTTACCGCTGACCACAGCAATGATATTCTTTACTTTGGGCAGTACCGCCTGGGGATCCTTGCGGTTGCTGCTGGTATTGGCCGTCATATGTACAGTTACATTGGCCTCTTTGCTGACCATCAGTTTTATAGCATTTACGCAGGCCCGCTGGATCATATCCTTCATAGGACAGGCAGGCGTGGTCAGCACCACTGTAAAAGACACATCATTGCCATTGATCACCACATCTTTCACCATATTCAGTGTCACGATGTCCTTTCCAAGATCAGGTTCCTGAACATGGCTCAATGCGGCCAGTACTTTCTCCGGGGTCATTCATCTAAATGTTTAGTTAAAAAGGATGTAATTGCCGCAAAATTAACCAATATGAAGGGCATTTTGTTTGATCTATTTTATCCATATCCTGTATATTTGAATTGCATGAAAAGACATTTACTGTTCCTATTGGTGTTCAGCGTAGTAGCTCCGTTTGCGGCAAAGGCCCAATTCGAAAATCTCAGCGATTCCGTAGTCCAGCTCTTCGGTATTGTAATGACCGCTGACAGCCTCAAGGCCATCCCCTCGGTGAGCATTGTGGTAAAAGGACAAAACCGCGGCACCATCAGCAATGAACAGGGTGTTTTCTCTATTGTGGTCATGAAGGGCGACCAGATAGAGTTCTCTTCCATCGGTTATAAAGCCAAACTAGCCGAGATCCCCCGAAATATTGAAGGCAACCAGTACAGCATGATCCAGCTGCTGGTGACCGATGCCGACTACCTCCCGGCCACCATCATCAAACCAAGGCCCACCAAGGAGCAGTTTGAACGGGATTTTGTCAATGTGGCCATCCCGGATGACGACCTGGAAATTGCCCGTAAGAACAATGACGCCACCACCCGCCGCATCCTGGCCCGCTCCCTGCCTACAGACGGGCGCGAAGGCTCCAATATGCTGCTGCGCAACCAGGCCAACCGGGCCTACTATTATGGACAGGCGCCTCCACAGAATATCTTCAACCCCTTTGCCTGGGGTGAGTTCATCCAGGCCTGGAAACGGGGCGACTTCAAGAACAATAAGTAACATCCTCCCAATTCCCTATCTTCGGCGGGCTTGTACATTTCAGCCACCTAAAACATCACTATGTCTATTCAACAGGTAGCCGTAATCGGCGCAGGTACCATGGGCAATGGCATCGCCCATGTATTTGCACAAAGCGGGTTCAATGTGACCCTGATCGATGTGAATGCCGCGCAACTGGAAAAAGCAGTACAGACCATTGGGAAGAACTTTGATCGCCAGATCAGCAAAGGCGCCCTCTCCGAAGCAGATAAACAGGCCGCCCTGGGCCGCCTCCGGACCAGCACGGACATGAAGGCCGGCGTAGCCGCCGCCGACCTGGTAGTGGAAGCCGCCACTGAAAATACCGGGCTGAAACTCAATATTTTCCAGACACTGGATGAAGCCGCTCCCCCTCATGCTATCCTGGCCAGCAATACCAGCTCCATCTCCATCACCAAAATAGCCGCCGTGACCAAAAGGCCCGGCAAAGTGATCGGCATGCACTTCATGAATCCTGTGCCCGTCATGAAACTGGTGGAGATCATCAATGGCTACGCTACGGAAGCCGCCGTGACCGGGACCATCACCAGCCTCAGCAAACAGCTGGGTAAAATTCCCTGCACCGTAAATGATTATCCCGGCTTTATTGCCAACCGGATCCTGATGCCCATGATCAATGAGGCTATCTACAGCCTTTATGAAGGCGTGGCCGGTGTGGAAGAGATTGATACTGTCATGAAGCTGGGTATGGCGCATCCCATGGGACCGCTGCAGCTGGCGGATTTTATCGGGCTGGATGTGTGCTACTCCATCCTCAACGTATTGCATGATGGATTCGGCAATCCGAAATACGCCCCCTGTCCCCTGCTGACCAATATGGTCACTGCGGGTTACCTGGGCGCGAAGACCGGCGAAGGATTTTATAAATATACTGCGGGCAGTAAGGACCTGGTAGTGGCGGAACGGTTCAGGACCGGCCGCTAAAGCTGCTTCGGACCTGTACAGCAGGCCTGTTGGTTCGTCCAAAAAAGCCTTACCTGACAATAACCAGCAAGCAGCCTTCAGTGCTGCTGCTCCCTGGTTCGTCCAAAATAGTTTTTTGATTGACAGCTGCGGCGCTACCGCAGCTGTTTTATTTTTTGGGGAGATGTATAACAGTCCTTACGCAGGCCGGCATTCCACATTGCGGATATCACCCAGTCGATACAGGGTCTCTTCCCGGCGCGATTTGGGAATGCCGATCACGAGATGACAGAACAAATTCATATCCTGCTCCAGCACGGTGCAGTTGAGCTGCTTCACCACCATCATCACCTCGTTCATCTGGGTATAATCAAACTGCACACTGTAGTTGACCTCAATGGGCTTCTGGATAATAGGCGTTACCTGCAGGACCAGGGCGGCGCTGGTCTTATAGGCGCTGATCAGGCCGGGCACGCCCAGCAAGGTGCCGCCAAAATAGCGGACCACCACAATGAGCAGGTCGGTGAGCGACTTACTATCTATCTGGCCCAGGATAGGCCGGCCGGCTGATCCGGAGGGCTCGCCGGCATCACTGACACGGAAAGTATTGCCATCGGTCCCTATGCGGTAGGCAAAACAATGGTGGGTGGCCTTGGGATGCTCTTTCTTCACTTCTTCCAGGCGCTTCTTGAAATCATCCACCGATTGTACCGGGAAGGCATAAGCGATGAATTTGCTGCCCCTGTCCCTGGTCTCCGCCATACCGGGTTTCTCGATGGTGCTGAAAAATTCCATGTCGTTCATAATCTTGTGGGACGGCCTTACAACAGGGCCTGCTGGTGCTTTTGTTCGGGGTAATAGGTTTGAATACGATCAGTGAGCCACTGTTCGGTGGTTTTCAGGAAGGCATGCGGCAGTTCAGGGGCGGGCAGACCGGCGCCCACCACCAGGGAATCATTGGTGATCACGCGCAGTTCGTCCCAGTAGCCGGCATCAATAAAAGATTGCAGCAGCCGCGGTCCGCCCTCTACCAGTACGCTCTGCAATTTCAGCTGATAGAGCGCCTGTACTACCTGCGGCGCCAGGTTGGCGGCAGCTGTCAGCTGGTAATACAGTAGATTTTCCTGCTCCTGCTGCAGCCGGGTATTGAACACAATAGTGGGCGTCTGTTGATTGAACAGGTGCAGGTGGCCGGGTAAACGCAGCTGCGGATCCAGTACCAGCCTGACCGGGTTTTTGCCGGGCCAGCCGCGGGTAGTCAGCTGCGGGTTATCGTACAGGGCCGTATTGGCGCCTACCAGGATACTGGCTTCTTCACTGCGCCATTTGTGTACCAGCCGGTTGCTGTAGGCATTGCTGATAGCCATGGGACCGGGAATGGGGCCGGCTAATTTGCCATCGGCCGACTGGGCCCATTTTAAAATGATATAGGGACGCTGCTTTGTATGAAAAGTAAAAAAACGTTTGTTAAGCTCCCGCGCTTCGGACTCCAGCATGCCCAGGCTCACCTGCACACCGGCCGCCCGCAGTTTTTCCAGGCCCTTGCCATCCACTTCGGGAAAAGGATCGCGGCAGGCCACCACTACAGCAGGTATCCGTTCCCGGATTATGAGATCCGCACAGGGTGGCGTTTTGCCAAAATGCGCACAGGGTTCCAGACTTACATACAGGGTGGATCCCGGGATCAGGTGGCGGTCTTCGGGTTGTACAGCAGCAAGGCAGTTGACCTCGGCATGCGGTCCGCCATAGACCTGGTGATAGCCCTCGCCAATGATCCTGTCCCCATGCACCAGCACAGCCCCCACCATGGGATTGGGCGCTACCTGCCCGGCGGCCATTGCGGCCAGCTCCAGGCATCGATGCATATATGGGCGGGAATTGTTCTGCAAACTGCAAATATAACGGATTCCGTACTTTTACCCCATGACCCTCCACCAGGCACAACAGCAGCTCAGCATAACCCTTTCGGCCCTTTACGATAACCGCGAAGCAGCCAGTATGGCCGACTGGGTCATGGAAAAGCTCACCGGTCTCCGCAAAATAGACCGTATTGTCCGCAAACAGGAACCCCTGTCCGCCGCACAAAAAACACAGCTGGAAACCTGGACCGCACAGCTCCTGCAGCATCGCCCTATACAATACGTATTGAATGAAGCCTGGTTTGACGGCCTGGCGCTTTACGTGGATGAAACGGTCCTCATTCCCCGCCCCGAAACCGAAGAGCTGGTACACTGGATAGTGGAAGACTTTGGCCAGCCCGCAGGCAGCCCCACCATCATGGACATTGGCACCGGCAGCGGCTGTATTCCCATCGCCCTGAAGAAAAGACTGCCTGCTGCTACCCTGCTGGGTATTGATATCAGTGTAGGCGCCCTGGCCACTGCCGCCCGCAACGCCAGCGGACAGGAACTGGCCATCGACTTCCACCAGCTGGATGTGCTGGACCAGGCTGAATGGTACCGGCTGCCCGCTATTGATATACTGGTCAGCAACCCTCCTTATATTCCGCAGTCTGACCAGGCCGGCATGCAGCCCAACGTATTGCAGTATGAGCCGCATACCGCCCTGTTTGTAGAAAACAATGATCCCCTGCTTTTTTACCGGGCCCTTGCAGAACTGGGCCAGCAGAAATTATCTGCCGGCGGCAGGCTCTACGTGGAGATCCATGAAGACCTGGGCCCTCAGACCAGCCAGCTTTTCCGCGATCATAACTTCCGGGAAGTGGAATTGAAAAAAGATATGCAGGGCAAGGACAGGATGATCCGCTGCATCCTGTAAAAAGCGGTTGACCGGCGCCGTTCACTACACCTGCCAACGCCATCACTGAAATAGTCAGGCGCATCCTGCACCAATAAAAAAAGTCCCCCTCCTGCCGGAGAGGGACCCTATCACAAAGTTGTTCTATTTTACGTTGGCCACTACCTTGGCGCCGGCATTCTTGGACAACCGCATGATCCGGAACACTTCGCCATAATAGGCAATGGTATCTGCGTTGATCACCACTACCGGGGTATCAATGCTGGTCCGGAACTTACCGATCTCGGCTTTCAGCAGGGTATCTATCAGGGCGGCATCCACTTTACGGGTGCCGATGAAGAATTGCTGCTGGTTATCTATAGAGACCGTGATATGCTGTTTGGCCTTGGTATCCTTGGTGCCCTTGGGATTGTTGACCTTAACAATATTGGGATTGGCAATAGTGGAAACGATCAGGAAAAAGAACAGGAGGATGAACAGGATATCGTTCAACGCGCCTGCATGTAATTCCGGATGATTTCTTAGTCTGCTTTTTAAATTCATAGCTTATCGTGTAGGCTCCTGCAAAATATCAATAAACTCTGCGCTGGCGGCTTCCATCTTGTTGACCGTTTTATCGATCTGCGTGTTGAGGAAGTTATAGGCCACATAACCCAGCAGGCCAATGATCAGACCGGAGGCCGAAGTGATCATTTTGGTATAGATACCACCTGCAATCTGCGCCGGTGTGAAATCGCCGGAAGCATTGATATTGTAGAACAGCTGCAACATCCCGAAGATAGTACCCAGGAACCCGAACATAGGGGCTATTCCGTATACCAGGGACAGGACGGACAGGTTACGTTCCATTTTGTAGATCTCCAGCTTGCCTACACTCTCCATGCTTTTCTCAATAGCGTCAATGGGTTTGCCGATACGCTGCAGGCCTTTGTCTATCATACGCGCAACGGGGTTGGGCGTATTCTTGGCCAGCGAGCGGGCGGCAGTGACATTGCCACTGAAGATATTGTCGCGGATAATGTTCATGAAATTGGGATCAATATTGCTGGCCTTCCGGATAGCTATCAACCGCTCAAAGAAAAAGAAGATAGCCAGCACCAGCAGCAGGCCCAGGGGAACCATGAGCGCGCCGCCATGGGCAAGCAGATCCATCACGTTCATAGAGGGAGGCTGGGCTGCCCCACCGTTCAATGCTTTATTCGTAGTATCGACAACGGGAGCAGTGACCTGCAAAAAGTACCAATTCATCCAGTGATTGTTTTATTGGTGTAAATGTAGTCAAATGTGTGCCTAAAACGATTTCCGGAATTGATTATTTCTTAAAGGATTGTTATATCGCTTCGGTTACTCCTGCTGTCTGCGCATCTCCAGCATACCCATGATCTGGTTCATGGTCTTCTGCATGCCTTCGCTGCTGCCGTCCAGGAAGATCACGTTGCCTTTGCCTGCTTCTGCAAAATTTTTGATAGCTTCTGTCCACATGCTGAACAGGATCACATTGGTATCCAGGTTCACCTGTTTCATCTGCTCTGCAGCCTGGCTCATACCTTTGGCCACTTCCGCACGGAACAGGGCCACACCCTGACCACGCAGCTGGGCCGCCTGCCGTTCCGCTTCTGCAGCGATCTTCACGGCATTACCCTCTGCCTCAGCCGATTTGGTCTTGGTGATCAGCAGGGCCTGGCCTTCGTTCTCAGCAGCCGCTTTCAGGTTATGGCTGGCCACTACTTTGCTCATGGATTCCATGATGGCCTTATCAAAAGTAATGTCGTTGATCTGGAGGTCCTGAAGGTGATAACCCCAGTCTTCCAGCAGCTGGTCGATCTGCTCTTTAACATATTCCACGATCTCTTTGCGCAGGCTCAGGATCTCCGCCTGGCGTTTGGTGGCCACAAAGGAGCGGATAGTACCCTCGATGGTGCGGGTCAATGCCTGCATCAGATCACGCTCACTCAGGAATTTAAAAGCCACTTTTTTGATGGTCTCTTCTTCCGCATTCTGCACGGAATATAATAACATACTCTTGAAATACACGTTGGCCTGGTCGGCGGTAACAGCCTGGAATTCCAGTTCAACGGAACGGTTCTGGATACTTACTTTCTTGTAGATCACCTCCAGGAAAGGGATCAGGAAGTTTAGCCCCGGGCGGAGGACACGCTGGTATTTACCGAACATGGTCACCACCCCGATATACCCCTGGTTGATGGTTTTGAGGCCTGCAAAAAGGACAAGGACCACAACAATAACCCACCAGTAACTGTATAAATATTCCATAGTCGAGAATTTAGGGTTGAAAAATACATCTTTTTTGACCACAGAACAGCATGAGCCTCGTCAATTGCCCTTTTTTAGGCGCTGCCGGGGCATTATAGGTATATTTGACGCATTATAAGTTATGAAACAAGATTTCGAACTGATCATCATCGGCGGCGGCCCCATCGGGCTGGCCTGCGGGCTGGCCGCACAGCAGGCAGGACTGGATTACTGCATCCTGGAAAAAGGATGCCTGGTCAATTCCCTGTACAACTACCCCAGCAATATGACCTTCTTCTCCACCTCGGACAAGATAGAGATAGGAGGCATTCCCTTTGTATCCAACAATGTAAAACCTACCCGGCCCGAAGCCCTGGAATATTACCGGCGGGTAGCTGTTTCCAACAGCCTGCGCATCCGCCTGCAGGAAAGAGTGGGATCCATTCAATATAACCATGATCAATACACGATAAATACCAGCAATGCAGTATACACTGCTTCTTCCATTGTGCTGGCTACCGGCTTCTACGACCTGCCCGTGTTATTGAATGTCCCGGGCGAAGAACTGCCCAAAGTAACGCATTACTACAAGGAGCCGCATTTTTACGCCATGCAGCGCGTGCTGGTGGTGGGCGCCAATAACTCAGCCGTAGACGCGGCCCTGGAAACCTGGCGCAAAGGCGCTGATGTGACCATGGTGATCCGCGAAGGGGAGATTGGCCACCGCGTGAAATACTGGGTAAAACCGGATATCGAGAACCGGATCAAAGAAGGTTGTATCAAAGCACATTTCCACGCGCATATCACGGCCATCCGCGAAAAGGAAGTGGATATAATGACGCCGGAAGGACCGCTAACCATCCCCAACGACTACGTAATTGCCATGACCGGCTACCAGCCTGATTTTCGCCTGCTGCGGGATACCGGCATCCAGCTGACACCCGATGCCACGCTGCAGCCTGTCTACAATCCCGCTACCATGGAAACCAATCTGCCGGGCATTTACCTGGCCGGTGTGGTCTGCGGCGGTATGAACACGCATGTCTGGTTCATTGAGAACAGCCGCGAGCATGCCAGCCTCATCATCCGCGAGATCCTCCGGAAGAAGGGACAGCCCGTTGTTGAGGCCGGAAATTAAGGTAAAGCGAACAGGCAATAGCCACCAGGAAGGGCGCCACCGTAAGGATATTGATCAGTGAGCTGCTAACAGGCCCGACTATTTTTTCTGCATAATAGGCCACAAAAGAGCCGGGCAGGTTGGTTTCTCCCAGCTGCTCTTTCACCCGCCATTGCCAGTCGGTAATGGGACAATAACCCATGCCATACCAGATACCCAGCAGGAACCAGGAGGCCAGGGTCAGCGCGGCCACTACCAGGTGGGCCTTACGCGTAGCCGGCCATATCCAGGCAAACAGGTTGAAGCCTATGACTGCAAAATGCAGGAAACTGAGGAGCCAGTCGAGCAGCACCAGCATGATCAGCTTTTTTCTTCCCAGATAGCAGCCAGGTGAACAATGGTCTCCACGCTTTTCTGCATATCCTGTACGCTGACATATTCATGCTTGCCATGAAAGGCCATCTCGCCGGTGAAGATATTGGGACAGGGCAGTCCCATGAAACTCAGGCGGGAACCATCCGTACCGCCACGGGCGCTATGGGCCAGCACCGGAACACCGGCGCGTTCAATGGCTTCGTGCGCATACTGTGACACCTTCGGATGCTGGTCCACCACTTCTTTCATATTGCGGTATTGTTCCCTGACCACAAAATCAGCTTTGGCGCCGGGGAACTGCTGCAGCGCATCTTCCAGTTTATCACGCAGGTAATTTTCGTACGCCAGCAGCTTGGGTGTATAGAAATCGCGGATGATCAGCTGTACGGTGACTTTCTCCCCGATCCCTTCCATATGCACGGGATGCACAAAGCCATAGCGGCCATCGGTGGTTTCGGGCGAGAGCTCATCCTTGGGTAAGGAATCAATGAAGGCGGAAGCTACCTTGATAGCGTTCACCAGTTTGTCTTTGGCATAACCCGGATGAGCGCTGATACCATGAAAAGTGACAGTGACACTGTCAGCCGAGAAGGTCTCATCCTCATAAGCGCCCAGCTCACTGCCATCCAGCGTATAGCCAACATCAGCGCCCAGCTTTTGCAGGTCCGCCTTATCCACCCCACGGCCGATCTCTTCATCAGGTGTGAACAGCAGGCGGATAGCGCCATGCTTCAGTTCCGGATGCGTGACCAGGTAGTGGGCCAGGTCCATGATCACCGCCACACCGGCCTTATCATCGGCCCCCAGCAGCGTAGTGCCGGAAGCAGTGATGATATCCTCTCCTTTTTTCTGGAGCAGGTAAGGATGTTCTGCGGGCGAGATCACCTGGGAAGGATCATCCGGCAGTACAATATCTCCCCCATCATAGTTTTCATGCACTATGGGTTTTACATGGGTACCGGTACAATCAGGCGCAGTGTCCACATGGGCGCAGTAGCAAAGCACGGGCACCTGTTTGGAACTATTGGAAGGGATGGTAGCATATACATAGCCAAATTCATCGAGGTGGGCGTCGCTGATCCCCATCTCCTGCAGCTCCTGTACCAGCACGCGGCTCAGGTCTTTCTGCTTTTCAGTAGAGGGGATGCTCCGCGACTGCGGATCGCTCTGCGTGTCAATCTGCACATAACGGAGAAAACGGTCCTTTACAGTGAATCCATACTTATCGAACATGGAATAGTATTTTTGGCAAGATAAATCATCTATGGCATTACACACCGGACAAAAACCAGTAATTCAGCAGGGCTGGCTGCGGGCGGCCCTTTGCCTGGTCGCTTACCTGGGCCTGGCCTATATCGCCTTCCCCCTGGCGGGCGTTTCCCCGCAGGCCGCTGTGACAGAGCAGCTGCCGATTGCATTGCTCACCAGGGTGCTGCTGGTCCATGCCCTGCTGGTGGTGGGGATGGTGCTGCTGTTCCGGGTGCTGGCCGATGGCCGGCCCTTACGCAGCCTTGGCCTGCACTGGCGTGGCCGGGAAGCCCTCACCGGCAGCCTGGCGGCGCTGCTGATAGTGGGTGGCGGGACCCTGCTGCTCTGGCTGAACGGCCTGCTGCATTTTTCCCGCAGCACTACCGCCACCGCTCCCCTGCTGGCAGCCATAGGCCTCCTGCTGCTGACCTCCTTCAGCGAGGAACTTTTTTTCCGGGGCTATTTCCTGGATAACCTCCTGCAGTCCATGCCGGCAGTCCCGGCACTGGCGCTCAGCGCCGCACTCTTTGCCGGCATGCATATGGGTAACGACCATATTCACTGGATAGCCATTGTCAACCTGTTTGCCTGCGGCCTGCTGCTGGGACTCAACTTCTGCTATACACGCAATTGCTGGTACTCCATCGCCCTGCATTGCTGCTGGAATATCCTGGAAGGCCCTGTCCTGGGTTATGAGGTAAGCGGCCTCCGGCTGCCCGCCTTCTGGCGACAGGAACAATCCGGCTCGCCCATTTTAACCGGCGGCCCCTTCGGGTTTGAAGGCAGTATCCTGAACAGTCTGCTGACAGCAGCGCTGTTCCTGCTGCTGTACCGGCTTTACCGGCGCTGGTACGGTCCGCATCGGCTTATTTCTTCTTTTTGACGGGAGCCGGTTTCTTTTTAGGGACAGCCTCTTTTTTATTAGCTGCTTCTTCCGCTGCCAGCTGCGCAGCCAGCTCTTCATCCTCATACACCGTCCTGGCGTCAGGGATGGCCAGGGTGCCAAAAATATCGGGGAAGATATAGATCACATTCTTAACGGAGTTATGGCTGACATCCACAAATTTCCAGGTAGCGGCATCATCTTTCGATTGCCCCACCAGGTAACTGTAGATCCTTGCCCGGCGGTTATTGATGAACGTATGTCTTATTTTTTCAACAACACATTGCCATTCGTCAATATCATTGTTCATGATCCGGACAATACTGCTCCTTTCCGGTTTTTCCTCCACCTGCGGTTCATTGTGGAAATACAACATGACCACATGTTCCCGGAAGCCGTCAGGCCCGCCGTAATATTTGATAGCACTGTTACAGGTGAGACTGGCCACAGCTTTCCAGTCCTGGTAGAAATGAGAGCGGATCAGGCTGTCCGCGTAGAAAAGGGCTTTTTGTCTGGCCGCTGCAGAGTCAGTCTGTGCGCTGGCAGACAGGGCGCCAATAAGGCCCAGCACCAGGGTGCAAAGGGATTGGATGGTTTTCATAGGGGATCAACTTTGGGCCAAAATAAAAAAAGAATCCCGGTATGTCAATACCGGGATCCTACTAATAAGATATGTTGGTTGGGGAGGACAATTACGGCATAATGATGCGGGAACCGCCACCTATTTCTACGAGCTCGATATCGAAGACCAGGTCCTGTCCGGCCAGCGGATGGTTGGCATCCAGGATCACGGTTTCAGTACCTACTTCAGCAATCACAACGGGGATCACCTGGCCGGCGCCATTGGTCATATTGAGTTGCATGCCCACTTCAGGTTTGAGGTCGGGCGGAAAATTAGACACGGGAAATTCTACCAGCATAGTGGGATCTTTAGGACCGTAAGCCTGGTCTACAGGGATTTGGATGGTTTTCTTCTCGCCCACGCTCATACCGGTAATTCCATTGTCGAAACCAGCAATCACAGAGCCGGTACCTACCTGGAATTCGAGCGGTTCGCGGCCTTCAGAAGAATCGAAGGTAGTGCCATCCGTCAGGCGACCATGATAATGAACTTTTACGGTATCGCCACTTTTTGCCTGTTGCATATAAATAGATTTAGTGGACAAAGTAAACGCAATAATTCTGCCTGACCAAATCCAGCCCGCTCCTGAAGGAGTTCATTATATTTGGGGACGAACCAATAAACTGATCGAATGCGATACCTTACCTGTCTGATCATCAGCATCCTGTTCCTGTACCCGATAAAGGCCCAGGTAACGGACAGCGGACCTGTTAAAGCTGCAGCAGAATGGCCTGAACGCTATATGCCCCTGCTGAAGGGGAAAAAAGTAGCCATTTTTGCCAATCATACCAGCCTGGTGGGCAACAAAAATCTCGTTGACACCCTGCATAGCCAGGGCGTGGATATCCGCAGGATATTTGGGCCGGAACACGGTTTCCGCGGCACCGCTGACGCCGGCGCCAAAGTGGCCAATGAAAAAGATCCGGCCACAGGCATCCCTATCGTTTCACTCTATGGTAAAAAAAGAAGGCCCTCCGCGGAAGACCTGCGCGATGTGGATATCCTGATCTTTGATGTGCAGGATGTGGGTACCCGCTTTTATACTTATATCTCTTCCCTGGAAGAATGTATGAACGCCTGCATTGAGCAGAAAAAAACATTGATGGTGCTGGACCGGCCCAACCCCAATGGTTACTATGTGGATGGCCCCGTGCTGGACACCGCCTTCCGGTCCTTTATCGGCATGCAGCCCATTCCCGTAGTACATGGTATGACCATGGCCGAGTATGCGCAATACCTGCTCTGCGAAGAAAGGACAAAACCAGCAGACCCATATAAGCTGGTGCAGGTTGGCCTGCAGCCCAATCCCCGCGAGAAGAGCTTACCGGCAGCGCATTTCAAGCTGACAGTGATCACTATACCCTACTATGATCACCAGTTCCAGTATGCGGTACCGGTAGGCCCCAGCCCCAATATGCCGGATATGTCCGCCATCCTCCGTTACCCCAGCACCTGCTTTTTTGAAGGCACGGCGCTGAGCGAAGGCCGTGGGACCGACAAACCCTTTCAACTGATCGGTCACCCTGATCTCCCAAAAACCATGGTGAGTTTTACACCACGCAGCAAGCCCGGCGCTATGGACCCCAAGTTGAAGGATAAACGCTGTTATGGCTGGGACCTCAGTGGCAACTGGCGCCAGCTATACAAAAGCATCAACAGACAGCTCCAGCTGACCTGGCTGCTGGAAGCCTATCGCTTATTCCCCGATAAAGACAGTTTCTTCATCAACAAAGGCGTTACTTTTAACCGGCTGGCGGGCGGCGCCACCCTCCGGGAACAGATCAAAGCCGGCCTCACGGAAGAAGAGATCCGCCTGAGCTGGCAGCCGGCGCTGGAAGCGTTTAAACAGATCCGGAAGAAATATTTGCTGTACCCGGATTTTGAGTAATGATGCTTTCTTCTCTTTAACAAACTGTATACAGCCCGTTGCCATTACTGGTCAGCAAGGCAGGTAAGCGCTGCTCAGCTTTTGGCGCGTAATAGGGTTTGTTAAAAGCAGGCGCTTTATCTTTGCGCTCCGTTGCCTGAAGCGCAACGTCCTTTTCACGTAAAAACCGGAACAGTTATGATCCCTTCTTCTCTCCGCATCGTATTCATGGGCACGCCTGAGTTTGCTGTAGCCTCCCTGGACGCCTTGTTACAGGCCGGCGCCAATATTGTGGGTGTGGTCACCGCACCAGATAAACCGGCAGGCAGGGGCATGAAGCTCACTGAAAGCGCTGTTAAGAAATTTGCGGTAGAAAAGGGATTGACTGTATTGCAGCCGGAAAAACTGAAAGCCCCGGAATTCCTGGATGCCCTGCGCGCACTCAACGCCGACCTGCAGATAGTAGTAGCATTCCGTATGCTGCCGGAACTGGTCTGGAATATGCCGCGCCTGGGCACTGTCAACCTGCACGGCTCCCTTCTCCCCCAATACCGTGGCGCCGCCCCTATCAACTGGGCGGTGATCAATGGCGATGCGGAGACCGGTGTCACCACTTTCCAGCTGCAGCATGAAATTGATACCGGCAATATCCTGCTGCGCGAAAGTTTTCCCATTGGCGAAAACGATACCGCCGGTGAAGTGCATGATAAAATGAAAATGATCGGTGCGGCCGTACTGGTCAGAACGGTGGAAGGACTGGCAGCTGGCACCCTGACCGCTGTTCCCCAGCTATCCGTGGCTGATACCGGACTGCGGCATGCGCCCAAGCTGTTTACGGAGACCGGCCATATAGACTGGAACCAGTCAACCGCCGCCATCCACAACCTGATCCGCGGCCTCTCCCCTTTTCCGGGCGCCTATACCACACTGGAGGGAAAGACCCTTAAGATCTATCGTAGCCAGAAAGAAATTGCCGGCAGCATCCCGCAACAACCGGGAGAACTGATCACAGATCAGAAGTCCTATCTCAAATTCAGTACAGCGGATGGGTATATCCAGGTGCTGGAACTGCAGCTGGAAGGCAAAAAACGGATGACTGCAGGTGATTTCCTGCGGGGATACCGCTGGTCCTGATCTCCGGAAAACAGCAAGGCTGCCAGCAGGCCCAACTACTGATGTTTCGTTGATACCCCCTGACAGCCTTTATATGTATTTATTACGAAAGCCTGCGTTTACTTTTTCTTCAGCGCTTCCATTTCTTTTTCCAGTGCTTCCAGCCTTTGCATCAGCAGGGCTTCCCTTTTCAGTTGTGCCGCTTCCCGATCCTGTTGGGACTGCAACTGCTGTTGCTGTGTGGCCAGTTTTTTCTCCTGGTCAATAGCATACAGCGTCAGCTCTTCAATCTTGCGCAGCAGCACAGCCTGGTTCTCACCCAGGTAAAGGCCGTTCTTTTTTACCTCGGCTTCGGAAGGAACATACGGCAGATGACGGTGCTGTTGAATGAATGCCTCTACCTCCGTCAGGGCGGGGAGTTTATAGTTGGGCGCAAAGACAAAATCAGCCCAGGTGGCCTGGGTGACTTTTACCTTACGGGCATGGATCTCCCCTTCCACGGCCAGTTTGGCGGCAGCAGGTGGAGTCATGGTTCCGATACCTACATTGCCATCAGCAGTGATGCGAATACGCTCCTGGGCAGAAGTACCTATCCTGATAGGACCTGCCAGATAATTGAAAATGACAAAAGAGTTGGGAGAACTGGTTGTTGAGCTGTTCAAAGCAATAGCGGCGCCGTGTGTACCTACCGAAGCACCCACATTATTGAAAAAATTCATCCTTGCAACAGCAGAAGTTCCATTGCTTGCATTCCGGATATTGAGCATGGGTAAATTGGAATTGGTATTCTGGAAAATATCCAGCAGGTAAACGGGATTATTCAAATTGATGCCCACATTCCCAAGGTTATTGACCCGCATCTTTTCTGTAATGGTACCGGCATTGGCCGTATTGAAAACGATGGAACCGGAATTGTTGGCGCTGGTCCTGACACCGGCTACAAAGCCCAGGTTATAATTGGTATTTGTGTTATTGTCCTTTATCTGAAAGCTAACTGCAGCGCCTAATCCATTGGTAATGGCAGCAGAAGTAGAATGCCTCAGTATAATAGAGGAGTTGGTGGCATTGCCTACCGTATTGATCCGTTCAAAAGCAGCAGGTACAACAGTTGGATGAGCTACATGCAGCGGGTATTCCGGATCAGTTTTACCGATACCAATTCTGCCTGTATCAGACCAGGCGGTATTCTGTGCAAAAAGGCCATTGAATTGACTAAAGGAAAAATAACAGAGGAATAGTACGGACAGACGGATGAAATGACGATTCATAAGCGTCAGCTTAAGGGTTAAAGGGGGTCATGAAAATAAAAAGCCGGACCAGTTGATCCGGTCCGGCTATAAAATTACAGATTTCTGTTATCAATATTTCACGTCTACATAAAACTTGCCTAAAGTGGCGCCCAACTCAGAGGCCGCGGCATCACTGACACGGATACTGAGGCCTACACTTTCCTTCATATCCGGCAGCTGGCCCAGCACTTTGGCATAAACACTTTTATTGGTGGAAGAGAAAGAGACCTTCACAATAGTCCCGATGGGTACATTGTTCATCAGGGCATAATACTTTCCATCCTGCCAGCCGCTGGTGCTGCGGAATACACCGGCATTACCCGCTGTTCCTTTGTTGGTCTCGGAATACTGGGTCCTGAAATAACCGCCTTTGAAATTGGCCGGCGTTTTATTATAGTCTGTGTTCACGGCAGGCTTAGGCTCTTCCGTAACTACAGGTTTAGTTTCTGTTTTGGGTGGTTCCGTTTTTACCGGCTCTGTTTTCACAGGCTCCGTTTTCACAGGCGTAGTGGGCGCTGGCGTTACTACTGCAACGGGTTCCGTTTTTACCGGCTCTGTTGCCGGAGGAATTGAAGGTATTGCAGGCGGAGCTGTAGTTGTTGTTGGCGCCACAGCTACACTGGATACGCTTGACAGACCGCCGCCGGCTAATGGGCTCTGGCCTGTTTTCACTTTCAGGTAGCCTATTGTCAGCTTCATGCCCTGCTTCAGCTGATCATTGGTCACATTATTCCATTTTTCCAGGTTGGCCACCGGGACCTTATTATGGTTCTGGCTGATCCGGTACATCCACTCCTGGGACTGTACCACATGTTTAACAGGGACAAATACCTCGTCACCGGCCTTACTGCCATCCTGCGAGAAATTGGCTTCCGTTAAGGGGATCTTCAACAACTGGCCAATGGACAGCGGTTGTTCCAGCGTAGCGCCATTGAAGGGCGCAATATCCCGGGGACTCTGGTTATAGATCCGGCCTACACTGTACCAGTTCTCTTTAGGCATTACTTTATGCACCAGGTACAACTGCGGAGCACTGCCCTGGATGATCAGGTCAGACTGCGCCTGTACCCACTGCACCATCAATACAAATACGAATGGAAGAAGTCGACTGATTTTGATCATAATAGCTCTTTTCGTAACGGTGCAAAGATGCAGCATATTTTTAATTGTTTCCGCTTTTCAGTATCCGCCAGGCCGAAGGGTAGTAATTGTTGACCCGGTTAGGCAGCAACTTGACCCAGCCCAGGGAGAAACCGGCGTATTGCACCAGGGCCCAGCCTTTGGTTGTGGCAGCCAGCTCCAGCGGTTCCTTGCGCAGGTATTGCAGGGCTTCCGCCTTTTTTAACGATACTGCAACAATTTCCGGTGCCAGCAGGCCGCTCAGGGCCAGCGCATGTTCCGGCACCAGGTCCTTTCCGGCAATTTTTCCCAGGGTAATACCCGCAGAACGAATATAAAACTTGTCGGCAATAGTGAGCAATTCCTGTTCCAGATTGGTGGGAAAGGCCAGGATCAGTTCCTGCTGCTTCCAGAACTGCCAATCGCCCGCCTGCCGCAGCCAGGGCTGCACCACGGCGGCCTCGGCTTTGCCGGCTTTTACCAGGGGCGCTTTCTTTGGAGATCGGGACGCATAGCGGTCGCCCTCCTTTTTTCGGAAACAGGCCAGGAAAAACCCTTCGCCTTTTATTTTATCAGGGAAGAAACGATAACCGGCCGCCTGGTGCAGGGCTGATTGTACGGGTACAATACCCCAATCGGGCTCCGTTTGCAGGGGCACAGTTTCCAGCTGGAAAGTATCCATCAGCCAGTCGAGGATGTCCTCATCCTCTTCCACAGAATAGGAGCAGGTGCTATAGATCAGCAGGCCTTCATCGGCCAGTGCGGTAAAACTTTCAGCAAGGATCCGCTGCTGACGCTGGCAGCAAAGCTGAACGGCCTGCGGACTCCATTCCCGGATGGCTTCAGGTTCACGGCGGAACAGTCCGCTGCCACTGCAGGGAGCATCAATCACCAGCACATCAAAAAAACCGGGGATGCGTGCAAAATCCTGCGGATCGTTATTGGTGACAATCACATTGGCCGCGCCCCATTTCACCAGGTTCTCTTCCAGGATGGCGGCCCGCGTGCGGATCACTTCATTGCTGACCAGTAAACTGTCGGGGGAGAGCAGGGATTGCAGGTGCGTGGACTTGCCACCGGGAGCGGCGCAAAGATCCAGGACCCTTAATTTTTTGCTGGTATCGGTGGTCTGCAGCAGGGCCTGTTCCAGGAACATGCTGGAAGCCTCCTGCACATAATAAGTGCCTGCATGGAACAGGGGATCGAAAGTAAAAGAGGGACGTTCCGGTAAATAAAAGCCGTAACGGGACCAGGGAACAGGCGTCAGCGCAGCAGGATCAAAGCCTCCCGGCTGCCATTCCCCGGCGGTGGCAGACTGCCTGGCCGGGTTGACACGGATGGACGTGATCTGTCCACCCGAAGCATGCACCTGTTCAAAAGCGGGCTGGTTAAAGCCACGGATCCCCTGCAGGGACTGCAGGAGATCCGCTGGTAATTCAATTGCCAATAGTTATTCTTTTCAGTTGAATAAAGTGGCAAAGATACCGATTACAGGTTTTTGATCTCAGCAATAAGGTCCTGCAGTACTTTTTTAGCGTCACCAAACAGCATGGAGGTCTTGGGCTGGAAGAACAGGTCGTTCTCAATACCCGCATAACCAGGCTTCATACTGCGTTTGTTGACGATCACATTTTTGGCCAGTTCCACATCCAGGATGGGCATGCCATATATGGGAGAAGCAGGATCTGTTTTAGCTGCGGGGTTCACCACGTCGTTGGCGCCCAGGATCAGCACCACATCAGTGGTGGGGAACTCTTCATTGGCCTGTTCCATTTCCTGGAGCTTTTCATAGCTCACATCCGCTTCGGCCAGCAGCACGTTCATATGCCCGGGCATCCGTCCGGCTACAGGGTGGATAGCGTATTTAACTTCCACGCCCTTGCTTTCCAGTAATTTCTCCAGCTCATGGCAGGCATGCTGCGCCTGGGCCACAGCCAGCCCATAACCCGGAACAATCATTACTCTGTTGGCATAGCTCATTACTACGGCCGTATCGCTTACGGAGATCTCTTTGGTGCTGCCCTGGTCTTTGGCGCCTGCGGGACCGCCGCCGGCTTTCTTGCCGCCGAAGGAACCGATCAGTACATTCTTCAGTGAGCGGTTCATGGCTTTACACATGAGGATGGTCAGCAGGGTACCGGCTGCGCCTACCAGGATACCACCGGTAAGCATTACTTTGTTGTCATACAGGAAACCGCCGCAGGCTGCCGCCACACCGGTAAAGGAGTTGAGCAGGGAGATCACAACAGGCATATCTGCACCGCCGATAGGCATTACAAAGAATACACCATACAGGATCGACAGTGCGAAAGTACCATAGAACAGCATCACGGGTAAGGAGCCCAGCGGATGCGGATCAATGTCCTGTACAGCTGCAGGATCCGGCGGCACATCAGCCATACCGATAGCCACAATGATATAGGTGGTCAGGGCCAGGATAGCGCCCATCAGCACCAGGTTGAAGATATGCTGTCCTTTGAAGGAGAAATCCTTGATCTTCCCGTTCAGCTTACCCCAGGCTACCACAGAACCGGCAAAAGAAACGGTGCCGATGATGAGGCCCAGGAAGATAGTGATCAGGATACCGGGCTGCACAGGAATGCTGAGAATAGCATCTTCCACTACAGCGCCGGCTTCGTAGGATTCAAAGATATTGACCCGGAAATGCGTATGCGCCAGGTGATCAAATTCAATCATGGAGATCAGCGCGGCGCAGGCGCCACCCATACCGTTGAAGAGGCTCACCATTTCGGGCATGGCGGTCATCTTCACTTTTCTGGCGGCCAGCGTGCCCACCAGCGTGCCGATGATCAGGCCGCCGAAGATCCAGGGATAATTATGTAGTTTCTGACCGGAATCGTCACGGTACAGAAAAATGGTACCAAAGATGGCCAGTCCCATACCGGCGGCAGCTACCAGGTTACCCCTGCGCGCGGTGGCGGGGTTCGACAGCATTTTCAGGCCGATGATAAAAGTAACGGAACCGATCAGGTAGCAAAGGGTAAGTAAGTTTACATCCATAGCCTAATAAATTCGAAGTTTGTCAATGCTGCACGCATCAGGGTTTTCCTTTTTTGGATTTGAACATTTCCAGCATCCTGTCGGTCACCACAAAGCCACCCACCACATTCAGTGTCCCCAGCACTACGGCCAGGAATCCCAGTGACAACGCCAGGTAATTATCGTGTTCTGCACGGCCCATAACAATGATGGCGCCAATGATGACCACCCCGTGGATGGCGTTGGCGCCACTCATCAGCGGAGTATGCAGTACACTCGGCACACGGCCGATGATCTCGATACCCACAAAGATCATGAGGGCAACGATGTAAATGATCTGCTGGTTAACAGCTATCCAGTTCAATACAGCTTCCATAGCATTCAATTAATATAATATCGGGAAACGGGTTTGTTATCAGGAGGCCAGTGCCGCTTTTACGCGTTCATGCACCAGCTGGCCTTCATGGGTAATACAGGAACCTTTTACCAGGTCATCTTCCCAGTTGAGGTGCAGTGCACCTTCTTTGGTGATAAGCAGCTGTAAGAAGTTCAGGATATTCTTGCCATAGAGCTTGCTGGCGTCAGATGGCATGGTGCCCGGCAGGTTACTGTTGCCAATAATGGACACGCCGTTATGATTGACCGTTTCGTTGTCTTTGGTAAAAGGTGTATTACCACCGGTGGAAGCTGCAATATCAATGATCACGGAGCCATTGCGCATTTTTTCCAGCATTTCGGTTGAAATGAGGATCGGCGCTTTTTTACCGGGGATCTGGGCGGTGGTGATCACAATATCCGCTTTGGCAATGCTTTCTGCAATGCGTTGCTGCTGTTTCTGCTTGTACTCCTCTGTTTGCTCAACGGCATAACCGCCGGCTTTGGAAGCATCGGCAGCGCCTTCCACTTCCACGAATTTGGCGCCAAGGCTCATCACCTCTTCCTTTACTGCCGGGCGGGTATCAAATACTTCCACTACAGCGCCGAGACGGCGGCCGGTGGCAATGGCCTGCAAACCGGCCACACCCGCACCCAGTATCAGTAATTTGGCCGGGGCAATACTGCCGGCGGCGGTCATGAACATGGGAAAATAACGGCCATAGGCAGCTGCTGCGGTCAGTACCGCCTTATAACCTGCTATATTGGCCTGGGAGCTGAGTACGTCCATACTCTGCGCACGCGTGGTGCGCGGCAGCATATCCAGGCTGAAGCTGGTAAGGCCGGACTGCGCCCATTGCTGCATCTGCTGCGTATGGAACAGGGGCTGGAACACGCCTATCAGTACTTTGGCGGCAAGGGAACCTGCTTCAGGGAACTGGTGAATGGCCAGTAAAAGATCAGCTGACTGCAGCACTTCCTGCCTGCTCTTCACTACTGCCCCAACTTTGCTGTATTCTTCGTCTTTGCTGAAAGCTTTTTCGCCGGCACCTTGTTCAACCAGCACCGTGATGCCTTTCTTGGTGAGGGTGGCAACTGCCTCTGGCAACAGGGATACGCGGCTTTCGGTGGATGGTTCTTTTAAAATTCCGATCGTCATAGCTACATTTAAGAGCAACCAAGGTAGTTAATTTTTGGGTCGGTACTCAACAACCTTACATGATTTTTGTTAACCCGTCACAAGTCCTGTATGACTAAAATCAGAACCGGATGCTGAAATGCTGTTTCTCCTTGAACTCCTCGCGGAAAAATACGAGGCCCACAAAGAAGAGGTCAATGGTCAGCCGCACTCTGGGATGCTGCCTGATGGTATCCCAGGCCTGTTCCATCTCCTTGCTCCAGTGAATATCATCCAGAATAATAACGGAAAAATTATGGGTATGCTCCAGTATCTGCTCAAAATACTGAAGGGTTGGCTTTTTGCGGTGGTTGCCATCAATGAAGGCCATATCCAGGGGCGTCAGCTTCTGCAGCATCTCCGGAAGGGTTTCATCAAAATGACCTTCCATCAGCTCCACATTGTTGAGCCCCATCTCAATAAAATTACGCGTGGCTTCAGCAGCTATGGAGGGACTGCCTTCAGCGGTCATTACATAGCCATGGGGATTGGCCAGGGCCATGTAGGCAGTGGAAATGCCCAGTGAAGTGCCCAGCTCAATGATGGTCTCCGGCTGGTAATAATTTACGATGCGGTACAGCAGCTGCGCCCATTTGGCCGGCTTGGCCGCATGGCGGGCAATGGCGGCAATACTGCGCTGCCTGCTTTTCATGCTGGTGGAGCCTGCACCCATATCTTCTACTTCTATCAGGTCCTTTTCCGTGAGCATGGTATTGCGCAGGTTTTCCACCCGGGAATAGGCGTCATAGACAGTAGTATCATTCAGTACATGTACAATGAACTCGTATACAAAAGGGGAATGCACGCCATGGCCTTTTCCATTGGAGGCAGTCAGGTAGTAACGGATAAATTTTTGTGCCAGTTGCCAGCGCGAATACATGAAACTAAAATGAGAAATTAATTAATGCCCTTTTCGCTGCCAAACCTGGAAGCTGTAGGCGTACGCATGCTTTTCATCGGCCGGAAAGTCCAGGTCCGACAACAACTCCCATCCCTCATTCCTGATCTCCGGAAAAAAAGCATCTCCGTCTATATTCGTATGCACTCTTGTTAAATAGATCTTCTGCACCAGGGGCATGGCCTGATGGAAAATTTCACCGCCGCCAATGATCATGACCTCTTTGGCATCCGTGGCTGCCCCTGCTTCCAGGGCCTGGTCCAGGCTGTTGACCACTACCGCTCCATCCGCTGTCCAGTCAGCCTTGCGCGTGATCACAATATTGGTCCGGCCGGCCAGCGGCCTGCCGCCCATAGAGGCCCAGGTCTTGCGGCCCATGACCACAGGCATTCCCCAGGTAGTGTTCTTGAAGAATTTCATATCATTGGGCAGGCTCCAGAGCAACTGGTTATCCTTCCCGATGACATTGTTTTCAGCAGCAGCAACAACGAAAGAAATAAGCATGAAAAATGATGGTTAAGCTGGTTTAAACCGCTACCGGCGCTTTGATGGCCGGGTGCGACTGGTAATTTTCCAATGTAAAATCAGCGAACGTGAAATCAAACACAGAACGCACGGCGGGATTCAGCTTCATCTGGGGCAGGGGGTACGGCGTTCTCGACAACTGCAGCAGGGCCTGCTCACGGTGATTATTGTACAGGTGAACGTCCCCGAAAGTATGGACAAAATCACCCGGCTCCAGATCGCAGACCTGGGCTATCATCAGCGTCAGCAAGGCATAGGAGGCAATATTGAAAGGCACACCCAGGAATACATCAGCAGAGCGCTGGTATAACTGGCAGGACAGTTTGCCCTTACCGCCAGCTTCACTGGCGGGCGTAACATAGAACTGGAATAAAGCATGACAGGGCATCAGCGCCATCTCCGGGAGTTCAGCTACATTCCAGGCGCTGACCATGATCCGGCGGCTGTCAGGATTATGCTGTATCTGGCGGATAGCTTCCGTGATCTGGTCAATGGTCTGCCCATCAGACCCGGCCCAGCTACGCCATTGTTTACCGTACACAGGTCCCAGGTCCCCATTGGCATCAGCCCACTCATCCCAGATACTGACCCCATGCTCTTTCAGATAGGCAGTATTAGTTTCCCCTTTCAGGAACCATAATAATTCATGGATGATGCTTTTGAGATGGAGTTTCTTAGTTGTGACCAGTGGAAAGCCCTCCTGGAGGTTGAACCGCATCTGGTAACCAAAATAGCTGGTTGTGCCTGTGCCCGTACGGTCGGTCTTGGACCCCCCCCTATCGATGATAAAATCAAGAAGATCCAGATACTGTTGCATAGCCGCAAGTTAGGGAAAAGTACCCGGGGAGAATGCTAATTTTTTCCAATCTATGGCCCGCCCCTCCGGTTTTACAGCAGGCGGACTAACCAACCCACTTAAAAGCCCGTGAACGACCAAAAATTGCTCCTAACTGGCCACGGCCGCAGGCTGTTCTGCACCCATTACCGGCAGCACCGGCTCGTCCCTGTGTTTTAACTGTTTTTCAAGCCGGGCAATGGCCGCCTCCTGCTTCCTGAGGCGCTCCTGCTGCTGTTGCAGCACTTCCACCAGTTCCTGGACAATGCCTCCTTCTTCCCCCTGCCCTTTACGGCCACCCAGGGCGCCCAGCGCTACACTGCGCCGCACCAGCCGGCGGTCCCGCTCATCAGGAAAGGCCAGCTCCATAGCCACCCCTTTTTTGGAACGGTAATGAAAATAGATGGTCAGCAGGATAGCAATAACGGTAACCGGTAAAGCGATCCACCCCACGATCTGCAAAAACTGCTTGAACTCGTACAGGGAAACGAGCAGTATTGATTTCATCCGACTATTTTTAGTTTTGACAGTTTTACCGGACGCCACGCCGCACGCGCTTCCCTATGGCAGAAAGCCGGCATGCTTCGTTTCATTCCTTCATTTTTTCAAGTACAATTCAACTCATACAGACAGTCCGGGATGTGGATACAGGATCTTGCTTTTTTACGGTGAAGGCAGCTTAACGGGGGGCGGTCGGGTGACCAGGATCACCAGATATATGACGAGCAAGAATAATACCAAAATAGCCAGTAAACCCTTCTGTGCAAACCCGTTGCAGCGATTCCGCTGCCCTTGCCGGTTATTTTCTGCGGGAAATGAAAGGACTATGGCAATTGTTAAAATTCGCTTAAACGATCTTCAGCCTGGCCAGGAACGCCGGCCGGTAAGTTTCTCCCACCGGCAGCGGCGCCTGCTTCACCACTACCCGCCCCCGTTCCAGGTAATCAATGTACCGTATATTAATAATATAGGATTTATGGATCCGGATAAAACCCGCTGCCGGCAGCAGTTGCTCCATATTCCGCATGCTTTCCAGCGAGAGGATCCTGCCCGTACTGGTATGGAAAGCGATATAATCGCGCAGCGCTTCAATATAATAGATATCGGCCAGGTCCATTTTCCGGATCCGGTAATCCGTTTTAATAAAGATATGGTCCTGCATTTCCACCGGAGCAATGGCCGGGACCACCGCCGGCTGGAGCCGGGTCCGGGCTTTTTCCACGGCCACTGTGAAACGCTCAAAAGTAATGGGCTTCAGCAGGTAGTCCACCACATCATGCTCATAGCCCGCCAGGGCATACTCGGCATAGGCCGTGGTCAGGATCACCTTGCAGCTGTTGCGGATGATCTTCATGAACTGGATACCACTGAGATCAGGCATCTGGATATCCAGGAAGAGCAGGTCGGCCCCGCCCTCCTGCACCGCCCGCAATGCCTCCAGCACCTGGGTGCTGCGCATCACCAGCTGCAGGCCCGGTGTTTTTTCCACGTAATCAGCCAGCAGGCTGACGGCCAGGTGTTCATCGTCCACAATGATACAGCGTATAGGTGCAGGCTCAGGCATAGATCAGTTCAAGATTAATAGTGAAGGATCCGTTCTGTTCATTCATGGTCAGCCGGTGACGGCCATGGTACAGGAGTTGCAGCCGCCGCTGGACATTGTCGAGCCCAATGCCCCCATGACTGTCCTTTTCATGGCGGCCGGTCTTATTATGACAATAGAACAGCATCCTTTGCGCCTCCACCTGTACGGTAATGGTCAGTCCTTCGGCAGCGCTCAGGTCGCCATGCTTAAAGGCATTTTCCACAAAAGGGATCAGCAGCAGGGGCGGCACCAGTACCGCAGCAATATTGCCGGAGACCTGAAGCCGCACATCCACCGGCTGTTCAAAGCGCAGCTGCTGCAGCTGGATATACTGGCGGATATAGGACAACTCTTTTTCCAGGGGCACCCGCTCTTCCGCATCATACAGCATATACCGCAGCAGGTCCGAGAAACCGGCAATGGCCGTCAGGGCTTTCTCACTGCCCTGGTATACCAGCGAATAGATATTGTTCAGGCTGTTGAACAGGAAATGCGGGTTGATCTGCGAGCGCAGGAAGGACAGCTCTGCCTGCCGGTGCTGCAGCGCAAGGGCTTGCTGCTGCCATTCCTTGTACGCGGTATATCTCACAAAAAAACAGACAATGCCAAACACAGAACAGAGCAGCACATACAGGACATGGTTGTTGAAATAATACCGTAGCCGGACTGCTGTATTGCGCAATCCGCATTCCAGCCAGTATTGCAGCAGGAAAAGCAGCGGCACCGCCACCAGGATCAGCAAAACGGCCAGCAGGGTCCTGCGCGGATGCTGCTTGAGAAGGATCCGGTAAGGCAGCCAGGCCATCAGGAAACCCATCAGCGCACGCAGCAGCACCTCGCTCAGGGACTGCACTGATGATGGCCATTGCAGTAAGTGGAATCGTCCGTTCACCAGGTAGGGCAGGTCCACCGCCACATGGATGAAAAAATAATAAGCAATAAAACAGCCCAGGAAAAGCGGCAACTTTTGCTTCATCGACCAAATCTACACTTAAACTATCTGAATCAGCAAGCACTGCTGCTAACCGGTCCCCGGTTCTCTGCAAACAGGCCAATTCACTCTGCAAACACTGGCAGGCATCTCCGGCGGGTTGGCAGAGAAAGCCGGCCTGTTGGCGGATCGCTTTTCCACCCGCCATTCACGGCGGCTAATTTGGCGGCCTACCAAACCAGTACCATATGCGCCTCTCCACCACCACCCGACGCAAACCCTTATTCCTGCTGATCCTTACCGCCCTGCTGCTATGCGCCGGACTTTGCTGGTACCTGGTCAGCCGCCAGGCCGACTACTACCGCAATCCCCTGGACATACCGCTGCGCCTTTCGGCCAATTTCGGGGAGCTGCGCGAAGATCATTTTCATATGGGCCTGGACATCCGCACCCGGGGCCAGGAGAACCTGCCCGTAGTGGCGGCAGCCGGCGGTTATGTATCCCGCATCATCATTGAAGAAGAACGGTATGGCAACGCCCTGCTGATTGCCCATCCCAACCAGACCACCACCCTGTACGCCCACCTCAATGGCTTCTCCGATTCTTTGCAGGCATTTATCCGTTCCAGGCAGTACCGGCAGGAACAATGGGAACAGGATATCCGGCTGCCGCCAGACCGGTTCCCTGTCAGCAAAGGACAGTTCATTGGCTGGAGCGGCAATACCGGCGGATCACAGGGGCCTCACCTGCATTTTGAACTGCTGGATACCAAAACCGGCAGGAACCTGGATCCCCTGCAAACAGGCCTGACCGGCTGGGACTATACCGCCCCCGTGATCACCGGCCTGTACTGGTACAACCGCGGCGTCAGCACCTACCAGGAAGGTGGGCACTATATTCCCATCCGCAAAAAAGGAGAAGACACGTACCAGTCCGAAGCAGCTGTGGTCCTGGTCAATTCCCCGCTGATCAGCCTGGGCATCCGCGCGGGCGATAAACACCCGGAGGCGCAGCCCCTGCTGGGCATCAAGGGAGCGGAAGTGATGGTAGACGGCAAAACTATTCATCAGCATTCCCTGGAATCATTTTCGGCTATAGATTCCCGGTATATCAACGCCTGCATTGATTATAGCCGCCGGGCAGAGCGGGACCAGTTTGTCCAGCACCTTTCCACCCTGCCCGGTAACCGCATGCCCGGTTTTGAACCCAACGATGGCCTGATAGACCTCTCCGATAAAAAGGAACACACCCTCAGCATCATTGTCCGGGATGCCGGCGGCAACAGCGCCCGCTTTGAAGGCAGGATCCGGTACACGGGAAAAGCTGTCCGGCGGGATAAACCCTCCGCTCCCCTGCTGGCGCCGGGCAAAGCCGTTACGCTGCGCCGACCTTTTGCCGAAGTGCGTTTCAGTAAGCTGGCCTTTTACGACAGTGTCCCTTTCCGCCTCACGGCTTCCCCTTCTTCCCATCCCCTGCAGGCTTCCCCGCGCATCCTGCTGCATGGCCCCGGCGTGCCCGTGCATGATAGTTTCCTGGTGCAGCTGCCTTCCACCCTGCCCGCCAGCCATCCCCTGCGTCATAAGATAGTGCTGCAACTGGAAAGCGGACGGCACCGCCTGCTGGTAAAACCCCAATGGCAGGGCAACAGGGCTACGGCCAGGCTGGACAGGCTGGGCACTGTACAATTATTACTGGATACCATGGCGCCCCGGATCGGCCAGCCGCAATGGAAACCCGTCAGCACTCCCAAAGGCCGGGAGCAGGTACTGTATATAGAATGCAAAGACAACCTGGGCCGGGTGGCCAGCCTGCGCGCCCTGCTGAACGGCCGCTGGCTGTTACTGGAAAGAAAGGACAACTGTTTTATGTACCGGCCTGACCGGTATGCTGCAAAAGGAAAAGGACAATTGCTGCTGACAGCTACCGATGTGGCCGGCAACAGCAGCAGCCTCCGCTGGGAATGGCGGAGGGAGTAAATCTATTGTGGCTGAAAGGTTACCATAACATTATATTCTGTTGGTAGTCAAATAACTGTTAAACTTATTATGATCGTTTGAGATTTTTGGTATAGTTTGCAAACGCGCGATCTAAAAGTTATACTATTTGTCAACAGGACTGCCATATAAGGAGAACCCACTGCTATACCAACTGATCAAGGGCGATCCTGACTCATTTACAGCCATTTACCGGGCGTACGCAGAGGACCTTATCACCTGGACCTACAATATTCTCCGGGACAGGGATACCTGCCGGGATATTGTCCATGATATCTTCCTGTCCCTCTGGTTAAAAAGGGATACCCTGGTCATCACTACTTCGCTTGAAGCCTATTTATATACAGCCGCCCGTTACCAGGTATTCCAGGTGATCCGCAAAGGGAAAGCGCGGGAATCCGTTTTTCTCAAGATTGAACAAAGGATCTGGGGCGAACCAGTAGCGGAAAGCCTTGTTTACCAGAAAGAACTCCAGGAACGATTGGTAGCCGCCGTGAATGAGCTGCCGGACAAAGCCCGCGATGTATACCGCATGAGCCGCGAGCAACACCTTAGCCACAAAGAAATTGCTGAGCATCTTTCCATTTCTGTCAAGACCGTTGAGAACCACCTTACGGCCGCCCTGAAAAAGATCCGGGCCAGTATGGGTGATCTCCTTCCCCTTATCTTTGCTTTTTTAAACAATTTTTAACTTTTTTTAGGGATCGACTGGGGGATGCGTTCTGGTCGTGCAACAATTAGATAAATAACCTACCCGATTTGGAGAAGAAGGAACTTTTTGAACTCATAGACCGATACCTCAAAGGTGAAACAAGCGAGCTGGAAAACCAGTGGCTGAAGAATTACAGCAATAGCTTTCAGGAAACCGATGCCTGGGATGAAACCCGGGAAGGCAGTAAGCAGGCGTTGCTGGAAGAGATCCTATCGGAACTGCGGACATCCATTGTTCTTCCATTTTCCGCACCGGTACCGGTCAGAAAAATGAAACCCCTGCGCTGGGCGGCAGCGGCGGCCGTCCTGCTGCTGGCAGGCGCCTCCACTTATGTATGGCTAAGGTCCGGGCATAAGGATCCTGACGTCGCCAGCCAAAGCGTACAGCAGATCCCGGACATTGCTCCCGGCAAAGAAGGCGCTATCCTGGTCCTGGCTGACGGTACTGAAGTAGTGCTGGACAGCCTGGGTAACGGCGTTATAGCCAGCCAGAACGGGGCGGATGCCCTGATCCGCAACGGTGAGCTGGTGTACAATACTACCGGCGCCGCCTCAGGCGAAGTACAGTACAACACCATGCGCACACCCGTAGGCCGCCAGTTCACCCTGATACTGCCAGATGGTACACGTGTATGGCTGAATGCGGCCAGCTCTATCCGTTACCCTACCGCCTTCACTGGTACTGAACGCAAGGTGGAAGTAAGCGGTGAAGTATATTTTGAAACAGCAAAGAACAGCAGCATACCACTCAGGATAAATGTAGTTGACCTGGCGGAACTGGAAGTCCTGGGCACCAATTTTAACGTCAATGCCTACCAGAACGAGGAAAGCATTGAAACTACACTGCTGGAAGGCAGCCTGCGCGTGTCTCCCATTGACCGGACTGCCGCAGCCGCGGTAAGCCCCCTCCCACCCTTATTGCTGAAAGCAGGTCAGCAGGCGCAGCTGCGCAACGGTTCATCCAAAGAACCCTTTAAAGTGATCAATGATCCGGATATAGAAAAAATAATGGCCTGGAAGAATGGCTTGTTCAATTTTGAAGACGCCACACTGGAAGAGGTTCTGCGGGAGCTGGAAAGATGGTACGATATTGAAGTTGTTTACGAGAGTGAAGTTCCGGATATTGCCCTGATGGGCAAGATCACCAGAGGAGTAACGCTCCAGGGATTATTGACAGCATTGAAGAAAATGGGGCTGCAATACAGGCTGGAAGGCAGAAAACTGATCGTGCTTTCATAACAGCGCCCCACCTACACACACCCTATCATATGGAACACAAGCTTTCAACACTGCGCTGAGCGCGCAGTCAGGACAGCTTTATATACATCTTTGCCCCATAATAACAAACCGGAAGTGTTGAGACCACTTCCGGCGATGTTGGGTCGATTAAATGACGCTTTAACCATTTTTTTCAACCAAACTTACCCAAAGGTATGTCAAAATTTGCTTATGGGTCCTTTCGGACCGGGCTTGCCTTCAGGCCCGGATGGAAAAGGGCCTTTACCAAAACCCTAATAGTCATGAAGCTGACTATTCTATTGCTCACAGCTGCTCTCTTTACGTCACATGCTTCCGGCCTGGCGCAAAACGTCACTATTTCCGGAAAGGACCTGACATTCAAACGCATTTTTACTGCTATTGAAAAGCAGACCGGTTATGTGTTCTTTGGCAACAGGGAACTCTTCTCCAGTAAAAAAACTGTTTCTCTTTCTGTATACAATATCGAGCTCAGGGCACTGCTGGATATGATCCTGAAAGACCAGCCCTATGAGTATGCCATAGAGGACAGAACAGTCTTTATCTCAAAAAAGGCTGTCAAATATGCGCCCCTGGTTTTTGCTAACCTGCTGGAAGAACCGGAGGACGCATTCATCGATGTAAAAGGCCGGGTGGTCAGCGATAAAGGCGAGCCTGTAGCGGCCGCCACCATCCTGATCAAAGGAACTACTACCGGCACCAACACAGATGAGGACGGTAGCTTTTCCCTGAAAGGAGTGGATCAGAACGCCACCCTGGTGATCAGCGGTGTCAATATTGAAACCTTTGAAGTGGCTGTCCGGAACCGGCGCGACCTGGGTACACTGGAAGCCAAGCTGAAAGTGACCGAGGAAGAGAACGTAGTAGTGGTAGGTTATGGCCGCCAGAAAAAGATCAGCCTGGTAGGCGCACAGGCCACCGTTAACATTGAAGAGGTAAAATTACCCGTAGCCAACCTCAGCGCTTCCCTCGCCGGCCGTATTGCCGGTCTCGTAGGCGTACAGCGTACCGGCCTGCCGGGCAGTAACGCTGCCGATATCTGGATCCGCGGTATCTCCACCTTCAGCGGTTCCGGCAACAGCGCCACCCCCCTCATCATTGTGGACGGTGTTCAGGGCCGGGATATCAATGCCTTCGATCCCGAAGACATTCAGTCTTTCACTATCCTGAAAGACGCCTCTGCCACAGCTGTGTATGGCGCCCAGGGCGCCAATGGCGTTATCCTGATCACCACCAAAAAAGGTAAAACAGGAAAGCCTGTCCTCATGTTCAACTATAACCAGGGTGTGGTTGCTTTTACAGAAACGCCCAAGCTGACCAATGGTGAGCAATACATGCGCCTGCGTAATGAGGCACAGAACGCTACCGCCGGTTATGCTGCCGAATATTCTGAAAAGGTTATCGCCGCCACCGTGGCAGGCACCGAGCCCTATGTATATCCCAATGTGGACTGGATGGACGCGCTCTTCAAAAGCACTGCAGAGAACAGGCGCTTCAACTTCAGCGCCAGGGGCGGTTCTACCAATACCAGCTACTACACCTCGCTGGCCTATTATGATGAAACCAGTCTGCTGAGAACAGATAACCTGGCTGCTTATAAGGCTGATACCCGTTTCAGAAGGTACAATTTCACTTCCAACGTAGACATGGACTGGACCAAAACCACCAGGTTCTCGCTGGGTCTCCAGGGCTATATCACCAATACAGACTATCCGGGCACCAATCCCCAGGATGCGTTTGACCGGGTGATGCAGACCAACCCCATCCTGTACCCCATCATGTACCCCGGCAACCTGGTACCGGCAGTCAATGCTTCTGCCGATGCACAGCCCAACCCCTATGCATTGATCACACAGACAGGCTACCAGAATATCTTCGCCAGCCAGCTGTACACCAATGCCCAGATCTCACAAAAACTGGACTTTATTGTGAAAGGCCTGACCTTCCACAGCATGTTCTCCTTTGATACCTGGAACTCCCATACCATCAACAGGACAAGGTCCAGGAGCACCTATATGGTGGATAAGGTAAATCCGTACCTGGCCGACAGTACCCTTAACCTCACCGTTATGTCCAATGGTACTGATAACCTGAGCTACAGCCGCAGCAACAGCGGTAATCGCCAGATCTATACAGAGTCCGGTCTGAATTATACCAATTCTTTCGGTGATCATAACGTTACAGGTATGCTCCTGTACAAACAAACCAGCCGTATCGGCGCCTTTGCTGATAACCTGATATCCTCGCTGCCCTACAGGAACCAGGGTATTGTTGGCCGTGCTACCTATAGCTACGACAACAGGTATTTTGTTGAATTCAACGGCTCCTATGACGGTGCTGAAAACTTTGCGCCCAGCAAAAAATTCGGCTTCTTCCCTTCACTGGGTGTAGGCTGGGTGCTGAGCAATGAAAAATTCTGGGAACCGGTGAAGGATGTGTTCTCCTTCTTCAAGCTCCGCTACTCCAATGGTGTGGTAGGTGACGGCGCAGGCGGCAACAGACGCTTTGGTTTCATGACCCTGGTTACCACCGGCGCTACCGGCTACCAGTTCTATACCGGCAGCAACACCTACAAAGCCGGTGTGGCTATCTCCGATTACGGCGTTCCTATCACCTGGGCTGAATCCCACAAACAGAACTTAGGCTGGGAATTCAGGATCCTGGACGATTACCTGTCCGTAACCCTGGATTATTTTAAAGAACACAGAACAGGCGTATTTCTGCAAAGGGGAAGCCTGCCGCTGTACATTGGTCTGCAAACACAACCCTGGGGTAACCTCGGCGTCATTGACAACAGAGGCTTTGAAGGAACAGTGGAATTAGCACCGCTGAAATGGGGCAACACTTCCTGGACATTCCGTGGCACCTTCTCCTATAACAAGGATAAAGTGATTGAGAACGATTACCCCATCCAGCTGTATCCCTACCTGGAAAGAAGAGGCCGCAATTACCTGGGCACTTATGGCTATGTAGCAGAAGGCCTGTTCCAAACCCAGTCAGAAATTGAGACCCATGCTGATCAGACCGGCCTCGGTTCACCCAGGGTAGGTGATATCAAATACAAAGACCTCAACGGCGATGGTGTGATCAATACCTATGACCAGACCAAGATCGGTAATGGCGATGTGCCCAACTGGACCTATGGCGCCGGCTTCAACGTTACCTGGAAGAACTGGTATTTTGGCGCATTCTTTCAGGGTATTTCCGGAGCCGACAGGCAGCTGAGCGGTGATGGTATCATTCCTTTCAACAACAGTACCGGTGCTGAACGCAGCAACCTGTTTGCCATTGCTGAAGACCGCTGGACTGAAGAAAACCCCAAAGAGAATCCTTTCTATCCCCGCCTGGCCTACGGTAACGCCGGCAACAAGAACAATGCACAGACCAGCACCTGGTGGCAGAAGGATATTGATTTCATCCGTTTGAAAACGCTCGACTTTGGTTATTACATTCCCACCAAAGGTTTTGTAAAGACCATCGGCGTCAAGAACGCACGTATCTACTTCCAGGGTGTTAACCTGCTCTACTGGAGCCCTTTCAAACTCTGGGATCCTGAGCTGAACACCTCCAATGGCACCAGTTACCCCAACACCAAAACCTTCTCCTTCGGTATTCAAGCCAATCTGTAATTGACAAATCAAAGAATCATGAACATAAAGAAATTATCGTTAGCGCTGCTGATCGCCACCGGATCTTTAGCTGGCTGCGGAAAATTCCTGGACCAGATACCTGACAATACCCTCACCGTTGAAGATATCTTCAAATCCAAGGCTTACGTAGATCAGTACCTCTACCAGGTATACGCCAACATGCCCAATGAAATGGGACAGCGCTTTGTAGGCACCAACTACTCCGGCCCCTGGATCGCCGCTGCCGATGAAGCGATGTACAACTGGGATTTCAACTATTCCAATAACCTGAACGCCAGTACCTGGAACACCACAGATGGCACCGTTTCCACTTACTGGACCAACTATTACAAATCCATCCGTAACGCTTCCGATTTCATTGCCAATATTGACGGCGCCACCAGCGAGGTGACAGCCCTGATGAAAACAAGGTATAAAGGGGAAGCCCGCGCATTAAGGGCCATGTATTACTTCTGGCTGGTCCGGATGTATGGTCCCGTTCCCCTTATTCCCAACGTGATAGCACCGGATGCTTCCATGGATGATATCATCAAGGCCAGAACGCCCATGGATGAATGCATCAGCTATATTGTAACCCAGCTGGACTCCGCTTATAATGAGCTGGACGTTACCCCCGCTGAATAATGAATATGGACGCATCACCAAAGGGATCACAAAGGCTTTCAAGGAAAAAGCCCTGCTGCTGGCGGCCAGCCCGCTCTTCAATGGCAACACTGACCTGAGCTCCTTAAAGAACGGAGACGGCACACAGCTGGTGAACCAATCCTTTGACGCCAATAAATGGAAACTGGCAGCTGATGCCGCCAAAGCCTTTATTGATGAGTTTGTGCCCACCACGTACAAACTGTACATAGATCCCACCGTTACCACTGATACCTTTAAATTAGGTTACCTGTCCTGCAGGAACGTTATGATCAAGGTATGGAACGAAGAATGGATCTTTGGCCGGACGCTCAGTTCCAGCAACGGCAGCGACAACTCCCAGTATGATAAAAGGCCCAAACACGTAGGTTTTACTACTGATGTACAGGGCGGCGGCGCACTGGGCGCTACCCAGACCATTGTGGACGCCTATTTCATGAAGAACGGTCTGCCTATTACCGACCCCGCCTCCGGTTATGTTTCCACTGCCGGTTACACCAGCTATCAGGCGCCTTTCGACGTACAGGCCCGTAGCACCTACAACCAGTGGATCAACCGGGAGCCCCGCTTCTATGTTGGCATCACCTATAACAACAGCTATTGGCTCTACCAGACCACCAATACCAGCCAGGTGATCACCAAGATGGAATTTTCCGGCAACTCAGGCCGTACGCAAAGCACCTCAGACGTTTCTCCCACAGGTTATATTGTAAGAAAAGGAGAGAACACTGCCAATGCCGGCCTGACCGCAGGCGTACAGATCCGCCTGGCAGACATCTACCTGGACTATGCAGAAGCCCTGAATGAATACGATCCGGGCAACAGCGATATCCTGAAATACGTGAACCTGATCCGCCAGCGTGCCGGTATTGCACAATATGGCGATCTGGAAGGTCAGATCCCCCTGTCCAATACCCAATCTGCCGTACGGGATGCCATCCGGCGCGAACGCCAGATTGAGCTGGCTTTTGAGAACCACCGGTATTTTGACTGCCACCGCTGGAAAACTGCCATGACCACCGATAACGCACCGGTATATGGTATGAACATGTACGCCAATGGGGACGCCTTCTACGTCCGTACCCTGATCAAGGCACGCATCTTCCAGCAAAGGGATTATTTCTGGCCTATCCCCAACGATGAAGTGCTGAAGAATGAGTTAATGGTCCAAAACCCAGGTTGGTAACACATTGGTTTAATCGGAAAAAATTTTTTATGACTACTCAACTGATAAAAGCTTTACTGATCACCACCGGCGTGGCAGTGTCCTTTGTCTCCTGCTATAAGGACACGGAATATACTTCCCAGCAGGAAGGCACTATCTATGTGCCCCAGGCTTACGGCACCAAGGCAAGTCTGACCCTCTATAAATTAGACAGTGTCCAGACGCGCTATTTCGGGATCGCCTATGGCGGGTTCAATGCAGCAGGCAGTGATATCACGGCTACTTTTGAGATCGACAGCTCGCTGATTGATGCATACAATACCAAAAATTATACAAACTATGTCACGCTGCCAAGGGCCGCTTTCTCGGTCCCGGAGCTGACCACCATTCTCAAGGCAGGCAAAACAAGCTCTGAGGGGCTCAACATTGATATCCAGACCAGCTCCCTCAAAGTGGGCACCAAATACATGCTGCCCATCAAACTGGTAAGCACTACTCCCGGCAGTTTCAACAGCGATATGTCTGTTGCCTATTTCCGGATTGACTCCCTTACCCAGCGGATGCGGGACGTTACCCTGCCTGCCACCATCACGGTCAGCAAGGAAAACGCCAACGGTTCCTCTTATAAAGAAGGTTCGCCGAAACTGATAGACGGAGATACTACTACCAAGTTCTATTCTCCCGGTTTCACCGCCAATAGCCTGTGGATGGCCCTTCAGCTGTCTGAAGCAAGGACCATTCACGCCTATTCTCTGACCACCGGGAACGACGAAGCTTCGCGGGATCCCAAGACCTGGGAATTACAGGGTTCCGATGACGGCGCTACCTGGAAAACCCTGGACACAAGGACCGATTACCTGTTTTCCGGCAGAAGGCAGATGGTGAATTTTGAATTGACAAACGGAGATGGACATGCGTACCTGCATTACCGGCTTTTTGTGAATTACAACAATGGTAACGCCGGCTTCCAGCTGAGTGAATGGAGACTGCTTCAATACTATTGATAGCCCGTTTTAATTCCCCCTGAAATGTAAAGCAACAGCTGTCCCCCTGGGGGGCAGCTGTACTTTTATATGGGCTTCCAGCGCGCCCGCCAGCTCTTTCACAATGCGCAGCCCCAGGCCCGTTTTTGCTTCCTCCGTTTCTCCCTGTATCCAGCTGACCATTTCTGCCGGCATTCCATACCCCTCGTCCGTAAATTCCAGCATCCAGCCCGTTCCTGTTCTTTCCGCGCTCACTGTAATAGTCCCTTCCGCACTGGCCTTGATGGCATTGTCAACCAGGTTATGCACTATAATACCCAGCACATCCGGTTCGGATATCACCTTGAAATTGTCCGGCACCCGGTTGTCCAGGATCAGGCCCTTCTCTTTGGCTATGGCGGCAAAGATGTCCACCCGTTGCGTCACCAGCTGCTGAAGGTCCAGCTCCACCAGGCTGATATGCGCTGTATGCGACTGGAAGCGGATGTACTGGACCATATTGTCAACGGAATAATACATGCTCCTCGCCGATCCCAGCATATTTGCCGCCTTACGCAGGCTGGAAGGTTTAATAGCCGGCTGGGCCTGGAGATCACCCAGCAGCATTTCACCCGTAAGGGCAAAAAAACGCAGCGGGCTTTTGATATCATGGGCAATAGAGGCAATCAGGTATTCCTGCATGGAAGCCTGCTTCATCAGTTTTTTTTCTGTTACGCTGAGAGCGCCCAGCGTGCCTTCCAGTTCCCGCGACAGGTCGCCCGTCCTTTCCTTCAGCTGCCGGTTCCGTCGCGTAAGGATATGGGTCCGGAAACGCCCGTACCCCCAGAATCCCAATAGGGTGACGCCCAACCAGCCCAGCCAGAACCAGCCTGATTCAAACCAGGCTTTGGGCAGCTGCAGCAGGATGGTATGCACAGTTTCACCATGGCCGGCAAAGCCATTTTTCTTACGGATCAGCAGTTGATGGGTACCCCCTCCGGGGCCGGCCAGCACCAGCTGGTTGTTGACCACAGGCAGCCAGTCCACCTGCCCATTGCCGGATACCAATGCATATTCTATCTGAAGGTTGTTGGCATGTCCCCAGAAAGGGGTAACCACGGTGCAGCGCAGCTGGCTGAATCTTTTCCGGAGGCGAAGGGTATCCCCCGGCACCACCGGTTGGCCGTCAATCTCCAGGTTCTCTATGAGCAGGGGACCATCCGGCAATTCGGGCCTGGTACGTCCGGGGTTGAACCAGACAATACCATCCAGGGAAGGCAGGGCCATCATGCCGTTTTGCAGGGATACGGCGCAGGGCTGGCAGCCGCCATTGAATTCATTGGTAAAAAAGCCGCTTTCCCGTCCGTAGTACTGGTAATGCACCTGGCTTCGCTTATTGTCCACATAGTCCAGCAGGTCCTGCTTACGGACCTGGAATAATCCTTTATTGGCGGTGATCCAGCAATACCCCTGCCGGTCTTCCAGTATACAATGCGCTGTGCCCAGGTAACGCTGGTAATCGGCCGGAAGCCGGAACAGCTTACCGGAACGGTACAGGAAGAGCCCGTCGTCATAGGTGGTGATCCACAGGCACTGCTGTGCATCCTGGTACAGACTTCGTATATACTTTCCTGCCAGTTCATTGAATGGCAAGGGCTGGCCGTTGCCGGCGCTGGCCAGGAAAAGGCCCCTTGCCGATCCTATCCAGAGCTGGCTGCTGTCCCGCTGCAACAGGAAAGAGATATCGGTGGTGGCATTACCGGTAAGCTGCAAAGGCCGGCCCGGCAGCTGGGGATCGATGAAGTAAAGGCCCTCCTGGCGGGTGGCCACCCAGATCCTGCCATCCTGCCCCTCATATACATGTGCTACTTCCCGCGGGAATGACCATTCCTGCAATAGCTGTCGGCCATCCGCGCTGAACAGGCAGACAAAATGCCGGTTCTTGATCCACAGCTGTCCTTTCCGGTCGGTGAGCAGGCTATAGGAATCCGGCAGGGGTATGCGTTGCCTGACGGCAGGCAGCTGTCCCTGCCAGCCTTCCGCATCAAACACATCACCCTGTGGCGTCAGCACCTGGTGATCATTGAGGGCGGTGAGGGCATAGAAGGCATTGGGGTTGCCAGCCTTGCCCCGCATGGGGAAGAACTGTTTGCGGCGAAAAACAAAAAAACCTTTTGTCCGGCTGCCGGCCATGAAGAGCAGTTTTTCCGTATCAAAAAACACGTTGGCTATCAGTTGTGCGTCTGCATCAAAATGGCGCAGCACCAGACGGGTGTGCAGCTGCCCTTCAGGGGTAGGGTCCAGCAGGTACCAGTCTCCTTCCAGGTAGATAAAGGCCTGCTGTTCCAGGTGGTTCCAGAACAGGCGCAGGGCGCCTTTTTTAAAGTGGGGATGAAGCGGCAGATCGCCGGTCCACTGCAGGGCCTGCAGGCCATTACTGAGCAGGAAGACAGTAGTTCCTGAAAAACGAAAGAGGCGGTTGTTCAGCAGGAAATAATCGGCATGGGGCGCCGGCGCGTTGCTCAACAGGCGGGTTGCGGCGCCGGGACGGTGATAGTAAATACCGGAATCGCTGACGGCATAAAAACTGGAATCATTTACAGGCAGCAGGTATCTACGGGCAGGTTGCCGGTCGGGGAAATAATCGGGAATACCAGCACTGGCGTAACGGACCAGGGTATCCACACCTGGCAGGTGGCCATACAGGTAAGCATTTCCGTTAGCAATGGCTGCCCGGGCTGCTCTTCCCCCTTCAATACCCAGTACAGGTCCCTGCTCCGGAATGGCCAGGAGCTGTCCACGACTGGCGCCGCGGGTGATAGTAAGGAAGCGGCTGGAGGTAATGGCGCTGTTGGATTTATCATAGACACGGGTAGAATGACCGCTGAACCGCACCAGCCCGTTCTCGGTGGCTATCCAGACAAAGCCCAGCTGGTCCCGCCCGAAAGCTTTCACGCTGTTCTGCGGCAACCCGTTCTCATCGGTATAGTTGATCATTTCATAGCGGAGCGTATCGTTCGCAAACAGAAAGCCCCTCAGCAGTAAACTACTGATCAGTATAAAAGAAAACCTGTAGAAGTGCATATAGGTCGCCAAATTACAGCTTTCTGTATTCTGAACACTACGTGGCAGTAGTACGACGATCGGCAAAAGGCCAGACAGCCGCTTTTGCGGGCCAGGATTGCCTTCCAGCAGACAGTTGTCATCTCAGACCTACAGCAACGTAGTAATGTTACTACAAAGAAACTATTAGAGGAATACCTATATTTGGCCAGGATTTACACGTATAGATCCAAACCAGAAAACCAACCAAATCCCTTAAATCCTTTTGAATGTCCACACCCTCCATCCTGATCGCAGACGATCATAGCATTGTTCGTATCGGCGTGTCCCTGATCATAGAAGACCTGTACCCTGATGCCTTTATCCGGGAGGCCGACAGTTTTGACAATTTATTGCACCAGCTCCGCAAACAACCTTTTGACCTCATAGTCCTTGACATCAATATTCCCGGTGGTAATAACCACCAGATGATCCATGCTGTCCGGTTAAGGCAACCGGAAGTAAAGATCCTGGTGTTCTCCGCCTATGATGAAGCCATGTATGCGGAATCCTATTTAAAGGCTGGCGCCGATGGCTACCTGTATAAGGAAAGCGCCCGTGAGGATATCCGCCAGGCTATCCGCGGTATCCTGAATGATGAGAAATATATCAGTGAAACTTTCAAGCAATTATTGCTGGACCGGTATGCCAATAATTATTCTTCCAAAAATCCACTAACGGATCTGTCCACCCGGGAAACAGAAGTGCTGCACCTGCTGGTGAAAGGTGATACCCTGATGTCCATTGCCCGTACCCTGAACCTGCAGCTCTCTACCGTCAGTACCTATAAGACGAGATTATTTGAGAAGATGGGCGTCACCAATATTGTGAACCTGCTGGAGAAAATGCGGTTGTACGCCGCCGGTTGATCCTGTGCAGTTCTATTGTAACAATATCAGCAATCCGGCTAAACAGGCCGCCGTCTATTGTATCCGTTTTTGATCCGTACCCTACCCTTCTTCCTGGTATCTCCCGGACCAATCATTGTCCCCACATCAATTATATGCTATACCGCGGCTCTTCCGGAGCGGCTTTTCAGCATTTTATAAAATGACATTTTTTGACATTTGTCAAACAAGGAAATACGTAAATCATTATCAGTGTATCAGTTAGCCACTACATTCGCCGCTCATTTTTTTAAACTGATCCATGAACACACCCAAAACCCTTTGCCTCGTAACGTGCTGCTGCCTCTTTACTCTTATCGCCTCTTCCCAAAAGCTGGAGCCCAACTGGTATATACCGGATGCAACAGTCAATGTCATTGAACAATTTGGCGACAGCCTTTTCCTGGGAGGAAATTTCACCATGCTGGGACCAACCAATACCGGCTACGGCATGGCAGTTGACATCAATACCGGGAAAATACAACCTAACTGGCCCTGCCCCAATGCAGCCGTATCTGCAGCTATACCGGATGGTAACGGCGGCTATATCATCGGCGGTACTTTTTCACGGATTGGCGACGTTGCCAGAAATGGCCTTGCCTGGATCAATGCCGATGGTACGCTGAAAGACTGGAACCCTAACGCCAATGGTGCAGTAGAAAAATTATGCAGTGATGGCTCCACCCTGCTGGCAGGCGGCAGCTTCACCAGTATTGGCGGGCAGGCCCGCAAGTACCTGGCGGCTTTCAACCTCAGCACCGGGGAACTCAAAAGCTGGACAATGGATTGCAGCAGCACTGTTAAATGCTTAGCCAGTAATGGGGGCATTTTTTACGTAGGAGGCGCATTCACCACTATCGGCAGCGTAACCCGCAACCGGCTGGCTGCCATCAATGGCAGCACCGGTGCTATTACCACCTGGAACCCTAATGTAGACAATGTGGTCAATACAATGGCAGTTTCCGGCACCACACTGTACATAGGTGGCAATTTCACTACTGTTGGCTCCGCCAGCAGGACCCGCATTGCCCAGATCAATCTCTCTGGCGGGCTCGCCACTTCCTGGAATCCGGGGGCCGACAAAACAGTTGACGCCATGACTACCATGAGCGGCATCCTGTATGTTGGCGGCAGTTTTACCCAACTGTCCGGAACTGCCCGGAGTTACCTGGGCGCATTTACTATTTCCACTGGTGCGCTGAGCACTTCGTGGGTACCGGTATCTTCCGGTTATGTGTATTCGCTCACAGCTGCCAGTAATATTATTTATGCGGCAGGACCTTTTTCCAAAATAAACAGCCAGGATGCGGAATATGCTGCCGCCATCAATACCAACGGTACGCTTCGCAGCTGGCGTCCGTTGCCACAGTATACCGTGTATTGCCTGGGCCTGTCCGGCAGCACTGTATTTATCGGAGGCGGCTTCTCCATGATGAATGTTATCAAGCAAAGAGGACTGGCCGTTCTGAACGTCAATACTGGTGCGCCGCTGAGCTGGCAACCATCCTGTGATGGCCAGGTCTATGCTATGACCCGGGAAAACAATACACTGTATATCGGCGGTTCGTTTACTACTATAATGGCCCAGTCACGCCAGAACTTTGCCGCCCTGAATACAAAGACCGGTTTGCTCCAGTCACTCAATCCCCAGCCCAATGCACAGGTCAACAGGCTATTGCTTAAAAACGGATCACTGTATATGAGCGGCAACTTTAGCACCGTAGGGAGCCAGGCGCGTAAATACCTGGCCAGTATTAACGCCGCTACAGGAACCATCAGCAGCTGGTCGCCCAATCCCGATAGTCAGCCTGAAGCGCTGGCCGCTGACGCTAACCACTTATATATTGGTGGTCCTTTCACTACCATGGCAGGAAAATCCCAGCCTCGTCTGGCTATCTTTGATAACGCCGGGAACCTGGAATCCTGGGGTCCGGCTATCAATAGTGGTTCCGTTTCCTGCATTACTATTAACTACAATACGGTATATATCGGCGGTTCTTTCACCACAGTGGGCGGCGCCGCACGCACAGGTCTTGCGTCATTTACTGCCGGTACAGGAGCTGTCAGTACCTGGGCGCCTGTACTCAGTGGCTATCCCTATACCCTTGCCATCAATGGCGCCCGTTTGTATGCAGGCGGCAACCTCAATGCCGTAAATGGAGTGGTGCGTAAAGGTATTGCCAGCTTTGACCTGGCATCCGGCTTACTGAACAACTGGCTGGCAGGGATCACCACTGGTACAGTGAATGCCCTGCGGTTTGCAGGCGGTAAAATGTTTTCAGGCGGCAATTATTTCTATGCTATCAACAATGCTGGTATCCGGAATAATTTAACTGTGTACTCCGGTGAAAATATCTCCCTGCCCCTTACCCTTCATTCCTTTTCAGCCCGGGCCATGGGACAGGATGCACAGCTCAGCTGGACCACCAGCCAGGAGCTCAATACCAGCCATTTTGTAATTGAACGCAGCACAAACGGGAAAGACTTTTCTGCAATTGGCACTGTCAATACTTTCAATACCGCCGGTAACCATAACTATCAGTATACTGATAAAAATGCCGCCGGCGCAGGTAAAAAAGTTTATTACCGCCTGAAGCAGGTAGACATTGATGACCGGTCTACGCTTACTTCTATTGTGCATGCCAGCTTCAACGGCATTCCTGCCAGCAGCACCGTCAGCGTATATCCTAATCCGGTAGTCAACCAGGCCATCATCGATATCAGCAGTCCCCTATCCGGTGTGCTGACCATTCAGCTGCTGGACAACAGCGGCCGCATCCTCCGCCTGTCCACCCATGGTGTCAGCGCAGGCAATACCAACCTGCCCCTTGAGCTGACCGGGCTGCCCAAAGGCAGCTACCTGATACAGGTTACAGGTAATGGACTGAACAGCAGCGCGCGGATCCTGAAACAGTAATCCCTTTCAACAACCAATATCCGGGGGCGTCTCTTGCAGAGGCGCCCTTTTTTTGGCATCAGCAGCCAGCCGCCATTGCATCCGCCAGTAGCCCCTGGTTCGTCCCAAAACAAAAAAAAGGCAGACACCTTCCGGTATCTGCCTTTTGTGGATCGTACTGGGCTCGAACCAGTGACCTCTGCTCTGTCAAAGCAGCGCTCTGAACCAACTGAGCTAACGATCCAATTGCTGAGGCTGCAAATGTACAGTTTACAACCCTTCCACCAAAACATGCAGCTAAAAAATAAATACTCTTTTTAGCAGAATCGGTATCTTTAAACATACCTCCTTTATTAAATCAGCCATTTATGGACCAGCAGATCATCAACCTCTTTGATGAGTATACGCATAAACCATTGAAAAGGGATGAATTCATCCGCCGCCTCATATTGCTCACTGGCAGCCTGCCCGCCGCCATGGTAGCGATGGGCCAGCTGGAAGTGAAATACGATGCAGCCGCTACCCTATCACCGGATCACCAGGACCTGCTGACAGAAAGGATCAGCTACCCCGGCGCCGAAGGCGCCGTAAAAGCCTACCTGGCCCGGCCTAAAGCGGAGGGGAATTATGGCGCTGTGGTAGTGATCCATGAGAACCGCGGCCTCAACCCGCATATTGAAGACGTCACCCGCCGCGTGGCCATGGCCGGTTACCTGGCCCTGGGCGTAGACGCCCTCTCCCCCTTCGGCGGTACGCCCGCTGATGAAGACAAAGCCCGCGAGCTGATCGGCAAGCTGGATACCAAAAAGAATCTCGATAATTATACCAAAGCTTTTGATTACCTCAAAGCCCGCAAGGACTGCAACGGCAAAACTGCCTGCGTAGGTTTCTGCTGGGGCGGCGCCATGGCCAACCAGCTGGCAGTGCATGTGCCCGATCTCAAAGCAGCCGTAGCCTTCTATGGCCGGCAGCCCGATGCCGCCGATGTACCTGCCATAAAAGCGGCCGTGCAGCTGCATTATGGCGGACTGGATGAACGGGTCAATGCCGGCATCCCCGCTTATGAGGCAGCCCTCAAAAAAGCCGGCACGGAATACGAATTGTATATCTATGAAGGCGCACAGCATGCCTTCAACAATGATACTGCCCCCACCCGCTACAATGAAGCAGCCGCCCGGCTGGCCTGGCAGCGGACCCTGGATCTGTTCAGGAAGAAATTATAAACCCGCATCAGCAGCCAACCAATCTCCGGCAACACCCAAAGTACATGGCCATTGCTCCTCAGGATTGCTTTGTCAACAGCACCAGCTATCAGTCTGGCAGCATCTGGTACAAAGCAGTGCCGGCCAGGATAAAAGCGCCTGAACCGTACGTTTCCGCGTCCTCATATTTGACATCCACCGGTTGATCACCTACCTGCTGCACATAACCCAGCTTGCCATCCGTGTGAACAGCTTCCAGCAGCGCGTTCCATCCCTTGCTGATCACAGGCAGGAATTTTTCTTTATCCAGTAAATGATGATTGATGCCCCAGGCCATGCTGTAAATAAAAAAAGCAGTGCCGCTGGTTTCCTTTTGCGGATAGGCTGCAGGATCCACCAGGCTTTGACTCCAGTAACCATTGTCCAGTTGCAGACCAGCCAGTTTATGGTTCATTTCAACAAACTGCTGAACAAACCGCTTTCTCTGCGGGTGGTCTTCCGGCATATATTCCAGTACCCGGGCCAGGCCGCCTACTACCCAACCGTTGCCCCTGGACCAGAAGATCTTTTTATTATTGGGCGATCTTTCTTCAATGAACCGGTCGTCCCGGAAAAACAGGCTATCCGTTCTGCTGTACAGGTGATCGGACGTCAGCCACCAGTTCTGCACCATGTATTCCATGTACCGGGGTTGCCCGGTAATGGTGGCCAGCCTTGCATAGGCAGGCGGCGCCATGTACAGGGCATCGCACCAGGTCCACCATTCCCACCAGTATTTATTGTCCTTGAAGCGTACTTCCGGCGCCAGGTCGCGGCTCATAGGCATATCCATCATGTAGCGCGACTTATCGATCATGCTTTTATTGCCCGTTAGCTCATACAACTCCAGGAACACCTGCGCAATGGCCAGCTGGTTGGCGTCATAGGGACGTGGCAGCGGCTCCCAGCGTACGGTATTACCCATGTCGATAATAGCATCATAATATTTTTGCTGCATGCTGGTTTTATACAGGGCCATCAAACCATGATAAAAAGGCGCATAGTCCCAGGAATTCAGTTCCTTACCGGTAGGATGCTGCAATTGCCAGTCGGCCGTGCGCTGAATAACGGTAAGAATATCTCTCTTAGACAACTTTGTGTCCGGTTTTACTGATTTCCGGGAGGTAGCCGTCGGTTTGGATTGGGCAGAAGCTATGGCGCCTGCCAGCAGCAGTATAACCAATAGCAGATAGGGGGAAACTGTTTTCATAATAGTGCAGTTATGGATTTGCCCCTGCCTGCTCCTTTTTCATTTGCGCCAGTATTGTCCTGTTCACTTCCACCAAATGAGCAACAGTACCAGCTTTATACCATTCCGTAAACCGGTCCTGGTGATAAAAGGGTTCGGGGGTTAATAGTTCGTTCTCGAGGTAACTGATCAGGTTACTGAAATAACTGTCTTTCTCTGCTGCGATCATGATCCTGGCCCTGAGACCATTGTATTCATTGATCTGCTGATTGATCGTTTTTATATACTGCGGATGGAAAAAGCCTGCAGGGTCCACGCCTTCCAGTATCTCTTTCACCGCTACGCCCGTTCCTCCATCCTGGTTGGGCAATTTAACCTGCATGAGCTGCGCAATGGTGGGCGTAAGGTCCGTATGCTCAAAATAAGGCAGGGTCCTGCCTTTGGCGATGCCTTTGCCTACAAACAACAGCGGTGTGGTCCAGCTGTCTTCCTCAATCATGGGATGCCAGCCCTTGTTGCTTTGTCCCTGGTCGCTGCTTACAATTAATAAGGTATTTTCCCATTTGCCGGAAGACTTCAAAAAACCAACCAGTTCTCCCAGTAATCGATCAGCTTCCTCTATCGCATGCACATAAGGTGAACCTTGTCCCCAGATATTCCGGTAATAAGGTTTGTCACTGCTGGTATAGGTAAGATATCGTCCTTCATTGCCGGGCGTTTGCAGGTGTATCCTGAAATAACTGATATCCTGCCTGCGCAGCAAATCCAGGCTTTGCGCCAGTACCTGGGAGTCAGTCAGCAGCGGATCATGAATGTTGATGGTAAACCCTTTGCTCACGGAAGTATACGCTTTCGTATTGGCAACAAAGGCAGTGGGCTGTTTATCGCTGAACATTTCCTGCAGCATTTTATTCTCCGGCCTTACAAAGAGTGTCCCGGCCTGCAGCACCGGGTTGGGAAAGGAGGAGGTATGCAGCTGTCCATAGGCGCCTACAGTAGGATGATGCGGTGTGATCATACAGGACCGCTGTATATAGGCGCCCTCCCTGACCAGCTGGTTGAACACCGGCATTTTTAATTTGTCAGGGGCCTGCCAGTGCAGGCCATCTATCAGGAAAACAATAACGCGTGCAGGAGCGTCCTGGGCAGGTAGTGGATTTGTCATACTGAGCAAAGCGATGCAATGAAGGATGGATTGTCGAATTAAAGTGACCATTTTTTTCAGCAATGCAGTTGTAAGCCATCAGCACAGCGCTTCAATCCCTGACCGGATCTATTGAGCCTTAACACATCTGCTGTAACGAATATAAAAAAATATGGTTATATTTTACCTGATCCGGCGCCTGAAAGATTATTCTTTTATTATAAAAAAATTATACTTTTGATTTCCTAACCCAACGATTCCTGCCAAGCTTCCAACATATATGAGCCGGTCGGTACCCGATATTACCCATGACGCTTTGCTGTTGAAGCAGCTGCATGAAGGCAGCGAACAGGCTTTCAATACCCTCTTCGAAAAATACTGGGACAAGTCCTTCTCGGAGGCCTACAAAAGGATCAAAGACTATGATGCCGCCAAAGATATTGTCCAGGATATCTTCTCACAGATCTGGATCAACAGGGGATCAGTCCTGATCGAAAACTTCAGCGCCTACCTCCATACTGCTATCCGCAACCAGGTGATCCGGTATGCCGTCCGGCAAAAACAGCAGCAGCCTTTCTTCCAGGCCCTTGAACTGCTGCCCGGTAAATACGCCGATGCAGATGCACCACTGCTGTGGAAAGAGTTCCTGCAAGCTTATGAGGCCCTGATTGATGCCATGCCGCCGAAAAGGCAGCAGATCTTCCGTCTTCGCTTCCAGCAAGGACTGGCCACCAGGGTCATCTCCCTGCAAATGGGTATCAAACGTAAAACGGTCCAGAACCAGCTGGGAAAAGCCATCGAGGCATTGAAAGTTTCCCTGCTGCAGATCCTGGGTATCCTCCTGCTGCTCCTGCTCTCTATTGCCTGAACTCCCTGAAAAAATATTTTTTGTCCGGGTGGGACTTTTGCTCCTCCACGGGTCATTTAGAGTATAGGCCCATGGCTTACACCGAACCGATGGACAAACAATACTTCCTTCAACTGTTACAAAAATACACTGCCGGCACTGCCACCCCTGAAGAGCGCCAGCTGGTGGACCGTTATTACAACCTGTTCCAGGATGAGGAAGACCTGCTCCAGTCGCAGGAGCAGCGCCAGGCCCTGAAGAACGATATCCGGGCAGGGATCCGCCGGTCCATCGGCAATGCCGGTGAACCGGCGCCGCTTAGTAAACCTTACCGGAGAAAATGGCTAATGGCCGCAGCAGCAGCCGTCCTGCTCCTGGCAACCGCCGCCAGCCTCTACCTGCTGATCCGTTCACAGGCAGCGCCAGATACTATCAGCATTTCCGCCAGCCAGCAGGAAAACCGGATGATCCGGCTGCCCGATGGCAGCTCGGTGATCCTCCATGCCGGCAGCAGCCTCCGCTATCCCACCAGCTTTGCAGGAAAGGAAAGCCGTAGCGTTGACCTCAGCGGACAGGCCTATTTTTCAATTGAGCAGCAGGCCGGTCAGCCCTTCATTGTACATACCGGCGCCGTGCAGACAACCGTGCTGGGCACATCTTTCAATGTAAAGGCCCTGCCCGGCGAGCCCGCCATTGAAGTAACGGTCAAGACCGGCAAGGTCAGTGTCAGTGACAACAACAGGATGCTGGGCATTATCACCCCCCGGCAGCGCATCACCTATAATACAGAAAAGATCAGCTCGGTATTGTCCGAGGTCAGCAATGAGGATTATCTCGGCTGGACCAGCCAACCCCTGCTGTTCGATAACCTGACCATGGCGGAATCAGCCAGGCTCCTGGAAGAACATTATCATGTGAAAATTCAGATCCACTCCCCTGCCGCAAGGTCCAGGCGTTTTACTGCCAGCTTTTCTCCTACCGAAAGCCTGGAGCATGCCCTGGAAAGTATCTGCGTATTCAACGGCCTTACCTATACCTATCAGCAACAGGATTCCACTGTCATTATCAACGACCAGTAGGCCAACCATTTTCTACATAACTGAATGCTTTAATTATGAACCAAACGAGCTTGCCGCCCATTCCAATTACTTCATCCGCATAACCTGAAGGGGATAAAAAAATCCCCTGGAAAAGGCTTCCAGAGGACAGTTTATACCGACGGCCATCGGTATAAGCTTGTCTTGAATTGTTGTCGAAAACTTGCAGTCTCTAAACAATTAAAACGGATCAAAATTATGATTCTTTCGTTGATATCTGAATATTTTCAGCTATTACCCCGACTACTTTCCCGATCAGGATTTTTAGTAGAAAAATCGATTATCAAGAAAAGTATGAGAGTAGGCACCCTTACAAGCGCAATATTGCTCACAGCTTCCCTGCAGCTCCTGCTGGCCGCCGATGGAAAAGGTCAGCGGATAGACCAGGTTGATATCCGGGTAACGCTCAAAAAGGAATCCCTGGTGCAGGCCTTCCGCAAGATAGAGGCCCGCAGCCCCTTCCATTTCATGTACCGGATGGAAGAAGTGCAGCATGTCCGCAACCTCTCCCTGAAAGACAGCCAGCTAAGCGTGGAAGCGCTCCTGCAGCAGCTGCTCCGGGGCACCTCCCTTTCTTATAAGCAGGTGAATAACCAGATACTGATCATGGCAGGGGATGGCAGGACAGCCCCCCGAGGCGATAAACAGCCACCCGACCACCTGCCGCAGGAACTACCGCCAGGAACGCTCAGGCCCAGCCTGCCCGGCAGGGCTGACCCGCTCAGCAGCTTCACTATCACCGCTGATACTACCATTATCATTACCGGCCTGGTGCGCGACAGGGCGGGCACGCCCCTGGATAATGTATCCGTTATGCTGGCAGGCTCCCAGCGAGGCACCGTTACCAACAGCAAAGGAGAATTCAGCATCCGCGCAGCAGAGAACGACAGCCTGGTCTTTTCCTCTGTTGGTTTCCTGCCCATGAAAAGAGCAGTAGGAAATACCCGGATCTTTGATATCACCCTCGTCCCGCAGGATGCCACTATGAGTGATGTGGTGATTGTAGGCTTCGGCACTCAGAAAAAAGAAAGCGTGATCGGCGCTATTACCACTATTTCACCCGAGAAGCTCCAGAGCAACCAGACACGCTCCCTCACCAATGCGCTGGCCGGGCAGATAGCTGGGGTGATCGGCGTAAAAAGAAGCGGCGAACCAGGCTACGATGCTTCCGATATCTGGATCAGGGGCATCAATACCTTCGGCGTCAACAGCGTACCGCTGGTGATGGTAGATGGTGTTGAACGCAGTCTCGATAATATCTCACCAGACGAGATCGCCAGCTTCTCTGTACTCAAAGATGCCACCGCCACAGCTATTTATGGCGTACGCGGGGCCAATGGCGCCATCATCATCAAAACAAAACGTGGTTCGGTGGGTAAGCCACGCATCAGCCTGAATGCCGACTATGGCGTTTCCACGCCCATCCGCCTGCCCGATTATATTGACGGCGCCAGGCAGATGGAGATCATCAACGAAGCCCGGAAACTATCGGGCGGTAATGACTTCTATAGCCAGGGCAGGATAGACAGTACCCGCCTCCGCCTGGACCCTGACCTGTACCCCAATGTGGACTGGATAGACCAGGTCACGGACGACTACGCCACCAACAGCCGCATCAATCTCGATATCAATGGCGGTACGGACAGGTTGCGCTACCGCTTCATGGTAGGCATGTTTGATGAAAAAGGGATCATTGCCACCAATCCCAATGCACCCTTTGATTCACAGCTGAAGCTGAAACGCTATAACGTAAGAAGCAATATAGATATGGACCTCACGTCTTCCACTTTGTTCAGCGTCAGCATCGGCGGTTATATCATCAACCGGAACGCACCGGGCACTTCCGCACCAACAATACTCGACTGGTCCATGCAGACCCCGCCTATTGTTCACCCAGCCGTATATTCCACCGGTGAATTTCCCAAGAACGTGAACAGGGCCAACCCCTGGGTCCAGGCCACGGAAACCGGCTACCAGAAAAATTACCAGAACAGCATACAAAGCATCCTCAGCGTAGAACAGAATATCGGTAAGCTCTGGAAACCCATGCAGGGACTGACCGCCAAATTCCTGTTCTCCTTTGATGCCTACAACTGGCATAATATCCAACGCACAAGAGACCCCAATTTCTACATGGCCAGCGGCAGAGACGCCGAAGGTAACCTGCTGCTGAACCTGGTATCCAAAGGACAGGAATTCCTGAATTTTTCCAAATCTTCCGGCGGAAACCGAAACATGTACATGGAGATACCTGTCAGCTATAACCGGACTTTTGCAGACCATAGTGTTTCCGGACTGATCCTGTACAACCGAAAGGACTTTGTAAATGTGGATGCTACCAATGCTATTCAGTCATTCCCCTATCGGAATGAAGGCCTGGCCGGCAGGTTCACCTATGATTTCGACAAACGCTATTTCGGTGAGTTCAACTTTGGTTATAACGGTTCTGAAAACCTGCAAAAAGGAAACCGCTACGGATTCTTCCCCTCCTTTGCCCTTGGCTGGATGGTCAGCAATGAAGCTTTCATGCAATCCGTGACCTTTATAGACCGCCTCAAAATAAGAGGATCATGGGGCAAAGTGGGCAACGAGAAGATCAGCAACGACCGCCGCTTCGGGTATGTGACCACTATCAATTCCACCGGCGGCTATCGCTGGGGATGGAATAACCAGCTGGTATATGACGGCGTTCAGGAAGGTGATTTCGGGGTACCCAACCTGACCTGGGAAACAGCAGCTAAAACAGATATCGGGATCGACCTGAGCCTGTTCAACGCCCTTTCCATCCAGGTAGACTTCTTCCAGGAAAAAAGGTCCAATATCTTCATGCTCCGCAAAACCATTCCAGAACTGGCCGGCTATGTGAATACCCCCTATGCCAACTTCGGTAAAGTGGAGAATAAAGGTTTTGATGCCAGCATCGAATACAATAAAAGATTTTCGGGCGGGGTAACGCTATCACTCCTGGCTAATATCACCCACGCCAGCAATAAGATCATTGAGTATGATGAGCCAGCAGGACTGATAGGCACCAACCGCAGCAGGACCGGCTACAGCATCAACCAGAACTTCGGACTGATTGCCGATGGACTATATACCGATAAAGATTTCTCCAACCCCAATACAGGCGTACTGAGGCCCGGTATCCCGCAGCCGCTCTTCGGCAAAGTGATGCCTGGCGATATCAAATATTTTGATGTGAACGGTGATGGTAAGGTAGGCGCAGATGATGAAGTGCCTATCGGCAATCCCAGCATTCCGGAAACTGTATACGGCTTTGGCATCTCCGTAAAATACAGGCAGTTTGATGCCGGTTTCCTTTGCCAGGGTATTACCAACGTGGACTTCATCATCTCCGGTAATGAAATGATCCCCGGCAGCGGCGATGGCTCCATTGGTAATATCCTCAGCAATGTGGACGACCGCTGGACACCGGAAAATCCCAGGCAGGATGCTTTCTATCCCAGGCTTTCCCGCTCCAAAAGTGAGAACAATAACCAGGCTTCCACCTGGTGGCTCAAGAACGGCTCCTTCCTCCGGTTGAAATATGTGGAAGTTGGGTATACCCTGGTGAAAGAAAAGAAGCCAGGGAACGTGGTCAGCAATGCCCGGCTGTTCCTGCGGGGCAGTGACCTGCTCACCATTTCCTCCTTCAAGCTCTGGGACCCTGAACTGGCTGGCACAGGATACAGGTCTTACCCTTCTTCCAAAATAGTTTCCCTCGGATTCAGTGTTAATTTTTAAGTGTCAAGATTATGAAAAGAGCTATCATACTATATACAACCCTCGCCATACTGCTTTCCTTCTCATCCTGTAATAAATTCCTGGATCAGCAGCCGGACGATATACTCACCAAGGAAATGGTGTTCAATGATGAACAGCGCGTGCAGCAATGGCTGGCCGCTATCTATAAATACATTCCCGATCCTTACTGGGACTACGGCCGCGCACTGGGCTTCAACCCGCTGGCGGATGAAGTGCAGATACCGCTCACCTGGTCCAGTTTCGGCTGGTGGCCCGCCAACGTTCAGCAGGGCAACTGGAACCCTTCTATGGGCACCTACGATTTCTGGGGCAATACCTATAAAGCCGTCAGATCAGCCTATATCTTCCTGGACAATGTGAAACCCCTGCCTGCCCAGACCCTTTCACAGCAACAGGTGGACATGATGAAACTGGAAGCAAGGTTCCTGATCGCTTATTATTATTCGCAGATGCTGGAGCTGTATGGGCCCTTCCCGCTGGTCACCAGGTTGATTGATGCCGATGCGGCCATTGAGGACCTGCTGCTGCCGAGAACCCCTTTTGATCAGATTGTTGATCACCTGGATAAGGAGCTGCTGGACCTGGCCAATCAGCTGCCCACTTACCTGGCTTCGGAGAATACTGACTTCGGCCGGCCTACCAGGGGGATCGCCCTGGCCGTCAGGGCCCGTATGCTGCTGGTTGCGGCCAGTCCACTGTACAATGGCAACCCTATGTACCAGCAGCTGAAAAACACAGATGGCACCGCTCTCTTTACAGCCAGCTATGATGCCAATAAATGGAAAAAAGCAGCCGATGCCACACGCCTCCTGCTGGACCTCGCCGAAACAGGTGTATATGACCTCTACAAAGAATACCGTAACGGCGCCATAGATCCCTTCCTGAGTTTCCAGAACCTGTTCCTCACACCAGGCAACAGCAACAAGGAGATCATCTTTGCCCGCGCCGACTGTAATATCGGTGAATACGATAAGCACTCCCAGCCCCGCGGCTTTGGTGGTAACGGCGGCTATGGTATCACCCAGGAGCTGGTAGATGCCTTCTACACCCGCAACGGCCTGCCCATTGCCGATGATCCGGAATACAGCGAAGACGGGTTCAGCACCACCGACGGACTGTATACCAATACTTCCTGGAAGCTGGGCAACCAGGCTGCCACAGAAGGACTGGTAACCCCCAAAGGCACTTTCAATATGTACGTGAACAGGGAACCCCGATTCTATATCACAGTCCGTTACAACGGCCAGTGGATCCCCAAGGAAGGCAGGAACACACAATTCTATAATGGCGGTTGGGATGGCCTTCCCAGCTATGACTCCCCGCCCTGTGGCTACCTGGTCAGGAAACGTGTGCACCCGGAAAGCATTCCCCGTAACAGTTATACCCCCTACCGCCCCGGCATCCTGTTTCGCCTCGGGGAGTTTTACCTCAACTATGCAGAAGCCCTGAATGAGTACGATCCCCAGCATACGGACATTGAAAAATATATGAACAGGATCCGCGAACGGGCAGGCGTACCCAACCTGAGCAGCACGCTGAAAGGCCAGCAGGCAGCCATGCGGGAAGCGATCCACGCTGAAAGAAGGGTGGAACTGGCTACAGAAGGCAAGCGCTATATGGATATGAGGAGATGGCTGATTGCCCAGACCGTATTCACCAAACCTGTCACAGGTATGAATACCCAGGCAGGGTCCGGCGATTTCTTCAAAAGGACCAGCTTCATGAGCCGCGCCTTCGACAGCAAAATGTACCTCTGGCCTATCTACCAGCAGTACATCGACAGAAACCCTAACCTGCTGCAAAATCCAGGATGGTAAGCAACCATCCACAAAATTAACGCATATGAACATACGTAAATTAACAATATACCTCCTGCTCCTGGTAGGAGCCATGGCCTGTAACAAGGCAAGCCTGACACATGGCTTTGCCGATAAGGGCTCCATACGGACCAACAGGAATACCGCTACGCTGTCAGTGGGAGAAAAGATCCACCTGACCCTCTCCTATAACAGCCGGCTCACGGAAAAGAAAACATTTACCTGGAGCTCGGACAATGCGCAGATAGCCAGTGTGGCTGTCAATGAAGATCAGTCGGGCACTATTACCGCACTGGCTGCAGGCACCACCACTATCCGCGTAAAAGGGGATAATGAGGACCTGGTATCCGAATGCCAGATCCAGGTGACCAGTGAGAAAGTGATCAAGGTCCTGGCCATCGGCAACAGCTTTTCGGAAGATGCGCTGGAAAATTACCTGTACAACCTGGCCGCTGCCAAAGGCCGGAAGATCATCATCGGGAATATGTATATCGGCGGCGCCTCCCTGGAAACGCACTGGAGTAACGCGTCCAATAACCAGGCAGCTTATGAGTACCGTAAGATAGGCGCCGACGGCATCCTCAGAAGAGAAACAGGCAAGAGCATTGCCGATGCCGTAGTAGAGGAGAACTGGGACTTTATCAGCTTCCAGGAGGTTAGCCAGCTCTCAGGTATCTATGACAATTTTGAAAAATCACTCCCGCTGCTGCTGGAATACGTAAAAGGACAGGCAACCAATCCGGATATCCGTTACCTCCTGCACCAGACCTGGGCCTATGCCAAAACTTCCAGCCATGAAGGTTTTGCCAACTACAACCGGGATCAGCTTATTATGTACAATGCCATTGTTGACGCTGTATGGCGGGCGGCCGACCTGGTGGATATTGACCTGGTAGTGCCAGCAGGTACCGCCATCCAGAATGGGCGTACCAGCGTGATAGGCGATAATTTCTGCAGGGACGGCTACCACCTGGACCTCAATATCGGCCGGTTCACCGCCGCCTGCACCTGGTATGAAAAACTGCTGGGACTGAATGTGCTGGAAAATACTTTCAAGCCTGCCACCCTCAGCGATTATGATGCGGAAATAGCCCGGCACGCGGCCCATGCAGCCATCCTGGCGCCCAAACAGATCACTGTGCTGGAAGACTACCGGAATGAAGCACCCAATAACCACCCCATGGACCACCCGCTGTACCTGGATTTTGGCCTGGTGCTGTCAGGCACACCATGGAATAATATCACCAGCGCCGGTTCAGGAAGAGTGACCAACCTGCTGGATGAAGCCGGTGTAAATACCGGTATCAACTTTGAGCTTACTGATAACTTCGACAGTGATAATGGTTCCGGTGTTGTCAACAATACCGTGGGTCTGCCCTCCGCCGTATCCAGTGACGCCTTCTGGGGCGCTGCTACCACCAATCCCACCGGTGGCTTCACCCTTAGCCGGCTGAACAGGAACCTGGCCTACAATTTCACGTTCTTCGGCTCCAGGGCCGATGTATCTGATAACAGGGAAACCTTCTATACCGTGAAAGGCGCCAGCACACAGACTGTTTACCTCAACTGCGCCGGCAACAGCAGCAAAACAGTGAGCGTTACCGGCATCCAGCCGGACGCTGATGGTATGATCCTCATCACCGTAGGCGCCGGTCCCAACAATAACAATGGCTCAAAATATTATTATATCAATTCACTGGTAGTGTCAAAGGCTGATTAAACCTGAGCGCTGCCACAGGCAACAATGACCCTATGCTAAAAATGATTTTGACCCGTACCCGTATGGCCCTGCTGTGCCTGCTGCCCGCCGTAGCAGCAGCACAGGAGGCGCAAACGGAAAAGCGGATCGCGGAACTCGTTAACCGGATGACCCTTGAAGAAAAAGCAGGACAGATGACCCAGATCACCGTGGAAGGCATCCTGAAAAGGACTAAGGGAGAGATCACTGAGCCCTACGAGGTAGACCCTGAAAAACTCAAAGAAGCCATCTCCCGGTACAAGGTGGGCTCTATTCTCAATGTAGGCGGCAATGCCCAGTCCCTGCGCTCCTGGCAAAAACGGATCACCGACATCCAGCAGGTTGCGCTGAAGGAACGGCTGGCCATTCCCGTACTCTACGGCATTGACGCTATTCATGGCAACAACTATTGCGCTGAGTCCGTCCTCTACCCGCAGCAGATAAGCATGGCCGCTTCCTTCAATAACGACCTGGTCAAAAAGATCGCCGAAGCAACGGCTTATGAAACAAGAGCCTGCTTTATCCCATGGACCTTTAGCCCCGTGCTGGACCTGGGACGTAACCCTTCCTGGCCAAGGCTGTGGGAAGGATATGGGGAAGATCCCTACCTGGCCGCCAGGCTGGGCATAGCTACTATTGCCGGGTACGAGGGCAACGGCCCATCACTGAACAAATACCAGGTGGCCAGCTGCCTCAAACATTTTGTCGGCTATAGCGCCCCGCTATCAGGACACGATCGCACCCCCGCCTGGATACCGGACCGGGAGCTGCGGGAATATTATCTCCCTCCTTTTAAAGCAGCCATCGCCCAGGGCGCCAAAACCATCATGATCAACAGTGCCGAGATCAACGGCATACCCGTGCATATCAACAAAAAGATACTGACCGACCTGCTGAAGAACGAACTGCAGTTCAAAGGCCTGCTGGTGTCCGACTGGCAGGATATCAAGTACCTGTTCCAGCGACACCATGTGGCCAGTGACCACAGCGAAGCCATTGCCATGGCCATCAATGCCGGCATTGATATGAGCATGGTGCCGGACGATTTTTCCTTCACCACAGCGCTGATTGCCCTGGTCAAAAAAGGGAAAATACCCATGGCCCGCATCAACGATGCCGTAACACGCATCCTGCGTGTTAAATTCTATGCCGGCCTGTTTACCAACCCCGTTGGCAACCCGGATGATTACCCGCTGTTTGCCGGTCCGGAACACGAGCAATTAAGCTACACTGCCGCCACTGAATCCATCACCCTGCTGAAAAATGACCAGGATATCCTGCCGCTCAGCACCGGTAAAAAGATACTGGTGGCAGGGCCTGCCGCCAGCTCCATGCGGGCCCTCAACGGCGGCTGGAGCCGAAACTGGCAGGGCGACAACAGTGATGAAACAGAAAAAGACAGGAACACTATCCTCGAAGCCCTGCAGGAGCGTTTTGGCAACAACCTGCAATACCTGGAAGGCTGCGGCTTTGAAAGCACCGGAGACCTGTCTGCCTTAGCTGAAAAGGCAAAAGAGGCAGATCTCATCCTGCTCTGCCTGGGGGAGAACAGCTACACGGAGAACTTCGGGAATATACATGACCTTACCCTGCCAGCTCCTCAGCTGGAACTGGCCAGCGCCGCCGCCCGTACAGGCAAACCGGTTATACTGGTATTGGCAGAAGGAAGGCCAAGAGTAATCTCCTCCATTGAACCCCTGGTATCCGCTGTATTGCTGGCCTACCTGCCTGGCAACGAAGGCGGCAACGCCATCGCAGATATTATCACCGGCAGCATCAATCCCAGCGGTAAGCTGCCCTATACCTACCCCCGGCACCCCAACAGCCTGCTCCCATATTACCATAAGTATACAGAAGGGGCCGATGTTGATCCGCATGGATTTTCACCCCAGTGGGAATTTGGTCATGGCCTCAGCTACACCCGTTTCTCCTACAGCAACCTGCAGCTGAGCAGCAAAACACTGACAGCAAACGGCAGGCTCAGGGTATCAGTGGATATCAGCAATACCGGCCAGCGCACCGGTAAGGAAACCGTTCTGCTGTATACAAGCGACCTGGTGGCTTCCATTACGCCGGAAGTAAAAAGGCTGCGCGGTTACCAGAAAATAGCCTTGCAACCGGGCGAGCGGCAGACGGTCACTTTTGAGATCAGCCCGGAGCAATTATCATTCATTGATGCTACCTTGCGGTCCGTAACCGAGCCAGGCGCCTTCAGGGTATCCATCGGCGGCCTGCAGGATGAATTTCATTATCAATAATGTACTAATATGTCAGGAATGAAAAGGATATTGCTGATGGCCCTCGCGCTTTGCCTGGGTGCATCCACCATCGCACAAAAAAAGAACTGGGAGATCATTGCCAAAGACATCGTTCCCGGAAAATATGCAGCTGTTACCGTAGCCAATGGCATTACAGGATTTGTATCTTCCCCCCACCCCTTCCAGTGGCAGCGGGTGATCATGAACGGGGTATATGATGTATATGAACGAGACAGGGTAAGCCATCTGCTGGAAACGCTCAATCCACTGGGCCTGCAGGTAAAGGTGGATGGCGAGCTGATCACCCGCAATGACCAGGTGAAAGACTATCAGCAGGTGCTGCACCTCAAAGAAGGAGCGCTCACCACCTCTTTTACAGTGGGGGACAAAGCCATTATCAGCTACACTATTTATTCGCTCCGGCACCTGCCCTATGTGAGCCTGCTGGACATACAGGTAAAGGCCCTGCAGAAAATAAAGCTGGAATTCAGGACAGCTATCAGTATGCCCGGCATCCTTAACAATCGCCAGCAGGCAAAATATGAATTGAAGCCACCGCATCATTCCGCCATCAAAATGACCAGCACCACGGCACTAAGTCCTACTGGCGCCGTTCAGCTGGCGGCCTCCAGCAGTTTTATGGCGGAAGGGAAAGCCATACCCGAACTGCAATTCGGCAACAATGACCAGTATACGGAATTTATGCAAACCCTTGATGCGGGAAAGGATCTTTCCGTGGCCCTGCTGGGCGCCATGATCAGCTCCAGGCAGAATACGGACCCACTGAATCAATCCCAGCGCATGCTTGCCTTCGCACAGCTGGAAGGCAAACAAAGATTACTGGACAAGCACAAGGCCGCCTGGGAAAAACTATGGGAGAGCGATATAGAGCTGACAGGCGACGACGCCATGCAGCTGGATATCCGGCAGATGATCTACCACCTGTATTCCTTTGCCCGGGAAGGAAGCGCCTATTCCATTCCACCTATGGGTCTCAGCAATCTCTGGTACAGTGGTCATATCTTCTGGGATTCGGAGATCTGGATGTTCCCTGCCCTTCTCCTGCTGCAGCCGGAGATGGCCCGATCCATGCTGGAATATCGTTTTGAACGACTGGAAGCTGCCAGAAAGAATGCACAGGTCAATGGCTATAAAGGCGCCATGTTTCCCTGGGAAAGTGCTGAAAGCGGTTTTGAGGAAACGCCTGTATATGCGCTCTCCGGTCCTTTTGAACACCATATCACTGCCGATATAGGGATTGCGGCCTGGAACTTTTATTGTGTTACCCGCGACCTTACCTGGCTGGAAGAGAAGGGCTATCCCCTCCTGAAGGAAACAGCCGATTTCTGGCTGAGCCGGGTAGAGAAGAACGGCGACCACTATGATATCAACAACGTTGTAGCCGCCGACGAGTGGGCAGAGAACGTGGACAATAACGCTTTCACCAATGCAGCGGCAAAAGCAAATCTGCGCTATGCCGCAGAAGCCGCCCGCCTGCTGAAAAAGAAACCGGATCAACTATGGCTGGAAGTAGCCGGTAAAATAAAGATTGAAAGCTTCCCCGACGGGGTAGTGAAAGAGCATAGCCGCTACAATGGAGAAAAGATCAAGCAGGCAGATGTGAACCTGCTCTCCTACCCGTTGAAAGAGATCACTGACAACCGCCTGTCCCTGCTCAACCTGGAATATTATTATCCCAGGGTAGGCGATGGTCCGGCCATGTCCCACTCCGTGTTTTCGGTGATCTATTCCCGGATCGGTGATCCTGAAAAAGCACTGACCGCTTTCAAGGAAGGGCTGCATCCCAATGCGCTGCCTCCTTTCGGCGTTATTGCTGAGACCAGGGGCGGCACCAATCCCTATTTTGCTACCGGCGCCGGTGGATTGCTCCAGGCTTTCCTCAATGGCTTTGGCGGACTGGACATCACCCGCAACGGGATTGTACAGTTGCCTACCAGGCTACCCCGGCAATGGCAATCGCTTCGCCTGAAAGGTATCGGCATAGAAAAGAAGGAATATCTTATCATAAATAAGTAACAGACCTGCTAAGGGGGGATTCAGTAGGCTTTACAGGGTTTTGGCCAATCTGCTGCCAATGGCAGCAGATTGGCCAAAACCCTTTTTGTTGTATTGTAGTCCACTATTTACGGATAATGATCCCCGTTTAATATAAACTGGATTCAAGATCAGCAAGATCATCTTTACCGGAATTCTTCCGGCGCTGATGGCCATTGGCTACGGCCTGATCTGGTTAAGGCGGAGAGGAAAATAACGGTCAGGAAACCCTGATATTATTCAAAGCGCTAATCTGACAAAAAAGAATTGGCCTTTGATTATCCTGGATCAGCAAATTGTCAACTTTATTTTATTACTACTAACCGATAAATTATTTTAGTTTCTAAAGACCGCTGTTTAAAAAATTGCTCCCGTATGATCAAAAAGTTGTTACCGGCTTTGGTAGCCGTCGTTTTCCTGAATGTTTCGCAGGGACAGGTAAATGCAGACGCCTGCAAAGAACTGATCCAACGGATAATACCCGCACACGCTGACAGATTTGTGGTAAAGCAACAGGCGGCAAAGGCCGGTAATGATTATTTTGAGATCGCTGCTGAAAAGAACAAGATCGTATTAAAGGGGAATGATGGTGTAGCCATTGCGTCGGCATTGTACTATTACCTCACAGAATACTGTCACGCCCAGATCACCTGGAACGGCGCCAATATGGAGCTGCCAAAGGTATTGCCAATGCCCTCCGGAACAATCCAGAAAAGATCTCCTTACCAGTACAGGTATTACCTCAATTACTGCACCTTCAATTACAGCATGGCCTGGTGGGACTGGAGCCGCTGGGAAAAGGAGATAGACTGGATGGCGCTGCATGGCATTAACATGCCCCTGGCTATCACGGGCGAAGAATACACCTGGTATCTCACTTATAAGGAAATGGGGTTCACCGATGCGGACCTCAGTGATTTTTTCTCAGGGCCTGCCTATTTTTCCTGGTTCTGGATGGGCAACCTGGATGGCTGGGGCGGGCCGCTGCCGCTCAGCTGGATGCAAAGTCATTTTGAATTGCAAAAGAAAATAGTGCAACGCCAGCGCGCACTGGGCATGAAACCCGTACTGCCCGCATTTACAGGTCACGTGCCCGCAGCATTCAAAAAGAAATATCCCAACGCCAGGTTAAAAGCCACCAACTGGCACAATGGTTTTGCAGATACCTATATCCTGGATGCGGAAGACCCGCTGTTTGCTGAAATAGGTAAAAGATTCCTTGTAAAGCAGACCGAATTGCTGGGCACAGATCACCTGTACAGCGCCGATACCTTTAATGAGAACGAACCGCCCTCTGATGAGCCTTCCTATTTATCAAAGCTCACCGCACGGATATACGATGGTATGCACCAGGCAGATACCGCCGCAGTCTGGGTAATGCAGGGTTGGCTTTTTTACAGCGACAGGAAGTTCTGGAAACAGCCGCAGACCGAAGCCCTGCTCAAAGCGGTGCCGGATGATAAAATGATCATCCTGGACCTCGCTACAGAAATAGAACCCGTCTGGAAACGCACGGAATCTTTTTACGGGAAACCCTGGATATGGAATATGCTGCACAATTTCGGCGGTAACAATAACCTGTTCGGCAGAATGGAAGCCGTTGCCTCCGAACCCGCAAAAGCCTTGAATAACCCCGCCAGCGGAAAATTACAGGGTATTGGACTCACCATGGAAGGCATAGAACAAAACCCGGTGATGTATGAATTAATGACGGAACATACCTGGCGCAACAGCCCCATAGACCTCAACCAGTGGCTGCCACGGTATGTACGTAACCGCTACGGGAAAGCCGATAAAAATGCCATCGCAGCCTGGGAAATACTCCGTAAAACAGCCTATGCCGTACCTGCCAACAAAAACATCCGGGATGGCGCCGAGTCCATCATTCAGGCCCGGCCAACGCTGGATTCTATGACAAGATGGGCCAGAACAAGGCTCAACTATACCGCCACCGATCTGTTGCCCGCATGGGACGCCCTCATCAAAGCAGGGCCGGCCTGCAAGAACAGCAGCGGATTTCAATATGACCTGGCAGACCTGACCAGGCAGATCCTTGCGGATTATGCCTTACCGGTACAGCAGCGAATGGCTGCCGCTTACAAAAGCAAGGACCTGGCTTCCTTTAAAAAATACAGTGCGCAACTGCTGACGCTGATAGACGATATGGACACCCTGCTGGCTACGCACAAAGACTTTTTACTGGGCACATGGGTAGCAGACGCCAGGGCATGGGGAACAAATGACGAGGAAAAGAACCTGTACGAACAAAACGCCAAAAACCTGGTTACCCTATGGGGTGATAAAAACTGTCCCCTCTACGAATACTCCTGCCGGCAATGGTCCGGTTTGCTGAGTGATTTTTACAAACCACGCTGGCAGTACTTTTTTACCACAGCAGAAAAATCCCTGGTCGAAGGAAAAGAACTGGACAAAAAAGGCATCAATAAAGCATTGTCGGAATGGGAATGGCAATGGGTGAAAACCCGAAAATCTTATGCAACAAAGCCTTCCGGCGATCCGGTGATGGCGGCGACAAAGCTGTATAATAAATACAGGAAGCTCGTAGCCGCCTGGTAATGGCTGTTGGACAGCGCTCACACAGGTAACATACTAAAACGGCCGCCTCAAAAAGGTTTGAGGCGGCCATTTTTATAGTTATAGCTATTTTAATCAGCAGCAATTTCCGCTACTACGGGGAGCAGCTATCAGTTGGCCCTGCGTTTCATTTCCTTGCGGATCAGTCCCAACTCACGTCCGGTCTGACCGGCCACGGAAGAATTCTCCTGGGCCCGGCGCATCAGGTAAGGCACTACATCACCAATAGGACCAAAGGGCAGGTATTTGCTGACTGAGTAGCCGGCCCTGGCCAGGTTAAAAGTGATATTATCGCTCATGCCAAACAGTTGCGAGAAATGTACATGTGGGTGGTTATGCGGGATCTTCTTGGCATCCATCAGCTGTGTGGTCAGCAGACTGCTCAGCTCATTATGCGAAGCTACGATCAGCGAGATCCTGTCCAGGTTATCAACGCAGAAACGGACAGCAGCGTCATAATCGCGGTCAGTAGCCGCTTTATCAGCCTGGATGGGATCAGTATACCCTTTTTCCTGGGCGCGTTCCCTTTCCTTTTCCATGTAGGCGCCGCGTACCAGTTTGGCGCCCAGGACATAGTCCAGCTGTGTGGCCTGTTCGTAGCTATTCTTCAGGAAGGCGAAGCGGTCATGGCGGTATAGCTGAATAGTGTTGAAGATCACAGCCCTGCTTTTATTGTACCTGGCCATCATTTTCATGGTGAGGGCGTCAACAGGGTCCTGGATCCAAGAATCCTCTGCGTCCACCAGTACACTAACCTTGGTCTGAGCGGCGGCGGCGGCAATGGTATCCATGCGTTTTTCCACCCGTTCCCATTCCTCCTTCTCCCCATCAGTGAGCCCGTCTGTATTGATCCGGCCCTGATACCCGCTGGATGCATCAGCGGCAGCGTCCAGTTTTTCCAGCAGGCCAAAACGGGCCAGGCCGGTCACTTTCACGCTCATGAAAGGCATATTAGGTTGTGTATCGCAGTAACGGATCACTTTCACAAACTCCTCACAGGCATGGTCAAAGTTATCCTCCCCCTCTTTACCTTCCACGCCATAATCGAGGATCACCTGGACCTTAAACCGGCCCAGTTTATCAGCCACCTGTGCAGTCTCCACCAGGGTTTCGCCACCTACAAACTGTTCAAAAATGGTGCTGCGGATCAACCCTTTGATGGGCAGGCCGGAGCGGATAGCCCAGGGTGTAAGCCGGGTACCCCATTTTACAACTGCGGGAAATCCCATGGAAGAGAAAAGAAAACGAGCCTTTTTCAGCTCTTTGTCGCTCTTGTAAGCGAAAGCGTATTCGGTATTATCGAATGAAATGAGGGGGTGAGGATTGTCCATAGTACTAACAAATGTTAGGCGCAAAAGTAAGTTAAAGATGGTATTTTGCAAGTATGATTATAATCAAGACGGAGATCTGGAAGTTCAGCATTCCGATGTATCCGTTCACCATAGCCACCGGCACCATGCATTATGCCCAGAATACCTTTATCCGCATACATACGGATGAGGGTTTCTATGGCGTGGGAGAATGCTCCGCCTTCCCTATGATTGCGGGTGAAACACAGGCTACCTGCTTTGAGATGGCCAAAGATTTTGCCGCCCTCTGGAAAGGTAAGGACGCCTTTGCTATTGAAGAGCGTATGCAGGAACTGCATGCTTTTACCGCTTTCAACAGCACTATCAAAAGCGCTTTTGATATGGCCCTGTTTGACCTGGCCGCCAAACAGGCCGGAAAGCCGCTGTACCAGTACCTGGGCGGGGAGCTGAAACCGCTGGAGACCGACCTCACCATTGGTATTGATACGCCGGAAAATATGGGCGCCAAAGCCGCGGATTTTGTACAGCGCGGCGTACGTATCCTCAAAGTAAAGCTGGGGAAGAACCCAGCTGAAGACGTGGAAAGGATCAAAAGGATCCGGGAAGCGGCCGGCGACGGCGTCCTGCTGCGGGTAGACGCCAACCAGGGCTGGAGTTATGAGGACGCCCTTTTTGCCCTGCAGGCCATCAGCCCCTACAGCATTGAGTTCTGCGAACAGCCGATGCGATACTGGGATGATGATAAGCTGCACGACCTGCGGAGAAATTCACCCGTAAAGATCATGGCGGACGAAAGCGTATTTGACCATCATGACGCCCTGCGCCTGATCCATGCCGATGCCTGTGATTATGTCAATATCAAATTTGCCAAATCAGGAGGTCTGCTGGAAGCCCGACAGATCAGTGCCGTCTGCGCACAGCACCATATTCCCTGTATGATGGGCGGTATGCTGGAAAGCCGTGTGGCGCTCACGGCCTTTGCCCATTTTGCCCTCTCGCAGGAAAATATTATCTTCTACGATATGGATACCTGCATGCTGGGCCACAAGGCTGATCCGGTTACCGGCGGCGTAAATTACAATGGCTTTATCCTGGAAATACCCGGAGCACCTGGCATTGGCGCTGACGCCGATGACGCATTCCTGGCTGATCTGGAAAAAATAACTATATGATTTAATGAACATTATGGTAGTCCCTAACTACTGTTAGTTTATTATCTTTGCAAAAATTACCCTGATGGATCTTAAAGAAAAAAAGGCTACAGACTCTTTTGTAGTGATGACCGAGCTGGTCCTGCCCAACGATACCAATACCTTTGGTAACCTGATGGGCGGCCGGCTGATGTACTGGATGGATATAGCCGCTGCCCTTTCCGCCATGAAACATTGCGCCGCTCCTGTAGTGACGGCCTCTGTAGATAATATCTCTTTTGAAAGTCCCATCAAGCTGGGCAATGTAGTACATATTGAAGCTACCGTATCCCGTGCCTTCAACTCTTCCATGGAAGTACACCTGCGGGTATGGGGCGAGGACGCTATCCACCAGTACCGCTACCCCAGCAATGAAGCCTATTACACTTTTGTAGCCCTGGATCCCAACGGTAATCCCAGGCCGGTACCCCGGCTGCTGCCGGAAACAACCGAAGAAAAAAATCTGTTTGAAGGCGCCCTGCGCCGGCGGCAACTGCGCCTTATCCTGGGTGGAAAAATGAAACCTGCGGATGCTACTGAGCTGAAGGCGCTCTTTCAGGTACCTTAAACTGCCTTTCCCGGTTCTGCTCAATGGCAAACATGACCTGCTCCAGGATAACTTCCGGCGGGGCGTCATAATCAATGTCCATAGGCTCCTTGAACCGGACGGTCAGCATGCTCCCCTTCTTTTTGAAGCGTAATCCTTTTTTATCGAATGCACGCCAGAAACCATTGATCACCACCGGCACCACAATGGGCCGGCACATTTTGATGATCATGGCAGTACCCTTGCGCCCGGGCGAGAAAGGTTTGGTAGTACCCTGCGGGAAAGTGATGACCCAGTTGCTTTCCAGGGCCCGCGTGATCTTGCGCGTATCCGAAGGGTCCAGGCCCCGCCTTACTTCCTTGCCTTCAGAGCGCCAGGTCCTTTTGACAGTAATGGCCCCGGCCATGGTAAAAAGCCGGCTGATAAAGCTGGCGCGCATGGTTTCCTCCGCTGCTACATAATATACCCGGGTGAAAGGATTCAACAGGTAATAGGGAATGCCCAGCTTATTCATCTTACCCCATTTCACTGCACAGAAAATATGCAGGAAGGTGATCACATCGGCAAAATAGGTCTGGTGATTACTCACGAACAGGACGTTCTTTTTCGGCAGCTTGCTGATATGTTCGGTCCCGCTGATATGCAGTTTATTAACAATGGTCAATCCGGGATAGGAAACAATCCCTACCACCGCATACACTACCTTCCGCACAATATTGACCTGCCTGACCTTCTCCCAGAATGACATGGATTGAATTTGATTGGCTGCCAATTTAAGGAAATGTTAATAAACCTCCGGTCATTAATTTCCGGGTTGGGGGCCTTGTGTAATCTGTTTACTTTTCACATCCGGATAATAACAAACTAATTCCCGGTTGCCGATAGCAGTATGCGATGGCCCACAATAACAAAAAATAGTACGTATGAAAAAGATGATCGCCATGAGCGCCCTGGTACTGATGACAGTTGCCAGCTTTGCACAGGAAACCCCTGTTGTTGCAGACTCCCGCAGGACCGTTACCGTCAGTGGCAGTGCGGAAATGGAAATAGTCCCTGATGAGATCTATGTGGTAATTGACCTGAAAGAATATGAGAAGAAAGGCAATAAGACCAGCCTGGAAAAGATAAAGACGGATTTCCTGGAAAAATGCCGGAGCATCGGCCTGGCCGACAGCCTGATCTCCATCGCTTCCTACGATGGTTATACCGCCAATCCCTGGCTCACCAAACGCAAAAAAAAGGAGGAGATGAACGCCAGCATTTCTTACCAGATCAAGTTCACCAACAGCCGGAAAATGGACGAGCTGGTGAACCTGCTGGATGATGACGCCACACAGAATTTCCGGATCGTCAGGACCTGGCACAGCAAAATGACGGAGTACCGCAAACAACTGAAGATCCAGGCGGTGAAAGAAGCCAAAGAAAAAGCGGTGTACCTAGCAGAAGCTATTAATGAGAAGGTGTATAATGCCATCAAAATTGTAGAACCACAGGATATAATGGTACAGCCCTATCGCGGCTCACAAGCGATGCTATCCAATGTGGTCATGGACGCCAAGTACAAAGCTGATGTATATGACAGTGGTATTGATTTCAAAAAGATCAAGCTGCGCTTTGAAGTAGAGGTGGTCTTTGGCCTGCGTTAAATAGTTATTATAAAGCAACGGGCCGGTCATCCTGGATGACCGGCCCGTTGCTTTTATAGTATCTTTGCGGGCTATGAAACCTACTACCGTCATCTTCGACATGGATGGACTGCTTATTGACTCAGAACCCTACTGGGAAGAAGCAGGCAAAGAGACCCTGGAAAACTTCAATATCAGCCTCACGCCCCACCAATACCATAGCTCCACCGGACTGCGCACCCGCGAATGGATCCACTGGTGGTTCAGCTGGTTCAAGGTAGACTTGAAACATGCCGTTGCCGCCGAAGAGACCATCATCAGCAAAGCCATTGAGAAGATCGGCGCCAAAGCCCTGCCCATGCCCGGCGCTGATACCATCTTTGAATTCTTCAAAGAAAGAGATTTTAAGATCGGGCTGGCTACCTCTTCCCCCCACGCCCTGGTAGATGTAGTAGCCGATAAACTCGGGATCCGTCATTACCTACAGGCCACGGCCTCTGCAGAAGAGTTACCGTATGGCAAGCCCCACCCGCAGGTATACCTCAACTGCGCAGAAGCCTTGCAGGCATCCCCGCTGCATTGTATCTGCTTTGAGGATTCCTTCAATGGCATGATTGCCGCCAAGGCGGCCCGGATGAAATGTGTGGTGATCCCTGCGCCTCATCACGCACAGGAAACCAAATGGGATGCAGCCGATCTGAAATTGAATGGACTGCCGGATTTTACTGAAGCGGTGCTGAACAGCCTGTAGCTGTTCCGGCAATAATAAAATAAGGTAGGATCAACAACTGAACCCGGATAGACTGACTATCGCGGGGAATCACAATAGTGAAAGAAGAAAATGATGATAATGATAACGATGAAAGTTAGTAAAGACTTTCCTTTACCAGATGTTTCCATAAAGATGATAGTTTAAAGGGTATAAATCCATAACCTTGTCCCGGTCCGCCAACAGGGGAAGATTATAGCAATAAGCTACGATCAGCGCTTAATCAGTAAAGGGGTTATTGCAAGATTTCTCGAAAAGGCCAGGAAGGGCCAAAGATAATAACATAATTACATATAGCATAAAAATACCCGTAAAAGCTCTTTCAATCATAAACATTCCGGGAAACTACGTATATGCATCAGTTAAGTTGTAAAAAGTACACAAATGCCGATGTTTTTTGCCATTAACTGTGACGGTGGCTGTGTATAGAATAGTTTCAGCGCTTTTCAAGTCATTCTTGCTGCATCTGATTTGCGAAGAGAATAGGGAGCAACAGTGTCCTTGGCAGAAAGTGTTTGGTTGGCCTGCGAGGGCAGTTGCAACACCGGCAGGAGATCATTCAAAAGCAGGGCCAACAGGCAGCTTTGTACCGGACCGGAATTTGCAGCAATCGCCAGCGGGCAAAGAAAAAGGTTGAAGCGTGTTTGACCACACTTCAACCTTTAAAGTATTACTTGAAAGATCAATTACTGATTGTTCTCAGTGCTGCCGGTAGCTTCGCCACCTTCTTTCTCTTCCTGTTTCAGTTTCTCCTTGATCTGAGCCAGGGCGCCGAGATCACCTAAAGTGGCTTTCTCTACCTTGCTCTGGATATTCTTAACAGCTTTCTTCGTCTTGTCAGACTCAGCACGGGCTTCCTTGCGGACGGCTTCTTTCTCGTCTACTTTGGTTTGTTCCCAGAGACGTGTATGTGATACAACAATGCGCTTTTCATTGCGATCGAATTCGATCACCATGAACTGGCCTGCTTCATCAGCTTTCATGCTGGTACCATCCTCTTTGGAGAGGTGACGGTTGGGGGCGAAGCCTTCCAGACCGTAAGGTAACTGCACAATACCGCCTTTGTCGTCCCTGCGAATGATAGTGCCTTCGTGTACAGAACCTACAGCGAAGGTATCCTGCAGGGCATTCCAGGGATCTTCTTCCAGTTGTTTATGTCCGAGTTGCAGTTTGCGGTTGTCCTTGTCGATACCGAGGATCACCACATCGATACGCTCACCTACCTTGGTGTACTCAGAGGGGTGGTTGAAGCGTTTCAGCCAGCTCAGGTCGCTGATGTGGATCATACCACCAATGCCGGGAGCCAGTTCAACAAACACACCGTAAGGAGTGATGTTTTTCACCAGGCCGTTGTGGCGGCTTCCTTCGGGGAACTTGGTTTCGATAGTGCTCCAGGGATCTTCGCTCATTTGTTTGATGGACAGGCTCATCTTGCGATTGTCTTTGTCCAGCGTAACCACTTTAGCTTCGTATTCGTCACCGAGTTTGAAGAATTCTTTGGCGTTGATGGGGGTATTGGCCCAGGTGATCTCGCTTACGTGCACCAGACCTTCTACACCAGGCATGATCTCCAGGAATGCACCGTAATCTTCGATGTTCACCACTTTACCTTTCACAACAGCACCTTCATGCACATTCTCGGGCAGGATATCCCAAGGGTGCGGGGTCAGTTGTTTCAGGCCAAGGCTGATACGTTTTTTCTCGTCGTCGAAATCCAGTACCACCACTTTCAGTTTCTGGTCCAGTTTCAGCACCTCGCTCGGGTGGCTGATACGTCCCCAGCTGATATCGGTGATATACAGCAGGCCGTCCAGACCGCCGAGGTCCATGAACGCACCGAAATCGGTAATATTCTTGATAGTACCTTCCAGCACCTGACCTCTTTCGAGTTTGCTCATGATCTCTGCACGTTGTGCTTCGATATCGCTCTCGATGAGGGCCTTGTGGGATACTACGGCATTCTTGATAGCTTCGTTGATCTTCACTACCTTGAACTCCATGGTCTTGCCAACAAACTGATCGTAATCAGTTACAGGCTTAACGTCAATCTGGCTGCCCGGTAAGAATGTTTCCATACCGAATACATCCACGATCAGACCACCTTTCGTTTTAGAGGTAACAGTACCGGTAATAACTTCGCCGGTCTTGTGTACTTCAACGATACGCTCCCAGGCACGGGTAATACGGGCCTGACGGCGGCTCAGGTTCAGATGACCTTCCCTGTCTTCTTTTTCCACTACCATTACTTCCACTTCATCACCGGTTTTCAGACCAGCAATGTCACGGAACTCATTCAGGGAAACCAGACCATCACTTTTGAAACCGATGTTGATCACCACGTCAGTTTTGGTCATGGCAACTACCAGACCTCTTACCAGTTCACCGTCGGTAACAGTCTTGAAAGTACTGTCGTACACAACATCGTACTTCGCTTTTTCTTCTTTGCTGTAAGCAGCAACATTGCGTTTGTCAATGCTCCAGTCAAAATCATCATGCGCACCTGCATCTTCAATAACGGCAGCAGGTTGAGGCTGCGCTTGAGGCAGCTCTTGCGGCTGCACTTGCTCAGGTGCTGTTGTTGTCGCTGCAGCTTCCGGTGCGCCGGAAGTCTCCTGTGCATCAGCGTTTAGTTGTTTAACAATGAAATTTTGAAACATAATAAAACCCGAAGGGATTTGATTTCGGGGGAGCAAAGATACGCCTAATTCCGCTAACAGAAAGGGTTTTCTGCTTTTTTTTACTGCTGTAAAAGACTGGTTCTGAATACTTTGACATGGGTACGCTATTTATTTTTCCCTCCCCTCTCCCAGCCCGCTCCCGGACGCCGGCATGCCTTGTTCCGAATCCTTCTTTTCAGCCTTCTGCCGGGCAAACTTCCTACTAGCAATGGCAGCATGCCTGCACACCATAGCAGTGTACAGCTGCCCGCTCATCGAACCAGCGGGCTATTCAGAATAGTTGAGCCACTTTTTGCATCGCGCCAGCTCTTTTCCCGGTTCGTCCCACCGTTCTTTTCCGGTTTTCATACCGTTCCTTCAACACCGCTCACCTGTCTGCCTGCTGCCAAGGCATTCGTTCTCAACTCCTCGTTGTCCCTTTGCTCCTGCTTACCCGGTTTTCTGTTTCATAACTGTGCCAATCCAACCCTTTTACCCTTCTTTTTTCTCCTGGTGGAAGATTTTTCTTGTTCCCCGTCAATAGTTTTCCCACAACCATATTATTTTTGTGAAAACCTTCTCCCACAAAAATCTTTTCGACTACATTTATTCCAGTTTTCCAATCCAATTCACTCAATCATTGATTAGATGATCACGCCGACTTTAATTCAACTCTTTGATCAGGGGTTAGACAAACTTGCCGCCGAGATCAACCAGTACCCCGACGACGCCAGTTTATGGACCCTGCAGGAAGGGATCAGTAACACCGGAGGCAATCTCTGCCTGCATCTGACAGGTTCCCTCCAGCATTTTTTAGGTGCTGTGCTGAACGATAGTGGTTATGTCAGGAACCGCGATGCTGAATTCTCCCTCAAAAATATCACACGCAAAAAATTGCTCGATGAAGTAGAGGCTGCACGTATAGCGGTGAAGGACACACTGGAACAACTCAGTAAAAAACAACTGGAGAAAGAATATCCTATCCAGGTCTATGGTGAGCCCATGACTACCCAGTTTTTTATGTTCCAGCTCATCAACCATTTCCACTATCACCTGGGACAGATCAATTACCACAGGAGACTCCTGGGTAAAGCCACTGCTCCTGCTGAAGGCGCCGAAAATGGGGAAGGGGAAAAAGTAGAACTGGTTGCCAAAGTGGAAAGGACCAGGCCCGAAAGAGTAGCGAAATAGGACAGCTGAGATAATTTTTGCAGGCTGCTTATAGCCCGTACTAACTATTCTGCAGTGGCCAGTTTGCTGATGCTGGTAGCGGCTATAAAGCCGCTGGTCCAGGCATGCTGGAAATTGAAGCCGCCCGTAACGCCGTCCACATCCAGGATCTCCCCCGCAAAGAACAGGCCGGGCAATAGTTTGCTCTGCATGCTGCCTGCCTCTACGGTAGCTAATGCGATACCGCCGGCTGTTACAAATTCTTCCTTGAAAGTGGTCTTCCCTTTCACGGTATGCTCCTGCGCACAGCAGTTCCTGATCAGCTTGTTCTGCTCTTTGGCGGGCAGGTCGGCCCAGCGCGTATCCATATTAATGCCAGACTGCTCCAGCAGGTATTCCCAGAGTCTTTGCGGCAGCTCCAGTGGATTGCGCTGCCCTGTTTTCTGTCCCGCCAGTTCATACCGCAGCTGCTGCAGTTTCTCCCGGAGGCTCTGTTCATTGTAAGCGGGCAGCCAGTTCACCAGGATACTGAACTGGTAATCTTTGGCCGCCAGTTCCCTTGCACCCCAGGCAGAGAGCCGCAATACGGCTGGTCCGCTCAGCCCCCAGTGGGTGATGAGCACAGGCCCCTGTTCCTGCAGCTTACTACCGGTAATGCGCACCTGCGCATCCAGCGCTACGCCCATCAGCCCGGTGATGGGATTACCCGGCATATTGAAGGTGAACAGTGAAGGGACCGGCGCTTCAATGGTATGGCCCAGAGGCCGGAGCCAGTCAAACATACTGTCTTTAGGAAAACCGCCACAGGCAACACAGATATACTCGGCTTCCAGTGAGCGGCCATTGGCCAGCTGCACCTGGTAAATACCGGTTTCTGGCTGACGGCTCAACTCACGGACATCGGCCTGCAGCCTGAGTTCCACGCCATAGCGGTTCAGCTCGGCCACCAGGCAGTCGATGATTGTCCCGGAATTGTTGCTGGCCGGGAACATACGGCCATCCGCCTCTGTTTTCAGGGCCACGCCCCGCTCCCCGAACCAGGCAATAGTGTCTTCAGTAAAAAAATGATGGAAGGCCTTCTTGAGGAAATTGGCGCCCCGCGGGTAGCGGCGGACCATGTCGGCAATGGAAAAGCAGGCATGGGTCACATTGCAGCGGCCCCCGCCGGAGACTTTCACCTTGGACAGCACCTTATTGCTTTTTTCCAGGATGGTGACAGACAGGCCGGGCGCCAGCCTGGCGGCATTGACGGCGCAAAAGAAACCGGCGGCGCCCCCACCAATAACGATGAGCCGCGGCCGCCGGGCTATGGAAGAATGTACATTATTCACAAATACTAAGTCGTTGGCTGCACTACAGCGTTCTCGGTCTTCAGGTTGGGATTGGCATATTCTGCTGCTTCAATGATGCTGTAGTCCGACAGGATATCGGCCCTGCCTTTCTGCACACAGACATCGTGTTCAAAATGCACGGAAGGCTTGCCGTCCTTAGTACGAACGGTCCAGCCGTCGTCTTCGGTATACACTTCCTTCACGCCCATATTGATCATCGGCTCAATGGCCAGTACCAATCCTTCCTTCAGCTTGGGTCCTTCCCCGCGGCGGCCATAGTTGGGCACCTGCGGATCCTCATGCATGCTGCGGCCCAGGCCATGACCTACCAGTTCCCGCACTACGCCATACCCGTATTTCTTTTCTGTATGCTGCTGGATGGCATGGGAAATATCACCTACCCGGTTGCCGGCCATGGCTTTCTCGATGCCTTTGTACAGGGATTCCTTGGTAATGCGGATCAGGTCCAATTTATCCTGGCTCACATCGCCGATGGCAAAAGTATAGGCATGATCACCATGGAAACCGTTCTTGTATACGCCTACATCCACGGAAATGATATCCCCGTCCTGCAGTTCATTCTTATTGGGAAAACCATGCACTACCACATCATTCACAGAAGTGCAGGAGTTAAAAGGATAACCGTGGAAATTGAGGAAAGAGGGCACGCCGCCAAAACCATGGATGATCTCCCCTACCAGCTGGTCAATATGGAGGGTGGTCATACCTGGTTTCAGGACCTTCGCGATCTCGGTGAGGGTCTGGCTGACCAACAGGGCGCTTTGCCGCATCAGTTCTATCTCGGCCGCATTCTTGTAATGGATCATTTGCTGAAAAACAGTTTGGTTCATTTAATAACAAAACCTGACAACCATAAGTTTACAGCTGTCAGGTTTCGGCAAAATTAGTATTTTATGCTTACATCGAGGAAGCAGGCGATACAGCCTGGCGTCCCTGGACGCGACCGCTCTTCATCAGACCATCATATTGCCTCATCAGCAACTGGGTCTCGATCTGCTGGAGGGTATCCAGGATCACACCCACCATGATCAGCAGGGATGTACCGCCGAAGAAGGTGGAGAAGGATTGCTGAACACCGAGGCGTTGTGCAAAACCGGGCAGGATACCTACCACAGCCAGCAGCACGGCGCCAGGCAGTGTGATCTTATCCATTACCGCGCCGATATAATCAGCAGTGGGTTGACCGGGTTTTACGCCGGGGATAAAACCATTATTGCGCTTCAGATCGTCAGCGATCTGTTTGGGGTTGAAGATCAGGGCGGTGTACAGGAAGGTGAAACCAATCACCATTACTGCATAGATCACCATGTACCAGAAGTTGCTATGGTCACTGAACACCTTGGCCATACCCCGGGTTGTTTCGAAGTTGGACAGCAGGGTGGGCAGGAACATGATAGCCTGGGCGAAGATGATGGGCATTACACCGGAGCTGTTCACTTTCAGGGGCAGGAACTGACGGGCGCCACCAAACTGGCGGTTACCGACGATCTGCTTGGCGTATTGGACCGGTATTTTGCGTACACCCTGGATCAGGACAATCAGACCCATGATGATGGCGATCAGGATAGCGATCTCGATCACGAAGATCAGGAGGCCGCCGCCGCCTTTGTTGGATTGTGCGCCCCACTCCTGCCACAGGGACTGCGGCAGACGGGCCAGGATACCCACCATGATAATGACAGAAGAACCGTTACCCAGTCCTTTGTCAGTGATCCTTTCAGCCAGCCACATCACAAAGAGGGTACCGGCAGAGAGGATAACAGTGGTAGACAGCCAGAAATAACCACGGTAGGACTCCAGCATGGCCTCGTGGTTGGTTTGGTTCAGGTAAGCCACATAAGCGCTTGCCTGCAGCAAGGTTACCACTACGGTCAGGTAACGGGTATACTGGTTGATCTTTTTCCTTCCGCTCTCCCCTTCTTTCTGTAGTTTCTGGAAAGGAGGATAGAGAATGGTCATCAGCTGGATAAAGATAGAGGCAGAGATATACGGCATGATACCCAGGGCCAGGATAGAGGCCTGGGAGAACGCGCCACCGGCAAATGCATCGATCAGTCCGAGGATGCCGCTGCCGGATCCTGCGGTGTTGATCTTGCTGGGATCGATACCGGGCAATACAATGTGCGTTCCTAAACGATATACGGCAATCAAGGTCAGTGTTACGAGTATCTTACTTCTCAACTCCTCAATGCTCCATATATTCTTCAGCGTTTGAATGAACTTTTTCACAGATCGCAGAAATTTTTGATGATACCTTTTGTTGAAAAACCAGAAACAGGTTTGCTAAAAAGATCACTGAATCGAATCCTTAGAGAGCAAACCTGTTTCTTTTTTGCGATCAGGTGGTGAGCCCGACCTGCAAAAAAGACGCATTTTTATGTGCGTCTTGCAAGTTACGTAAATTACTTTACTATTTCCACTTTCCCTCCTAAGGCTTCGATGGCCGCTTTGGCCTTGTCGCTGATAGCGTTGATCCTGAAGTCCACTTTGGTCTTCAGTTCGCCATTGCCGAGCACTTTTACGAGGTCTGTTCTGCTCACCAAACCATTTATGTACAGGTTCTCCAGGGAGAACTCTTTCAGTTCGTACTTTTCAACCAGGTGTTCTACCTGGCCGAGGTTGAACACTTTATATTCAACGCGGTGCGGGTTTTTGAAGCCACGTTTGGGCAGACGACGCTGGATAGGCATCTGACCACCTTCGTGAGCGTTCTTACGCTGGTAACCAGCACGGCTCTGACCACCTTTGTTACCTTTGGTAGAAGTGCCACCTTTACCGGAAGCTTCACCACGACCTAACCTCTTTTCTTTATGCGTTGCGCCTTGTGCAGGCCTGATCTCATGTAATTTCATGTTGATTTGATTTTAACTCAACGGGGAATCTCCCCTCGCTTTAGGTTCTGAAATAATACCGCCCTGCCGGGGCCGGGCGGTCAGCAAAATTAAGCTTCTTCTACTTTCACCAGGTGGGTCACCTTACGGATCATACCCAGGATCTGGGGAGTAGCTTCTACTTCTTTGGTTACATTAAGCTTGTGCAGTCCAAGCGCCTTCAGGGTCAGCTTCTGACGCTCAGGCCTGTCAATTGCACTTTTTATCTGTGTTACTTTGATTTTTGCCATGGTATCAACGTTTATCCGTTAAAAACTTTCTTCAGGTTCAGTCTGCGATTCTTGGCCACAGTAATAGGCTCACGCAGTTCAGCCAGCGCCATAACGGTAGCTTTTACCACGTTATGGGGGTTAGCAGAACCCAGAGATTTAGCCAGTACGTCAGTTACACCAGCGCTTTCCAGCACAGCACGCATGCTGCCTCCGGCAATTACACCGGTACCGTGGGCGGCGGGTTTGATCAGTACTTTGGCAGCGCCAACCTTGGTGAGCTGGTCATGAGGGATAGTACCTTTCATGATGGGAACTTTGATCAGGTTCTTCTTGGCATCTTCAATGCCTTTGGTGATAGCTTCCTGAACTTCTTTCGCCTTACCCAGACCCTGGCCTACAACGCCGTTGCCGTTACCTACCACAACCAGTGCAGAGAAACTGAAGGCACGACCGCCTTTGGTAGTTTTTACAACACGGTTAATGGCAACCACTTTCTCTTTCAACTCCAGATCGCCGGCTTTAACTCTGTTTAAAATAACTTTTGACATTTATATCAGTTTGCGATTATAGATGATTTACGATTTTGGACCCGGCACTGCTGCCGGCGGCCAGCTTAGAACTGGAGACCTCCTTCACGGGCGCCATCAGCCACGCTTTTCACACGGCCATGGTACAGGTTGCCACCACGATCAAAAACGATGATAGTGATGCCAAATTCAGTGGCTTTGCGGGCAATAGCCTGACCTACCAGCTTGCTCTTCTCCACTTTGGTAGTTTTCTGGGCAGCGATGTCCTTATCGCGGGAAGAAGCAGCCGCCAGCGTTTTACCGTTCTCGTCGTCGATCAGCTGTACATAGATATCCGCGTTGCTCCGGAAAACCGCCAGCCTGGGTTTGGCCGCAGTACCAGCCACTTTCTTGCGAATGCGGTAGCGGATCTTCTGTTTTTTTTCTGATTTCGTGTTCATTGCGCTTTATTTAAGCGGTCCCCGATACTGCCGGGGACCTTATGATTTAAAATTATTTACCAGCAGCTTTACCAGCTTTACGACGGATAACCTCGCCAACGTATTTAACACCTTTTCCTTTGTAAGGCTCGGGTTTACGCAGGCTGCGCAGTTTGGCAGCTACCTGGCCAATCAGCTGTTTGTCGATCCCTTCCAGGCTGATAGTGGGGTTCTGCCCTTTTTCCTGGGCGGTAGCCACTTTCAGTTCGTTGGGCACTTCAAACAGGATGTTGTGAGAGTAACCCAGGGACAGGTCCAGCAAATTACCCTGGTTGGAGGCTTTATAACCTACACCCACCAGTTCCAGGTTCCTTTTGAAACCTTCAGTAACACCTTTCACCATATTGGCTACCAGGGCGCGGTACAGACCGTGCATAGCGCGGTGACGGATCTGGTCAGTAGGACGGGTGAAGATCACTTCACTGCCATTGATCTCCACTTTGATATCGCGGTCAATAGCTTGTTTCAGTTCACCTTTGGGACCTTTGATGGCCAGGATATTGTCCTTGCCGATGCTGGCAGTAACGCCGCTGGGAATAGTTACCGGTTGTTTACCTATACGAGACATAACTCAATCAGTTTTTTATGTTTTTGATGTGGTCCCGGCCGGTCAGCCTCTATAGGCAGGGCTTAATGTACCAGGACCTTTTCAGTTCAGATGGGGGTGCTATTAATAGATATAGCACAGTACTTCGCCGCCAACGTTCTGCACTTTGGCCTGCTTGTCGGTCATCACTCCCTGGGAAGTGCTCACGATAGCAATGCCCAGGCCATTCTTCACGCGTTTGAATTCAGCGGGGCTGGCGTACTGGCGCAGACCTGGACGGCTGATTCTTTCGAGGGATTTGATAGCAGGCTCTTTGGAGGCAGCATCATATTTCAGGGCGATCTTGATCACGCCTTGTTTGTTATCATCCTCGAATTTATATTTCAGGATATAGCCTTGATCGTACAGGATCTCCGTGATGCGTTTTTTCAGATTGGAGGCAGGGATCTCAACGATCCGGTGGCCAGCCAGCTGCGCATTACGAACTCTTGTCAGAAAATCTGCTATAGGATCAGTAACCATGAGTATATTATATTAAAACAGTTTCACAAATTGATTGATATACGATGCTGTATTCCGACGCTACATTGTTGGTGCGACGGTTGTACAGACAGCAGGCTGTTTTCTCTCTTACCAGGAGGCTTTCCTTATGCCCGGGATCTTGCCGTTCAGTGCCATTTCACGGAAGGTTACGCGGGAAAGACCAAAGTAACGCATGTAACCTTTAGGACGGCCAGTTAACTGGCAACGGTTCTTCAGGCGAACAGTAGAAGAGTTCTTTGGGAGCTCGTCCAGCTTTCCCCATTCTCCGGCGGCTTTCAGTGCAGCGCGCTTTTCAGCGTACTGAGCTACCATACGTTCTCTTTTTCTTTGTCTGGCTTTTACTGACTCTTTTGCCATAGTACAATTTTAGATTTTGGATGAACCGGCTACTGATCTAAGATCAGGCTACGGGCATCATATTTTACTTAGTCTTTTTTGATGTTCTTGAACGGCATACCCAGCTCTTTCAGCAGCTCGAAAGCTTCTTCATTGGTACCAGCCGTAGTAACGAAAGTGATATCCAGACCGGTGATCTTGTTCACTTTGTCGATATCGATCTCCGGGAAGATGATCTGTTCAGTAACACCGAGGGTATAGTTGCCGCGGCCGTCGAAAGCCTTGTCATTAATACCTTTGAAGTCACGAACGCGGGGCAGTGCAGTAGAGATGAGCCTGTCCAGGAATTCAAACATCTTGGTACCACGGAGGGTAACCCTGGCGCCGATGGGCATAGCCTTACGGAGCTTAAAGTTAGAGATGTCCTTTTTAGACAGGGTAGCTACAGCTTTCTGACCAGTGATATTCGACAGTTCATCAATAGCAATATCCACCAGCTTCTTGTCGCTCACGGCGCCATTCACACCACGGTTCAGGCAGATCTTCTCCAGTTTGGGAACCTGCATCACGCTGCCATAGCTGAAGCGCTTCATCAGGGCAGGTACAACCTCATTCTTATACTTGTCTGCCAGTCTCGGTTTATATGTTGTTGTGCTCATTATAGTAGTATTTAACCTTTTTTAGTTGACCACCGGGGCTGCCCGGCGGGCAACCAGGGGGTATGATTACTTAATAACCTCACCTGATTTTTTAGAAACGCGTACCAGCTTTCCTTCTTCGCGGGTACGTTTGATCTTGGTGCCTTCACCCTTCTTGGCATCCCAGAGCATCACGTTAGAGATGTGCATGGGGGCTTCTTTCTTCACAATACCACCTTTGGTATTCTGGGCGGAGGGTTTGGTGTGGCGGGTAATGATATTCACGCCTTCCACCAGTACTTTGGCTTTGTCAGGAAACACTTCCAGCACCTTGCGGGGCTTTGCTGCGTCCTTGTCATCACCGGCGATCACTACTACCGTATCGCCTTTTTTAATATTGAACTTAGGTTTGAATCTGTTGCTCATTTTTTAAGCTTTGAGCTATCGGCCTTATGGCGTCCAGCTGTTTTAAAACTGTTATTGTTTAACGTGGCCCGTAGCTCAGAGCTCGTAGCGCACAGCTTCATGCTTACAGTACTTCGGGAGCCAGAGAGATGATCTTCATGTATCCTTTATCCCGGAGTTCCCTGGCTACGGGTCCAAAGATCCGCGTGCCACGGGGTTCGTCAGAAGCGTTCAACAGTACAACTGCATTGTCGTCAAAACGGATATAGGATCCGTCTTTGCGGCGCAGTTTGTTTTTGGTACGTACGATCACCGCTTTAACCACGGTGCCTTTTTTGATACCACCGGCAGGGATAGCATCCTTCACCGTTACAACGATCTTATCGCCGATCCTGGCATAGTCCTGACCACTGTTGCCCAGCACACGAATGCACAACACTTCTTTGGCGCCACTATTATCAGCTACGTTTAATCTGCTTTCTTGCTGAATCATGATAGTAAATATTTGAGATTTTAGATTTCAGATTTCAGATGTAAACCATCCATCCAAAATCGCTGTATTATGTTTTACCCCGGCAGTACCTCCCGAAGAAGGCTTTCCGGAACTGGCTAATTATTTTGCTTTTTCTACCACTTCCACCAGTCTCCAGCGTTTTGTTTTGCTGAGGGGGCGTGTTTCCATGATCTTCACCACATCACCAACGGTGCATTCGCTCTTCTCGTCATGAGCATGGAACTTGGTGGTCTTTTTTACGAACTTGCCATAGATAGGGTGTTTTACCTTTCTTTCTACGGCAACGGTGATGGTTTTTACCATTTTATTACTGGTTACCACACCGGTTCTTGTTTTACGCAAATTTCTTTCGGACATATATTTAGCTTTTAGCTATCGCTTCGAGCGTTGGCTCTCGGCTCAAATTTTAAAAATTTACTCTGTCGTTCAACCTGTAGCCCGGAGCCCTCGGCTCGTAGCAGGTAGCTATTTAGGCGTTTGCTTTTTTCTTCGTCAGTTCAGTCTTCAACCGGGCGATATCCTTGCGCAGGCTGCGGATGCTCATCGGGTTCTCCAGGGGAGAGATGGCATGGGCGAACTCCAGCTTCTTGAGACGCAGCTCATCTTCCTGGATCCTGGCCGTCAGGTCAGATGCACTCAGTTCCTGCAGGCTTTTTACGAACTCTATTTTATTTGACATGATACTCGATTTGAATAGTTGATAATCCGGCATGGTTCAGGAGGTATTGCCCTACCCTTCCATTCATTAAGCCTGGTAATCCCTGCGAACAATGAATTTTGTCTTGATGGGCAGCTTCTGTGCAGCCAGCTCCATTGCTTCTTTGGCTACAGTTTCAGGAACACCATCGCATTCGAACAGGATACGGCCCGGTTCTACTACAGCAGCCCAGAATTCAGGGTTACCTTTACCTTTACCCATACGAACTTCAAGAGGTTTGCGGGTAATGGGTTTATCAGGGAAAATGCGGATCCACACATTACCTTCACGTTTCATAGCACGGGTCATTGCCTGACGGGCAGACTCGATCTGACGGTTAGTCATCCAGATCGGTTCCATGGCTTTCAGAGCGAAAGAACCGAAAGAGATGGTGGAGCCACGTTTTGCTACTTCCCGGATGCGCCCTTTCTGCGCTTTCCTGTGTTTCGTTCTTTTAGGCTGTAACATTTATAAACAATTTGAAAATTTAAAATTATTGAGACCTGCCGGCTTTCGCCGCCGCCGGTATTACCCGGAGGGATCTGTTTTTAGTTAGTCCTGCGGTTGTTGTCCCGGCGTTGTCCGCCACCACCGCCACCACGACGATCTCCGCCACCGCCGCCACCACGGCGATCACCGCCACGGCCACCACGGTCACCAAAACCACCACGACGATCTCCGCCTTCTCCATCTCTCCGGTCCCTGCGGTCGCTCACGTCGCTCTTGCCACCAACAAAGTTGGGGTTCAGATCACGTTTGCCCAGGATCTCACCTTTACAGATCCATACCTTGATACCGATCTTACCGTATACAGTGAGTGCAAACACGTTGGCGTAATCGATATCCATCCGCAGGGTATGCAGCGGCGTACGGCCCTGTTTGATCTCTTCTGTACGGGCGATCTCAGCACCGGCCAGACGACCGCTTACTTTGATCTTGATCCCTTCAGCTCCCATACGGAGGGCAGAAGCGATAGCCATTTTGATGGCCCTTTTATAGTTGATACGGTTTTCGATCTGACGGGCGATAGTATCACCTACGATCATGGCATCCAGTTCCGGGCGGCGGATCTCGAGGATGTTGATCTGAACGTCTTCTTTACCGGTCAATTTCTTCAGCTCTTCTTTGATACGGTCTACCTCATTCCCACCCTTTCCTATGATGATACCGGGTTTGGAAGTATGGATGGTAACGATCAGTTTGTTGAGCGTACGCTCGATAACGATCTTGGAGATCCCTCCTTTGTTGATACGGGCGTTCAGGTAGGTCCTGATACGGTTGTCCTCGATCAGCTTGGTAGAAAAATCTTTTTTGTTACCATACCAGTTAGATTCCCAACCACGGATGATTCCTAACCTGGCACCAATAGGATTTGTTTTCTGACCCATTTATTATAATTTGATAATTTGAAACTTAGTTTTTAGCATCTACTATTAACGTCACGTGATTGCTGCGCTTGCGAAGGCGGTAAGCCCTGCCCTGGGGGGCGGGTAACATCCTTTTCAGCGTGCGGGCACCGTCAACAAAAATGGTCTTAACCACCAGTCCTGCATCAGCCACGCTTGAACCGTTATTCTTCTGCTCCCAGTTGCTGATAGCACTTTTCAGCAATTTAGACAGGGGTGTTGCAGAGTGTTGGGGATGATGCTCCAGCAATGCCAATGCTTTCTCTACTTCCATACCACGGATCTCATCTGCCAGCAGACGCATTCTGCGGGGCGATGTGGGATAATTTCTGAGTTTAGCTACTGCTTCCATTTTATTATAAAGTTTTTCGTTTAATCGTTTGACCGTTGCCCTGGCTGGTTTGTCTTCAACGCGGGGCGTCAAACGACAAACGATAACCGATTATTAAGCTACTTTTTTACTTGAGTGTCCTTTAAAGTTGCGCGTGGGAGCAAACTCTCCGAGTTTGTGACCTACCATGAACTCAGTCACATAAACAGGGATGAACTTGTTGCCATTGTGCACAGCCAGTGTATGTCCTACGAAGTCAGGCGTAATGGTAGAACGACGGCTCCAGGTTTTGATAACCCCTTTCTTGGATTTGCCTTCGTTAATGGCCAATACTTTCTGCTCCAGTTTGGGAGCTACATAAGGACCTTTTTTTACTGAACGAGCCATATCTCGATTTTAATTTTGTTGATTAGATGTTTACGCTGGATTACTTCTTAGCCAGTTTCTTACCGTTCTTGCGCTGGATGATGAGTTTATCACTTCCTTTGCCGGTTTTCCTGGTCTTCAGGCCCTTGGCGTATTTGCCGGTCCTGGAGCGTGGGTGACCACCGGAAGCTTTACCTTCACCACCACCCATCGGGTGATCAACAGGGTTCATAGCTACACCACGGTTGCGGGGGCGGATGCCTCTCCAGCGGTTGCGGCCGGCTTTACCCATCATTTCGAGGTTGTGATCACCATTGCTCACGATACCTACGGTAGCGAAGCAGTTGATCAGTACTTTCCTCAGTTCACCACTTGGCATTTTCAGCACAGCGTATTTCTCTTCTTTGTTGGTCAGCTGGGCGGAAGCGCCTGCGCTGCGCACCAGTTTACCACCTTGTCCCGGTTGCATTTCAACGTTATGCACGTTGGTACCGAGGGGTATACTTTTCAGCTGCAGGGCGTTGCCAATTTCAGGAGCAACAGCGTTACCGGAGATAACGGTACCACCTACCTGCAGGCCCTGGGGAGCCAGGATATATCTTTTTTCACCATCTGCATAGTTCAGCAGGGCGATGAAAGCTGTACGGTTAGGATCGTATTCGATAGAAGCAACAGTAGCAGTGATATCTGCTTTGTTCCTTTTGAAGTCGATGATACGATACATTTTCTTATGACCGCCACCCATGTAGCGCATAGACCTGCGGCCTTGTACGTTACGGCCACCAGTAGATTTAGTTGCTTCTACCAGTGTTTTTTCAGGTACGTTCGTAGTGATCTCTGCATACGCATTCCCAATTCTCCAACGGGTACCTGCGGTGATCGGTTTGTATTTTTTCAGTGCCATTTCTTAAATCTTATTCAGTTTAAAAATCTTGTCAATACTTTGCGGCGTTTGACGCGCCATTCATGGTGGTTATACCATTAGATGTTTGCGTACAGGTCTATCGCTTCGCCTTCTGCAACGGTTACATAGGCTTTTTTGTAAGCGGGTTTCACACCGGAGATGAAGCCGGCTTTGGTGAAACGGCTCTTAGCCTTTCCCGGAACTACGATAGTGTTCACGTCAACAACGGTAACACTATAAAAATCCTGTATCGCCTTTTTGATCTCCAGTTTGTTTGCCTTGCGGTTTACACGAAAAGCATAAGTTCTCCTGGCGTCAGTAAGCTTATTGCTCTTTTCGGTAACGATCGGCTTTATTAATACTTCTGTGAGTTTCATAATAACTCTTGTTTGAATAATTTACAATTGATCTTACGCTTCTACGGCAGTTTCGTCTTCGCTGAAGATATTAGCTGCGCTCTCTGTGAGTATCACTACGTTTGCGTTCACAAGATCATAGGTATTGATATCAGTGATCTGGGTATTCATTACGGAGTACACATTGCGTAAGCTCAGGTACAGGTTCTCGTTGTACTCGGGAGTGATCACCAGGACTTTCTTCTCAGCTACGTTCAGCGCTTTCAGTACGTTGATGAACTCGCTGGTTTTGGGAGCAGCCAGGTTGATATCTTCCACAACAAGGATAGCATTCTCTTTAGCTTTATAGGCCAGGGCGCTTACTTTTGCCAGGTCCTTCACTTTACGGTTCAGTTTGAAGTCGTAATCGCGGGGTTTGGGGCCGAAGATAGTACCACCACCTTTGTACAGGGGGTTACGGAGGTTACCCTTACGGGCGCCGCCGGTACCTTTCTGGCGGTGCAGCTTTTTGCTGGAACCTTTAACTTCCAGGCGGGTTTTCACTTTATGTGTACCCTGGCGCTGGGCAGCCAGAAACTGTTTAACAGCCAGGTAGATCACATGGTCGTTGGGTTCAACGCCGAAGATATCATCGGGCAGCTCAACGGAGCGACCTGTTTTCTGACCTTTTATACTTAATACATCTACTTGCATCGTACGCTTATTTTAAGGCCGGAGGGCCTGTTCGTCATAATTTTATTTCTGAACAAATACAATCGCCCCGTTATGGCCCGGTACGGAACCACTAACGAGGATATAATTCTTCTCAGGGAAAATCTTAACCACTTTCAGTCCTTTCACTTTCACCCTGTCGCCACCCATGCGGCCGGCCATGCGCATACCTTTGAATACGCGGGAAGCATCGGAAGAGTTACCGATAGAACCCGGAGCGCGCTGGCGGTCATGCTGACCGTGTGATTGTTCGCCCACACCGTGGAAGCCATGGCGTTTAACAACACCCTGAAAGCCCTTGCCTTTGGTGGTGCCTACAACGTCCACTGTTTCACCTTCAGTGAAAATTTCAACAGTGATAGATTCGCCTAATGTTTTTTCGATGGAATAGTCGCGGAATTCTTTTACTACTTTCTTGGCGGGAGTGTTTGCCTTTGCGAAGTGATTCTTTTCTGCAGCGATGGTATGCTTTTCTTTTTTGTCGCCGAAAGCTAACTGAAATGCGCTGTAACCATCAGAATCCTGTGTTTTGATCTGGGTTACAACGTTGGGGCCGGCTTCAATGATGGTGCAGGAGGTCTGCTTGCCATCAGGACTGAAGATGCTGGTCATCCCGATTTTTTTGCCAATGATACCTTTCATCGTTTTCAATTTGTGCCTTCGAAAGGTTGAAGAGACAGCTTGACGGAATGATCCATCAGGACTTCAATCCCCGTTTGCTGCAGACCTTTTCTTTTTGTCTCCGGCGCCTTTTGGGCCCCGTCGCTCTTTCGGGAGCGCCCTCCTCTGCACGCTATTTGCCAGTGGCTGGCTTTTGTGCTTCGGCGGGTAACAGAAGTACCTGCAGTAAACTAACCTCGAAGGGCTAGTTCATATTTAAATTTTTTATGCCGCCTCCGGAAATTCCGGAGGTTAATTATTTTACCCAGCGCTGCTTTATCTGCCCTTCTCAGGGGGCGGAGTTTGCAGATAGGTTGTAAAGAGCTTATATTGACCACCTTCGCCAGGCGCAGGCGGTCCAACCCCCGAAGGGGCAGATATTATCAGGCCTTGATCTCAACTTCCACACCGCTGGGCAGGTCCAGTTTGGACAGTGCATCTACGGTACGGCTGGAGGACGTGTAGATATCCAGGAGACGCTTGTGCGTACACAGCTGGAATTGTTCACGGCTCTTCTTATTCACGTGCGGGCTACGCAGAACGGTAAAGATTTTCTTTCTGGTGGGTAAAGGAATAGGACCCGTTACCACTGCACCTGTGCTGCGTACTGTTTTTACGATTTTCTCGGCAGATTTATCTACCAGGTTGTGATCGTAAGACTGCAATTTGATTCTGATTCGTTGAGACATAGTTCAAATCCCATTTTTCGAACGGGGATGCAAAGGTAGGGATTGTTGTGATAAATGGCAAAAGATTTGAAAAAAAGTTTTCATGGAATTGAAATTTTTTGCCATACCGAAGCAGAAGGCTTTTGCAGCCAGTTTCCTGCTCTTTCCATGACCTCAATCACCCTAAATATATAATACACTGATTTACAAAATATTATTCCTTTTAAGGATGCCAACCTGGTTTTCATTGCCAGCTCCCGGCCCTTTGGTCCTGCAATACCTGCCGCTTTGCCATTGGCCATTCCAGGCAAGTTTCCCGGCTACCAGACCATTTAATTACCTGCTGAACCGGTAATAAACCTGCTCTTCATCCCCCAGCAGGACCATTGTATCGGCCCCTTTGAATTTTATCAAATAGCTGCCGGTATAGTCATCGTATTTAATGTGAATGCTATCCTTACTTATTGAGTAATTATAGGAAGTAAAGGTTTCAGGATAGTTGATCTTCTTTTTTTCGATAACAAAAGTCGCATTTTCCTCTCCAAGTAGCGCCCAGGTACCAAGCACCTTATTGTTGAGGTTATCAGCTTTATTGTCAGGCAGGCTATCGGCCGCAATTTGATTATGCTGGCCCGTATCAGGTTTCGCTGTTTTTTCCGGGATCACTGATGGTGACCCCGGACTTGTATGCTGGCTATTGTTGCCACAGGATTGGGCAACTACGCAAATAAAAAATACAACTATTACTCTTTTCATTGTTATGATTTTACTGTCTTATTTCTAAATGGAAGGCAGGATCCCTTGGAGGTTCAAAAAATCGTATGCCTCTTGCCCTGATCTCGCGGGCAAACGCCTGCCGGTTCACTATTGTTCTTGGGGAGATATCCAGTACATTAATAACATTCGGATCCCCCGTATGTCTTGACACCCTGCCTGGACCTATTCTTCTGATTTCCTGGGCCATGGCGCTTATTATTGCATCTCTGCCAAGACCTGCCCGCTGCCCTCTGGCTGCAACATTCACCACCTGATCTCCCGCAGGTCCGTATAATCTCAGGTTATAAGCAACTCCCCTTGATGCAATATTATCATACATAGCTCTGGCTTGCCCTTCCGGGGTCCTCAAAGTGCTGGTTATTGTAACATTAGGATTCCCGGACGCCCTCATAATGGCTGCAAGTTGATCTATACTGTATTGAGAAACAACGGCTCTGTTGGCATTAGCGCCAAATTGTATACCTGCCGGAATATTTGTTGCAGGTTCTCCTCTCCCATTACCCCTTGGTGGCTGAACAGGAACTACTGGCTGCGCCGGCTGCTGCTCCTCTGCCGGCTGATTATTATTGCCCGGCGTTACCACCACCGGCGTCAGACTGGTTTGAGGCGCCCACTTGCCTCTTTCAGTATCGTAGATCTGCGCATCTCCGCTTTCAGGGATAAAAACATCTCCCTGTTTAGGCTTGAAACCCTCAGGAATAGTTCCCCGTATAGTATCAAGGCCCATGGGATCAATGTAGCTAATAGGATTGTTATGGACAAAACTATACGGAGATTGATTAAACGAGAATGTTGCCAGGAAATCTATCTGATGGAATCGACCTATTTGCGGATCATAACTTCTGAAATCAGTTTCATATAAACTAATATCGAAGTCATTATTGAATTCAGTGGCCCCATTGGCTTTATACTTATTCTCAGCATAGTTATCTTTTAAAGCCTTGGCTGATACGCCAACCATAGCTAGTCCAAATGGATAATAATCTGTTGTTTCCATAATTGATCCCCGCTCGTGGCTTACCTGCAAGTTATCAAAGTACACGGGCAAATTACTCTCATTACTTACGAAAATATACAAATAACCATTCCGGGCTACATTGACCGGCGTGTTAATGAACTTGAAATGCTGCTTGTAACCTCCCCCGGTCCTGACACCATCAAAATCAGCAGCCACTACACGGAACTGTTCATCCAGCAATATCCAGTTGATGGCTGCTTTGGCAGTTGTGCTGCCAGGATTGTTCTGACCCAGGAAACCTTCCAGTGCCGCTGTATTGCCGGACAGCCCCTGAATGCCATTAACTGTGATCCCCTTTCCGGATAACGGACCGCTGCCCGCAAAACCAGCCAGCAGTTCTTCCAGCGCCAGGGTTAATGGCGCACCTGCATTACCACCAGACAAATTATAAAATGATTCTCCCCTGATGAAGACCTTATCCCCGCTCATGACCTTCAATACCATTTCCAGACCGGTTTTCTCTCCTGCAATTCCCCCATGGGTTCTGTATACCTTGTTTTCCAGACTGGCTTCGGTAGTCATTGTTTTGTTCACGATCCTGTCATCAACAATATTGTAGAGCTGTTTTTCCACAGCCACCCGCGCAGGCTCCACTGTAGCTGCAGGATAACAATCCAGGTCTTTTTCTTCAGTCAGCACCATCCGGGTATTACCCAGGTGATCTTTGATAAAATAATCATAAACCAGCCGGGACGGGATCTGTTCAACCGCACAGGTATTCGCTTTCGCCTTTTCAAAACGGATACGCCCTTCTTCATGCCCCAACTGCCATAAGCTGTCATTTTTATACTCAAAGCCATCCAGATATAAAGTAGTGGTAACGGTAACTGGATTGGTGCTCCGGTCCGTGATCGTTTTTTTCAGTTTGGCCCCGCCGGCATCATAAGTATACTCAATAGTTCCTTTGTTCTTAACATTGATCTTAACAGGAAGATTCAGGTGATTATACTCTATGCCCTGGCCATTGGCGCCTTCCTCCGCAATGTTTTTATTGCGGTCCTTGACCAGGTTTCCATTGTCATCATACGCATAATCAATATCCTCTCTTACCTTGTCCCGGCCTAATTCCTGCATATAGGCCTGGGAAGAACGGAAGTCTCCCAACTGAGAATGAACATCATTGCTGTTATCAATGACATTCTGTAATTTATTGGTGCCTTGATAATAATTATAGGTAAGCTTATCAATATCCGCCACTTCAGTTCCCTTCATCCCTTTTTGCCACATGGACCTGATATTGCCATTGGCATCATAGGTCAGATTGCTTACAGTAAAATCTACGCCCGCGCTGGTATTGTACAATGCAGCAGTGCCGCCACCTCCGGCATGCTGGCCAAACACAGCTCCAGTTAACCGGTTGGCAGCATCATAGGTAAAGTCATATTTCCGCTTTTTGCCATCTCCTTCATTCTTCCATATGGCGCCGCTGATATTTCCGTTGTACTGGTGATTGGCAAATGTTCCCTCAAAACCATTTTTATCATAGCCCAGGTCCATGCCAAAATACCGGTCGCTGAGCTGGTTCTCTGTCAGGTAATCCTTATTAATGGCCGTAAGCCAGCCACGAATATTGTAAGCATAATCCAGCCGGGTAAGCCGTTCTTCCTCAGAGGGCCTGTTTTCGGAGATATTCCATTTATTGCCCTGCTGCCGGGTCATTACCTGCCCTAAAGCGTCATATTTATACTCAGCAATGGTTCTCCACGCCTCAGTCTGTGCATCCACCATGCTGCTGAGCACCAGCTTTTTGATCTTTGTAACCCGCTGCAGATCATCATAGCTTACCCGAGTCACTACAGTGGCGGTATGCGTATTGACACCTGCTTTCTGGTGTTCCTGTACGTTGACCAGCAAATGACCACTCCAGGAATATTGATTGGTCACTGCATTAATACCCCCTGTATAATTCTGGCTGCGGCTTTGCAGCAGTTGGGCCTGGTGATTGTAAAAATTTACTGTTGTCAGGTATTGCGCCGGATCACTGCCCAGCACTTTGATCTTTGTACCTGTCACTAGCCCTAATGTGCCCGCTGCTGGTGTTATTGCCTGTGCATAAGGAGCCACCGTATTTGAAACCGGTTCCTTGTAGACATCAATGGCGCTAGCGTTAAAATCCTTTAACCCGGAAGGCAGGTTACCCGCCCATTGGAGGTTATCATAATAGGTAATAGTCAGCACATCCAGCATAGTTCCCGACGGCAGCGGGTTTTTATTCACGATCACCCCTGCCGTAATATTGCTTCCTCCTCCTGAACCTCCGCCAGTCCCTTCCGGTACAATCTCGGCTGTAAACGCTGCTCCCTGGGTAGTTTCAAAACCCGGGGTCATGGAAATACTGTTGTAGGCATAATACTGCCCGCTGCCTGTAGGACTTTTTAACTCCAGGTCCGTTACAATTCCCGTTCCCTCCTCCGGCAAAGGGCCATCCCCACTACTCTGTGTCCGGGTGTTCACCAATTGCTGCAATGCTTCTCTGGCGCCACTGTAATAAATCAGGCCTGTGATCACCGGGCGATTCAGGCCATCGTAAAGGGTAGCTTGCCATTGATTACTATTTCCCGCGCGCATGTTGGCATCCTGGAAGAAAACCAGCCGGTCGCGCACATCATAGACCAGCAATACTTCTCCTGCGCCAGGGACCTTCTTCCTGATCAGTCGGTTACGCTCATCAAATGCAAATCGAAAGCATTGCTCTGCCAGCAAAAGGGGATTAGGCGTCCAGTTCAGTGCAGTGCTTAATTGCTGAACAGCTTCAGGCTGAATAACCGCTCTTAAACTTCCCAGGTCATCGTAAATATAATAAGTACATACCCAGCCCGCATATTCACTCCCCCCACCATTGTCTGCAGCAGCAGTCAACTGAACTTTCCTGAGGAGCAGCAGCCCATCTTTATCCTTGAACTCTATTACCTGGTGGTCCGCTTCGTCTTCAGTTATATTTTTGAATAGTTCTCCCGCCGCATAAGTACCTGTTACACTATATGTACCCAAGCCTGCCGCTTCTTCGGATACGGTCCAGATCTTCACATCATCCACATCCGTATTGACCCAGCCCTTGTAGCCCATACCTCTGCCGGCTCCTGCCCAGCTGTTTCCCTGGGGCATCACTTTACTCACCCGGCTCAGCGGAGAAGCCTCAAACACTGTCTCGCTGTAATACCAGGTCTCCCCCGGATATTGCACCTGTCCAAAAGCGGCTTGCTGTTGAAAGGGATTCAATTTGAGCCCGCCGTCATCCACAGAAGCGTTTCCGCCAGTGTTATTAGCGGCAAATGGTAAGAATATCAAATTCTCCCGGCCAAAGGCATCATAATGCACCGGACTTACCAGGTCGGTGGCAGTTCCACCCGTTGGAAGCGACTGCTGCCTGGCCACCATTTGCAGCGGCCGGCCTAAGCCGTCCAGATATTGAGTGGTCTGTTTTACATCACCCAGCGACTTTGCAAGCAGCGCTGCCGGATCAGTCACCGGCGCGGTAGCTGTCCAGGTCCGAACATAATTCACTTTTACATTGCCGGGATAAGCAGCAGGAACTTGCTGCGAAAAAAGACAGACTGGTATAAGATTTATCAGCAAAAGGATTAATAGGCCAGGTTTATGCGTCATGGGATCAATTTGATAAATATTGTATAGGCGCTGCGCTATTCAAGCATTAATTGAAAAAGGCTTTATGGCTATGTTATAGCTTCCTATCGGGCATATCGATAGAAATGGAATTACAATCTGAAGAGCTGACCGGTACATTTTCAAAAACAGCCGGCGCACCATTAACAATCCTGATATCATACATACATCCGGATGAGATCAACCAGGTCCCACTGCCTGCTGGCGTAATGGTCAGCGTGTAATTCCCGGCCGGAATGGTACCCAATGGCTGCCATGGCGCAGAATTAGTGGGGATGTTAAATAGATAGGCGCCCCCGGTAGCATTATTGACATATTTCGCAGTCCAATTGGATTCTCCATACACATTGAAGTATTTTAACTGAACATTGTTTACCCCGGGACACTCGGCTGTATTGGTGCCAACTACTATCCATTGCGTTTGATCATAGGTAGCACTGCAAGGATTGATATCCCGCTGTTCCTGCTCCAGTTCACCCGTATTGATCCCATCCACCTTTCTACACCTGACAGCTATTGCTGTATTCTGCCAGTCTGCGGGAGAAAGATAACAGGTATAATATAATGAACCGATAGAGACCCAACGCACACTTCCATAGGTAGGACTATTTATGTTGGCATCAACCAGTTTTCGTTCACTCAAACCCGATCCAGCATTATATTGATTGTTCAGCGCACAGGGTTCACAGCGTGTTTCCGATGTTTCCTGCCAATTGGGCGTAGGATCGGACTGGCAGTCCAAAGGTTGTCCTGCATAGTTATAACAGTATCTCCTGAGGATATTCCTGTCATTGTCACGCTCAAGCATCAATCTCCCGAAATCATCATATTCATAATAGGTGGTCAGGTTGCGTTCATCAGTGACGCTGGTGATCCCCACCAGGGGCTGATACGTATAGGTTGTGACCAGCATATTGGAAATAGTGCCATTCCTCAGTTTTCCCAGTTCGGTCCGCAACGCGTCATCTGACGAGGGATTATCCAGAATAGACTGGTCTACCAGGGAGGCAATACTTGCGTAAGATTGATTAGTAACCCTGGCAACTACCTGGCTTTTGTTATAGCCATACAAGAATGCGGTCTGAATACCATTCCTGCTTTGGGCCTCCAGCACATTACCCTTGTTATCATACAGGGAATTCTCTAGAACGATTTCTGTTGGATGGCCACCAAGTGAATTTTTAAACAAGCGGGGACGTATCAATCCCGAAAAACGGTCATACCCTGCCTCTTCCTTCCTAATTTCCTGCCCCCTCAGAAAGCTGGCTTTTTCAATTACCTCGGAGATCATATTCTTATTGACCATTTCCTGATAAACATTCCCGTTGATCATAAAGTCAGACGGATATTTATTAGCAATGCTCCTCACCTCACCTTTGCTGTTGACATAGCTTACATTGTCTACCTGTCCATCAGCACTCCTGTAAGTAAATGTAAATTTCTCTACTATAGGACCCGATGCCAGGTAAGGGAAGGGATAGGTCGTTACTTCCTCGGACTCAGGCAGCTTAGAAATCTCACCCATCAAGCGATACTTGGAAGCCATATAGATATTGCGATATACATTATTAGGCTGACCAGTATTGGGATTTATACCTGCCGGACCATAATTCTCGGAATAACCGATGCGCACGGCAGGAAGATAGGCAGGACCGGCATTATTCGGTGTAAACAATTTGTATTTCCTGATCACTTCTTTAACAATGCGGTCATTTTCATCAAAATCCGTTTGACTGATAAGCAGACCACGTGTCCAGTCATAGCTGGTAGATGGTGCAAAAGGATAGCAAAAATACTGTCCTACCTCCATTTGCGCTGAGACCAGCGGATTATCCAACGAAGCTGTATACATTACAATACCTGTAGCACAGCTTTTTCCCCAGCCATAACCTCCCGGATCCCGGCATACAAAATTCCGGGGAGCCTGGAAAAGATCATCACCACCAGCGCCAAATTCACGGTCAGGATCTCCCACAGGATCGCCAACCTGACCAAAAGGTACTGGACAACTGTACCTGTATTGTGTTATATGTTTATTGTTTACAATAACAGTAACATAGCGGTAGCCAAAAGAATTACCATTCAGGCCAGATGAAATTATCTGCGGATTATCCATCCTGCTAAGAAAATACCTGTATTTTCTGATATCAAACTGCCCGTAGTCATAAGGGAATCCCGTAGAATGAGGAGTGCCGTAATAGGATCCATTTCCTATTTCAACATAGGGCGCAATATAATCATGGGTATTCTCCATATAGGCAAAAGCAGGAAAATCAAACAACACGCCGCTGCTTGAATTTTCGTTCCCGGGATTATAATACTTATATTCCTTTACAATATCGTTCATCTCCTTTATTCCATCATGCTGCACTGTTCTTCTGATCCGGATACCTGGTCCCAGATACTTCACTCCTTCAAACTCATATTCATTGCTTTCATATTCAAAAGTCACACTGCCGCCTGTGGGATAGATCACTTTTTTCAATGCACCTAACTGGGCATAGTCCCATGAGGGAACTCTACTGGCTCCCGGCAAAGACAGGGAAGGAGCTCCTGCAGTGGGATACGGTAAATGATATACTGAATATTTTTTATACCCCTCTGCCTGACCCGGATAGATATTGATAGCCGGCAGCAGCGATTTGGAATTACGTCCATTGTAATATCCCCAAAAATCCTGCTGTGCAGAGGAAGGACCTGCCATTGGGTAATGCTCATAGTATTCAAACTGGTATTTCCTGCTTACCTTGGTCCCGGATATCTCTTCTATATTATCCAGCATGAGACGTTTAAAAACATCAGTACTATAAGACCTGCCATTATTAACAGGGTAATCCGGCACCTGGTAATCAGTACGACACTGGTGGTACCGGGTATTGAACTTCCATTGTCTAACCATTGTTGACGCCTGTCCCTGCTTTGCGTACAGATTGATACTGGTCAATGCAGCAGCTCCTTCCACCTCCAGCCGTTGATGCGCTGCAATAAATTCAACCTTCCATAGCCGGCTCTCAATAGCGGTCAACCGTTTGGCATCCTGCTCAAACGTTGAACTGGCGGCACTCATCTGCGGCCAGTTATCATTAGGTCCCAGCACATTATCGGCTGCATCCCCATCAGCACCCGGACTGTTCCTGATGGAATGAGACCGGAATACATAAGGAAACTTCTGGTTCTCTTCCGAGTAGGAAAAGAGTATTTCTTCGTTATTTGTCAGAAGGATCTTTGAAAGATACCAGGCAGAGAAATTAAACCCCGCGCCCCAGGACGGACCTGCATAAGGCGTGTTCAGATTATAGCGATACGAAAGCGTCCTGTTACTGGTATATTCCGTTTGATCAAAAAAATACTTTACCCCATTCTCATCTGTAATGGTAATTCCCTTCAAACTGTTCTGCCGGTCAAAATCAGTTGTATTGACATAGTTCAATTCAAACTTCAGGTTGCTGTGAACAGCCTGTATCACCTGCTTATCTGCAGAAATAAAGAATTTGCCACTTCTGCCCAGGAAATTAAAAGAAAACACATCCGGTTCTGTATCATAATGCTGTCCGGCCCCCACACAATTAGCTTCATCCTTGAGCGCCCAAAGGCGCCAGGCATTGGCAACATCGTCTGTCTCCTGCACTTCCTGCATGATATTAAAAGGAGGTTTGGTCACCACCACGTTAGGATCGCTTCCCTGGTGAAGCACGGTTTGCTTGTCTTTTACATAACTATAGCCCGTCCCATTCGCAAAATTTTCCCTGTCATCCGGTACATCCACCACATTACGGGTGATCACACCACCCGCAAGCAGGCTCCAGCCTGTACCTACCCAGCTTGCACAGCTCATCACCCTGATGCCCGTTGGCAAATTGGAAAGAGTAACGGGCAATTGAAAACCGTCTACCTGCAGATCAGCCAGCGGGATACTGACATTTACACTTCCGCTGAAATAATCCACAGGAAAATCAGCATACCTGCTCAGAGAGGCAGCAGTAGGAGATGACGGGTTTTTATTCTGGTGGATAATGGTCTGGTCCGGTTGATAGAATTGACTGTTGGCAACATCGGATGTAAGGAGGGCAAAAACCAGGAATAAATAAAAGATACTTCGCATAAATATATTCAGATTAAATGGAATCCTGCTATAGCAAGCTTGTATGCTGGGCTTGATGGAAGCTGCATACAATGGGATGGCACAGCAATTACTTACTGTGCGCTGCTTATTTTTTAAGTGAGCTGAGTGGATGATGAAAAATTCCCGGGAAGGAAACAGATCGTAGTAAGTTGTCTGTTGAGGAAATTGTCTGAAGACAAATGCGTTTATCTAATGTACACCGGTCGTTCCGACAGCCGAGGCTGATAGCTTTCATCAATGACTGTCTGGCGGCCCCAATATACTGTATGATCCTGGATAGAGTAAGGGTATAATGATAAAACATGGGCAAAGGAGGGTATAATGATCTGAAGCAACTAAGATACCACCTGATAACTATGTCCTATTACATTGTACTATTATCAAAATATGAACTTATGCTACCCTAAGTATTTAGCAGGGCATTAAATTATATGGTTACCCTTAATATATTACACACAACAACACTACTGGCTTTGGCTGAAAGAATAAAGGATGAGCATACTTCATACCTACCTTCTGAAAAACGGAAAATGTTCCACCATTGGACCGCCGGCCTTGATGAATAGCAACCATAACAGATATAATATGGCTGTGATAAAAAGTAAACCACGCAGCCATCCCGGGAAATCCTCTTTATTCTTTTTCATATAATAATTTCTTTAAGTGCTACGCCAGAAAAGGATAATAAAACATGCTTTTTTTACAAATCAACAGGCTGAAAAGCAATGTCATTGGCAGCACTCCAAGCAAACCCGTTATCAGTTTCAAGTAAGCCTCCAAACTAAAGTTAAATACTGGTAAAAAATTAGCAGTTCATCAATTTTAGCCTTTAGTTTTTCAGATAAATTTGTGCGGCTCACCAAACCCAGACCGCATCTATGAAACGGACCTCCAGCCTTTCATGCTCACTGTTTCCTTTCTCAACCCTGTACTCCCGGATCAATTCACTGTTCACCGTCAGTAAAATACTATTAGTTCCTGATCAATAAACAGCTTTAAATAAAAAAGCCATCCTTTGAAGGATGGCTTTTTTATTTAAAGCAGGGATCATTACCTCCCGCCCGGCGGGCAATGCAGCCTCAGATAATTTGTATACAGCGTAGATAAATGCTGAAATGTCCCCTCCCCTTCTGATATACTATGGGTCCGGTTGGGATAGGACATCATTGAAAACTGTTTGTTGTATTTCACCAGCTCATTGACCAGCATCTCGGCATTGTTGTAATGCACGTTGTCATCCCCCGTGCCATGGATATACAGGAGGTTGCCCCGCAGGTTCTTTGCATGTGTCAAAGGAGAACCAGCGTTATAATCCTCCGGATTTTCCTGGGGCAGACCCATATAACGCTCCTGGTAGATATTGTCGTAGGTGAACATATTGCCCACCGCCGCTACGGCAATACCCGTCTTGTAGATAGCAGGATATTGGAACATAAGATTCAATGTAGCGGAACCGCCACCGCTCCAGCCCCATACTGCAACGCGACTGCTATCAATAAAGGACCATTTCAGCACTTCCCTGGCAGCCATGGCCTGATCGCTGATATTGATCCTGCCGATATGCCTGTACACCACTTTGCGCCATTCCCGGCCTTTGGGAACGGGAGTGCCGCGGTTATCGATCGACATATAGATATATCCATCCTGCGCCATATCACCCTGGTACAGGAAGTTGCGGTCAGCACCATACAGGTCACGCACATTCTGTCCCCAGGGCTCGGTATACACGTAGAATACCAGGGGATATTTTTTGGTAGAATCGAAATTGGCCGGCTTCACCATCCAGCCGTCCATCTGCACCCCTTCGGCCGTAGTGATGGTGAAAAATTCAGTGGTAGAGCTTTTCTTATCGGCCTTAGCCGCTGCATCCGCCACTACCGTTTCTCCCTTCAGTCCTTTATGCGTTTTAAGGTCTATGAACTCCATAGCAGGCTGGGTATAATAGTTGGAGAACCGGTGCTGTGCATAGCGGGCATTGGGAGATACATCATAATCATGCGTACCCTCCTGCCCTGCGGGCGACAGCCGCTCGGCCACTCCCTTACCATCCAGCTTTGTGCGGTAGAGGTATTTCTGCGTAGCGTTTTTAGGAGAAGCCATAAAATAAACATACCCGCCTTTATCGTCAATGCAGGACAGTTCAATTACATCATAATCACCTTTGGTGATCAGGGTTTCTTTTTTCCCATCCCGGCTCACCCGGTACAGGTGGCGCCAGCCGTCCTTTTCAGATCCCCAGAGAAAATCCTTGTTATTGTTGAGCCAGTCCCAGCCGCCATAGGTATAATCATTGTCCCACATGGGCAGGATATCTACCCAGGCCGGATCTTTTTCTGTATAAATGCTCCTGGTTGCGCCGGTCTGTACATTGCTCAGCAGGATATTGCTTTCATTCTGTTTCCTGTTCAGGTGCTGCAGGATCAGCTCATTGCTGGCGGCAGCCCATTCCATCCGGGGAATATAGCTCTGCATCACGGGATCATTGGGCAATTGCATCCAGCTGATGCCGGCACTGCTGATGTCCACCACGCCTATTTTCACGGGAGAAGGCGCCTCGCCGGCAATAGGATACTCTACGGGTATGGCTACGGGATAGATGGAGTCTGTATTGTTGACCATCAGGTAATCCTTGGTATTCTGTGCATCCAGCTGCCAGAAGGCAATCAGCCTGCTGTCCGGGCTCCAGCGGAAACCATCGCGGCAGGAGAACTCCTCTTCATATACCCAGTCGAACGTACCATTGATCAGTTTTCGGTTACCATCCTTCGTGAGTTGTTTCACCTGGCCGGAAGCAAGGTCTTCCACATAGAGATTATAATTGCTTACATAAGCTGCTTTGCTGCCATCCGGAGAGAATTTGGCAAACATGAGCGAAAAGGCCGGCAGGTTCTTTCCCAGTTGTTTTAACTGCCCGCTGGCTTTATCAAATACCCAGTAATTGCCGCGGGTATTGAAGCGCCATACCTTCCGGGTATCGGTAAAGAGCAGTATTTTACCGCCATCAGCAGTAAACTTATAAGATTGAAAGGTAAGCGGCTGCTGGCTACCGGCCGGCGTAAGCTGCTGTTTGCTGAGCAGTACTGTCCTGGTTTGAGCGGGTAGCGCATACTGCAATAATTCCCCGTTCTCAACACGGTAATAGCTGTTGCCGTCTGCGGCCCAGGTAAAGCCACCCTGCGCCCTGACGCATTGTATGGTCAGCAGTACCAGGCAAAGGCTCAATAGGGTCTTTATATACTTAGATTGGGGGAGCAGGAACATAGATGGAGTTTAAGCGGGGGAAATTAAGAAGAAATGTTAAGAAAACGGTGTCGGGAATGGGCAACGGTGCAAAAGGTCACCAAATAAAAATCCCCTGCTTGTGGCAGGGGACCTTTATCATTCCATTAATCTATAGATTAATCAGCTTTCACTTTCCCTTTCACCTTGGCGATCACTTCTTCAGCGATGTTGTTGGGAGCGGGAGAATAGTGAGAAAATTCCATTGTGGAGGTAGCGCGACCGGAGGACAAGCTACGCAGTTGCGTTACATAACCGAACATTTCGCTCAGGGGCACTTTGGCCTTGATCACCTGGGCGCCTGCACGGCTGTCCATGCCTTCCAGCATACCACGGCGACGGTTAAGGTCACCTGTTACATCACCCATGTATTGTTCGGGGGTGATCACTTCTACCTTCATGATAGGTTCCAGCAGAACTGGCTGTGCTTTACGGGCAGCCTCACGGAAGCCAGCTTTGGCACAAAGCTCGAAGGACATACCATCAGAGTCAACCTGGTGGAAGCTACCGTCGAAGATACGCACTTTCATGGTCTCAACGGGGTAGTTGGCCAGTACACCTGTACCCATAGAGTTCTGGAAACCTTTCTGGATAGGGGCATGGAACTCGCGCGGGATAGAACCACCAAAGATATCGTTCACGAACTGGAAGGATTCTTTGGGGTTTTCTTTCAGCCATTCTTCATCGGCGGGACCGAATTCAAACACGATGTCGGCGAATTTACCGCGACCACCGGTTTGTTTCTTCAGCACCTCACGGTGTTCCACCGTTTTGCGGAAGGCTTCTTTATAGGCAACCTGGGGAGCGCCCTGGTTAACTTCAACTTTGAATTCGCGACGCATACGGTCGATGATGATCTCCAGGTGCAACTCACCCATACCACGCAGGATGGTCTGACCGGTATCTTCATCGGTGTTTACACGCAGGGTGGGATCTTCTTCCACCAGCTTGGCGATGGCCATACCCATTTTATCAACGTCAGCCTGTGTTTTAGGCTCAACGGCGATGGCGATCACAGGCTCGGGGATGAACATGTTCTCCAGAACGATCGGGTGGTTCTCATCGCAGAGGGTATCACCGGTCTTGATCTCTTTGAAACCAACAGCCGCACCGATATCACCAGCTTCGATGAAGTCGATAGGGTTTTGTTTGTTGGCGAACATTTTCATGATCCGGCTGATACGCTCGTTCTTGCCGGAACGCATATTCTTCACATAGGAGCCGGCATCCAGGTGACCGCTATAGCACCGGAAGAAGGCCAGGCGACCTACGAAGGGGTCAGTCATGATCTTGAAGGCCAGGGCGGCGAAAGGCGCCTTGGGATCGGGTTTGCGGATTTCCTGCTCACCGGTATCGGGGTTGGTACCAATGGTATCCTCGATATCAACGGGAGAAGGCAGGTAGCGGCAAACGGCATCCAGGGCTGTTTGTACACCTTTATTTTTGAAGGAAGAGCCGCACATCATGGGAACGATGCTGAGATCGATGGTAGCTTTGCGGATCGCTTCGTGTACTTCGTCTTCAGAGATGGTATCCGGATTGTCGAAGAATTTCTCCAGCAGCTTGTCGTCATACTCGGCAACAGCTTCAATCAGGTTCTGCCTCCATTCATTCACTTCTTCCAGCATATCCGCAGGCACGGGGATCTCGTCAAAGGTCATGCCTTCGGTTTCCATATGCCAGATGATACCTTTCATTTTGATCAGGTCCACTACGCCTTTGAAGTCATCTTCAGCGCCGATGGGGAGCTGCAGGGGAACGGCTTTGGCGCCCAGCATCTCTTTAACCTGTTTAACCACCATCAGGAAGTCAGCACCGGAACGGTCCATTTTGTTAACGAAACCGATACGGGGAACCTTATAACGGTTGGCCTGGCGCCATACAGTCTCAGATTGGGGTTCTACACCATCCACGGCAGAGAAGAGGGCGATCAGACCATCCAGTACACGCATGGAACGTTCCACCTCTACGGTGAAGTCCACGTGGCCCGGAGTATCAATGATATTGAAGTAGTACTTTTTAGTATTGGCGTCAGCCTTTCCTTTATCAGTAGGAAAGTTCCACTGGCAGCTAACAGCAGCAGAAGTGATGGTAATACCACGTTCTTTCTCCTGCTCCATCCAGTCGGTAGTAGCAGCACCATCATGCACCTCACCAATCTTGTGGATCATACCGGTATACCTGAGGATACGCTCAGTAGTTGTGGTTTTTCCGGCATCGATGTGTGCCGCAATACCAAAATTTCTTTGTAATCTTAAGTCTGCCATGACTTGTTGTGTTTTCTATATTTAATTTTAATTGAAAAACCTCTTGTGAAAATGTGCGCAAAGGTAATCAAAAATACGATTCTACGCCGGGAAATATGTAAATAAAGCGTAAACAAAAGACCCCCGCAATGCTGCAGGGGTCAGTAATTAATTTTTTCCGGTACTTAGATGCGGAAGTGAGCAAAGGCCTTGTTGGCTTCAGCCATACGGTGTGTATCCTCTTTCTTTTTGAAAGCGGCACCTTCTCCTTTAGCGGCGGCTACTACTTCGTTAGCCAGTTTTTCCGCCATGCTGCGACCATTCCTGTCCCGGCTGTAACGGATCAGCCATTTGATGCTCAGAGAGATCTTCCTGTCCGGACGAACCTCAGCGGGGATCTGGAAGGTAGCGCCACCGATACGACGGCTGCGTACTTCAACAGCAGGAGTAACATTGCTCAGGGCTTTTTTCCAGATCTCATAACCATTTTCATTGGTTTGCTTGGAGATACGGTCCATGGCATCATAGAAAATAGTGAATGCAGTATTCTTCTTACCCTCCCACATCAGGTTATTCACAAAACGTGTTACCAGGGCATCATTATACTTTGCATCAGGAGCCGGGGCAATTTTCTTGGCTTTTGTCTTCCTCATTTATCAATGATTTACTAAATGCGAACTTGATTATTTTTTAGCTTTTTCACGTTTGGTACCATACTTGGAACGGCTCTTCTTCCGGTCTTTCACACCAGCCGTATCCAGGCTACCCCGAACGATATGATAACGTACACCCGGCAGATCTTTTACACGACCACCGCGCACCAGCACGATAGAGTGTTCCTGCAGGTTGTGTCCCTCACCGGGAATATAAGCGATAACTTCCACTTTATTGGTCAGACGAACCTTGGCTACCTTACGCAGCGCGGAGTTCGGCTTTTTAGGAGTAGTTGTGTAAACGCGTGTACAAACACCACGACGGAACGGTGAGCTATCCAAAGCCCTGGATTTGCTCTTAGCCTTGATGATCTCTCTTCCTTTTCTTACCAATTGTTGAATTGTAGGCATTCTGAACCTTTTATTTTTGGGAGGGCAAAGGTAAAAATCTGCTGCTTAACTACCAAAATTTTAAAATCTTTATTGAAAATAAATATTGCCGGGCCAAACTTGGCCTGGTTTTGAATCAATTACACTTTGTATAACCAGTCGAACCGATCGGCTGCCCTACCCTCACGGATATCATCCAGGCGACTTTTCATCCCCGGGGCGGCTTTCCACTCCTCCACGTTGAAGCTCATGACGAAGTCCTTGTAGGTCAGCTCCCTGATGGGGCTGATAGTGGCTGCCGTACCTGTTCCAAATACTTCCTGGAGGTTGCCGTCCCTGTACAGCGCTATCAGCTCTTCAATGTTCACCGGGCGCTCTTCCACGGTATAGCCCATTTCCTTCAGCAGGGTGATGGCGCTGTCCCGGGTTACCCCTTCCAGGATAGTGCCGGCGCTCAGATCAGGGGTCAGCACGGTATTGCCGCTTACAAAGAACACGTTCATGGTGCCGATCTCCTGTACATACTTGTGCTCATTGGCATCGGTCCAGAGGACCTGGTCAAACCCCTTCTGTTTGGCCTCGGCCGTAACCAGCATGCTGGCGCCATAATTACCGGCTGCCTTGGCAAAACCAACGCCACCAGGGGCGGCACGGGTATAATTCTCCTCTACCAGGATACGCATAGGCGCACTGTAGTAGGGGCCAGTGGGGCTGAGGATGATCAGGAATTTGTAGGTATCGGAGGCCTTCACGCCCAGCACATCGTCTGTGGCGAACATGAAGGGGCGGATGTATAAAGAGTGATCCTGCTTGTTGGGGATCCAGTTCTTGTCCAGCTCAATCAGCTGGCGCATGCCTTCCAGGAAGATCTCCTCCGGAACGGCCGGCATCTGCAGGCGGGCGGCAGAAGCGTTGAAGCGGCGGTGATTGTCCCGGGGACGGAAAATATAAGCTTCTCCTTCGGCATTCCTGTAGGCCTTGATGCCCTCAAAAATGCTCTGGCCATAATGGATGGCCGCCAGGGCCGGGCTCAGCAACAAGGGTTGGTAAGGCTTGATCTCCACGTTCTTCCACTCTCCGTTCTCGTAATCGGCTTCCAGCATATGGTCCGTAAAATACTTTCCGAACGGCAGGTTTTCGAGAGAAATGTCTTTCAGCTTGCTATGTTCCACATTTGTGACAGGAATGCTAAGGGCATCAATCATAATTCCAGTATTTTTGAAGCCACAAAGAAACAAACAAAGTTCCGCCCTGCAAAAAATCAGGGTAAAAAACTAACAATTGTTAGCACCCAAATACAGTCATGCCACTCGATAAGACTTTATTACCCGCCAGCATCCTGGCGGGCTTGTATAAACAGCCACTGATAGTGACTGGTGAGCCTATGCCCATCCGCGAACTGGAGGGAATGCTGCCGGAAACGGACGCTACGCCGGTTGCCGCTGAAGCGTCCGCATCCGGGTATAGCGCCAACGCAGGAACAACAGTGTCCGCGGCCCAAACACCCGCCGAACCTGCTATCCAGCCGGCCAACGGCACCAACAGCCCAACTTCAAACGCCGGCCAGCTCCCTGCCGAAGGCCATGCCTATAAATTTTTGGGCAAGAACCTGCAACGGGTCCTCGTTATTGTGCGCGCTCCCGGGGAAGCTTTCCTGCCGGAAGAAGAACTGCAGCTGCTCACCAAAATGCTGGGCGCCTGTAAGCTCAACCTGGGCGATGTGGCCATTGTGAATGACGCCAGCACCCAGGTGGAGATGTCGGCGCTTAAAACCCAGCTCAATCCCGTCAAGGCCCTGCTCTTCGGCATAGAACCCCAGGAAACAGGCCTGCCCCTGAGCTTCCCGCCCTTCAAAGAGCAGGAATACGCCGGCTGCACTTACCTGCACGCCCCCGCCCTGACTGCTTTGAACCAGCCTACTGAGACCGGCAAACAACTGAAAACGGAACTGTGGACAAGCCTCAAAAAAATGTTCGGACTATGATGAAACTGATCTTCGCCACCAATAACGCCCATAAGGTTACCGAGATCCAGGCCGCCATTGGCCACCAGCTGGAAGTGGTCAGCCTGCAGCAGGCAGGCATCGATATAGATATCCCCGAGCCTTACAATACCCTCGAAGAAAATGCCCGGACCAAATCACAGACCATCCACCAGCTCACCGGCCAGCACTGTTTCAGCGAGGATACAGGCCTGGAGGTGACTGCCCTCAACGGCGAGCCCGGCGTAAAAAGCGCCCGTTATGCAGGGGAAGACAGGGCTTTTTCGAATAATATTGATAAATTGTTGACAAAGCTGGACAACCAGGAGGACCGGTCCGCCCGCTTCCGTACGGTTATCTCGCTGATATGGAACGGACAGGAGCATTTATTTGAAGGGATCTGTGAAGGAACCATCCTCCGCAATCCCATTGGCGACGGCGGTTTTGGTTATGATCCTGTTTTTGTACCCACCGGCAGCAACCGCAGCTTTGGGGAAATGAGCATGGAAGAAAAGAACCGCTACAGCCACCGTAAAAAAGCAGCCGTCAAACTGGTTGCGTTTTTGCAGGAAGCCCTGGTTAGTGGTAAGGTCTCGTGACCAGCGATCAACTTTTCAACAACCTTAACGTATCCCTGTAAACAAAAAACCAAAAAAACCTGAACACCAGAAGCAACGATACCACTACCGAATCCGACTTAATTAGTGGATGTATTGCGGGAGACCGGCGAATGCAGGAAGAGCTGTACCGCCGTTTCTCGCCCAAGATGTATGCGGTATGCCTGCGTTATGCCAATAACCCGAATGACGCGCAGGACCTGCTGCAGGAAGGCTTTATCAAAGTATTCAGGAACCTTCACCGGTTCAGGGCCGAAGGATCTTTTGAAGGCTGGATGCGCCGGGTATTTGTCAATACCTCCATTGAGCATTACCGGAAAAAATCCGCCCACCTGGCCACCGTGAGTGAGAAAGAAGAGAATACCATTGAGGACATGGATGTCACGGCGCTGGATCAACTGGCGGAGAAGGACATTGTAGCCATTATCCAGGAATTATCACCCGGTTACCGCACCGTGTTTAACCTCTACGTAGTGGAAGGTTATTCGCATAAAGAGATCGGGGAAATGCTGGGCATCAGTGAAGGGACCAGCAAATCCCAGCTGGCAAGGGCCAAAGGCATCTTACAGAAAAAGATCTCACAATATTTGAGCGATACGCAGAAATCATATACCCGCTAACATGCCACGGACTGTACAACATATTCTAAGCAATCTCGAAGTAACGCCGCCTGCCGGTGACTGGCAGCAGCTGGCCAGCCGATTAGATGCCGAATATGATCCGGTGGACACCGTTTTTGCCCAAAAGCTGGAACAATGGGAAACCCTCCCGCCGCCTGCTTTATGGTCCGCCATCAGCGAGGCCCTGGACGCTCCCGCTTTAAAAAAAAGACCAGCCCGCATTTTTGCGCTACCCTTTCTCCGTAAGGTGGCAGTAGCCGTTCTGGTACTGGCCATACTGACCATGGGCGCCCGCTTCCTGATGACTTCCGGCACTGATCCCGCAGCACCGGCAACAGCCATCAGCACTTCGCCCATACCACAGGCCCAGGCCGCCACACCGGCAATGCCGCCCATTGCCGCACCGGATCCCGGTACCCCGCAAAAGCAGGTACGTACAACAGCCAGGCACACCACTGCACCTGCAGATTCCGATAACGAAACGGCCACCCAATACGCCAACGAGATCATCAATGACCTGCGCGCTACCGATACCCGTTCAGCCGCTGCCAGTCTGCCGGCAGCCCAACCGATCAATGTGCAGGCGCAGCCCATGCGCGACCGGTCCGGCCAGCTGGTCATGGACCGGAGCCTGCTCACCTCTCCCGGCGCCAACTATGTAGTGGTCACAGGCCCCAACGGCCAGCAGACCCGCCTCTCCAATAAGTTCCTGCCTATGCTGTCCGCCCTGAATGGCAACGCAGATAACAGCGGTACTGACAGCTGGAAAAAACGTTTTACCGAATGGCGCCATAAATTGATGCAGCAAGCTACCTTTGCTCCTTCCGCTACCAATTTCCTGGACATCCTGGAACTGAAGGAAATGATAGAGGATAAATAACCTCATAATTCGACAACATGGCCCGCATCAAAATTTCACTCCCTGAACAGTTCAGCTTCACCACATTGATCCCCATCCGCATTACTGATCTCAACTATGGCAGTCATGTGGGTAACGATACCATCCTTTCCCTCCTGCACGAAGCCCGCGCACAGTACCTGCAACACTATGGCTACAGCGAGCTGAGCATGGCCGGCAAAGGACTGATCATGTCAGATGTGGGCATAGAATATAAAAAAGAACTTTTTTACGGCGACCAGCTGCAGGCTTCAGTTACAGCAGCTGAATTTTCCAAAATGTCCTTCGATGTGTATTATAAGCTGGAGAAAATAGTAGATGGACGCCCCATCCTGGTGGTCGCTGCTAAAACAGGCATGGTATGTTTTGATTATACTACCAGGAAAATAGGAACAATGCCCCAGGAAGTAATAGAGAAATTACAGGGATAAAATACTTCGTCACGCTATAACGGGGAAATACATCCAATGCCGCCGGCTTATGGTTCGTTCCATATCCGCCAGCTCTCTTCCGCCTGTATCACCAGCATGTCCATACCATTCTTGACAGCTGCTCCCCTATCCGCCCCGCGTTGCAGGAACAGGGTCATAGCCGGGTTATAGACCAGGTCAAACAGGTAATGGGCGGGTGTCAGCGCAGCATAGGGCAGTTCCGGCGCATTGTCAACATTCGGATACATGCCCAGCGGCGTAGTATTTACGATCAGCGTATACTCTTTAACGATAAGCTCCGTCACCTGCTCATAGGAGAGTTGCCTGTTATTGCCAGGCGCAGGCGTACGGGATACTTCCAGGAATTCAATACCGTGTTTGCGCAGCACGTAGTGGATGGCTTTGGCAGCGCCGCCGGTACCCAGGACCAGGGCTTTCCGGTGTGCTGGCTGCAGGTATTGCAGGAGGGATTGTTCAAAACCGATCACATCCGTATTGAAGCCGGTCAGTTCACCGTTCCGGATGCGGATACAGTTGCAGGCGCCAATTTCCTGCACCACCTCGTTGCGGTGATGCAGGAAAGAGAGTACCTGTTCTTTATACGGGATCGTTACATTCAGGCCGTTCAGACCGGACTGTTGCGCCAGCACAGCGGTCAGCTCACTGATCTGCTGCAGCGGGAAATTTTCATATACGCAACCGGTGATCTGCTCCTGGTGGAACTTTTCCGTGAAGTAACGTTGGGAGAAAGAATGGCTCAGCGGGTAACCGATGAGGCCGAACCGTCTCACAGGAATTCAGCTTTATTGTCCAGGAAAAGATTGAAGGTATCTCCACGCAGGCCAATACGCATGGCTTCCAGGGGAATCACTTCGGTAGGAGCAATATTGCCCAGGTTCACATTGCAGCCCAGCAGTTCAATGAAATACAGCTGCTGTGCTTTCTGGGGTGCTTCCCAAAGGATCTTTTCGCCGGGGATCTGTGTCAGGATCTCCTGTACCAGGCCTTCCCGTACTTCACCGGTACCGCGGTAAATGCCCACGTTACCTGCCTCGCGCGCCTCAGCGATCACGTAGGAGGAACCGGCATTCAACTCGGCACGCATCAGTTCAATCCATTTATAAGGGGGGATGATATGTGCTGCATCTTTGCTGCCCACTTCACTCAGCACCAGGCCGTGTTTGGTGAGCTTTTCAATATAACCACATTTTTCCGCATGCGGAATAGTGATGCTGCCGTCGCTTACTTCCATGTAGCTGATGCCAAACTCTTTGCACACGCTTACATAGTCATCAAACTGGTTGCGGATCAGGAAGGCCTCAAACAGGGTACCGCCGAAATAGATAGGTACGCCGTATGACTGGTATACTTTGATCTTTTCTTTGAGGTTCGGAGTAACAAAAGAAGTACCGAATCCAAGTTTCACAATATCTACGTGAGGGCCGGAGATCTCCATGAAATTGTGCACTTCCGAGATGCTGAGTCCCTTATCCATAACCATGGTGACGCCATTGTCTCGGGGTTTTTGCGTCCTTTCGGGAATCTGGGAGAGATTGAAGTTCATTCGCCTGGTTTTATTGATAGGAATTTCTAAACCGCCGCAAAAATAAGAAAAGAATGAAGAAAGCCGCTACAAAGATTCCACAACCGGTAGTAGTTAGCTTCCTGATACTGACCAGGAAACCAACCCTTCCGGCAATCGTTTCCGCGTTGATCGGTAACAATGACGGGGCTGTCCGGGCAACAATATATTGCGCCGATTTTAACGAATGATCCGGGTTAGAAATAAATTAGAATTTGCATCGGGACAAGCGGCGGACTATTACGACTTGTTCTTTTTGAACCTGGCCAGCACCTCCACCACCAGCTGGTGTTGCAGGATGGCGGGATTCAATTCCACCATTTTCTTCAGTTGCCGGGGCGACTGACCCATGGCGTTTTCCAGTTGCAGCAAAGCTTCCTTGGTCTTACCCAGGGCCAGCAGTACAGCGCTCAGGTAGAAAATAAAAATGGGTTTCTGGTCCGTATTTTTCAGGGCGGCCATGATCTGCTCCAGCGCCTCTTCATAGAACTCGCCATGATACAGGCAGCGGATCAGGGCTTCCCAGCTGGATACATTCCGGGGACGCTGGTCCACCACATTGGAGAAAAACTGGATGGCTTCCTTGTAATTGCCCAGCTGCATGCGGCATTCGCCCATGGCCAGGTTGTATTCGGGCTGCAGGCGATGGATCTGCATAGCTGTTTCCAGCTGCTTAATAGCAGTACTCCACTGCCCTTCGTTCATATAGGTGCAGGCGATCTTATAATAGAGTTTGCTGTCCTCCTGGTTGAGGTGGGAAGCTTTGCGGTAATAGAAGCGGGCCTGTGCATAGTTCTTCATGCGGTCGTAGCAATGACCAATGGCCTCGTAGATCACATCCTCGGGACGGGATAGTTCCAGCACTTTTTCCAGTACTTCAATAGCATCCCTGAACTTGCGCAACCGGATATAGGCATCGCCCATATTGCGGTAGGCATAGTCAAATTTCTCATCAATGACTACGGCGTATTTATAAGCATCAATGGCTTTTTCGTACAGCTTCAGTCCCTGGTAGGCAGCGGCCAGGTTGAACCAGGCCAGTTCACTGTAGGGATATTCGTCAATGATCTGGTTGTGCAGGCGGATGCTTTCTTCATTGCGACCGGTAAAATCGGTCCAGAAGCAGATCTTGTACAGGGCCTCTTCATTATTGGGGTCCTGTTCCAGGATGAGCTTCAGGCAATCAAATATCTTATCAAATTCTTCGTAATCATCATATACATCGGCCAGCTCAAACAGCATTTCAATACGCTCCTGTCCGCCAAACAGCTCCAGGGCGTTTTCCAGCAGGGCAACGGCCTTATCCTGCTGGTCCAGGGCCAGGTAGGCGTCTGTTTTCAGGATATACAGGTTGATATCCTGGCTGTCCAGCAACTCGGCATGACCGAGGATCTCCAGCGCTTCCCGGTATTGACGGGTGGCAATCAGCAGATCGGCCTTCTTGATCAGGAGAATAGAGGAATATGGATATTGTTCAATCCCAAGTTCAGCAGCTTCCAGGGCCTGCTGCAGGTCTTCCTCATCATCAAAATAATCTATGATCTTCTCAAATGAGTCTTCATCCAGGAAAGAGTGACTGCGGCCGGCTTTCAGATTCTGGAACTGCTTCACTAACTCCCTGACTTCTTCGTTGTTCTGACGCGATGGGTTGTCTCTCATGTAGAAGTATAATGGTTTATGTAAAATACCCTTTTGGCGCTGCGCATCCAATTTTTGTTATTGACAGTGTTGATAACCCTTTTGTTAAGGTACTGGGGAACAGGCTCTACAGGGGCGCTACCATAGTATAACAATAAATCCGGGGCCTTGTGCAACATTTTTAGAAAAAAGAGGATCATTTTTATGGAATCTGTAACTTTTGATCATCTTAAGCGTTAAAGGAATATTAAGGTTTGGGATAAACGGTTAAAGAATTCCAAATAATTTTATATATTTTTGCGTTTAATTATGCAGGCAAACTCTACGCTAAAACTTAACCACATGCTTAAAAAGTCCATCATCAGTTGCGCGATGATCGGGGTGGTAGCGCTTGCATTGGCCAGTAGTGGAGGAGGTGATAAGAAGCGGGCAAATACACCATTAAAGCCGGAGTTCACCCCCATCAGAACGACCAATGGCTTCACCCTGAAGGCAGGTCCTTCCTACACAGGTAGCCAGGTCTTAGGATCTGAGCGTTCCAGGAACTACCTGACTTTTAAATCGCTTATTACCTATGAACAAGGTAACAAGGTAATTATCCTGCCCAGTTCGGTCAAGGTAAATACCACTATCAAGCCTTCCTTGGGTAAATCCAACCTGAATGTAGTAGACCTCAAGTTCAGGTTACGTAAGTAATTGTTTCTCAAACTTTTTTACTGTAATCATCCGCATTACATGCGGATATTTTTGCTTTCATCATACGTCAGCTCCCGATAGCCTGTCTTGGGGATATCGAACCGGGAAGCGGGGACGGGATTGAGATTGATCCTGGAGACCGTGTATTTGATGGTCAGCGGGCCCTGTACCAGTTCATATTCCAAAGGCAACCCGTTCAGGCTCCTGAACTGGTAATCATATTCTTTATTCTCCGGGATGATCTCCTTGGTATAATACACAGAAAAGCTGGTCCCATCGCTTAGTTTGGCGGTAGCCTTGGTACAGGTGTAACCGGCAATGGTCTTGGTTTCCTTGGTATCTGTAAAGGAGATGCCGTTGTAGCGTTTATTCTTTTCGGCCCAGTTGGCAGCTGTCATGCGGATCAGCAGCTTCTGACCGCTCACTTCCCGCAATACTACGGAACTGCCGGTCTTGGAATCATGGATGGTAGTGGAGGAGAACAGGGCGCTGGTCATCTCAGAACGGCTCATATTGCCTTTGAGGTAAACAGTAGCACTGGAGCCGTCAAAAGCGTCAGCGATCTTGGGATCGGCGTTGCCGGTGGAAATACTGGCGTCATAGACCAGCGTAAGCTCGGAAACTTTCCGTTGCGCGTTGGCCACCCAGGCCACCAGAAGCGCTGCTACCAATAAAACAGGATACTTTTTCATGTACTGTTGCTATAGGTTGATCATTGTACTTCAAAAAGACGTGCCTAAACCTTTTAAAGTTGCCTAAAGTACTGAAAAAGCGGTGATTGCCCCAGTGTTTCCGCTGATATTTAACAGAATGGTCTTAAAAATGACCTGAAAAGGCCGGAACAGCCCTTCCCGCCTGCATCTCTCCTGATCCGTCAAAGTTGTTACACCGTCATTTTCCGGGCTACCAGCCTATGGTTCGGCCCAAAAAACAAAAAGAACTGCGTTATTCCAGACCAGTAACAACAGCAGGCAATGGGACAGCTTTACGGGTAACCAGCCTATGGTTCGTCCAAAAAACAAAAAGAACTGCGTTATTCCAGCGCCAGTGACAACAACAGGCAGCGGGACAGCTATACGGGCTACCAGCCTATTGGTTCGTCCAAAAAAATAGAAAGAACTGTGTTATTCCAGACCAGTAACAACAACAGGCAACGGGACAGCTATACGGGCTACCAGCCTATGGTTCGTCCAAAAACAAAAAAGGCTGCACCGTTACCGATGCAGCCTCTATAAGTTGTTGGCGAAATGCTTCGCTTATTTTTTCTTGGTCTTTTCGTTCTGCAGTTTTTTCTGCGCTTCCTGCATCTGCGCCAGCCTTTCGCCCCATTTGGACTGGGCCTTCGGCTTTTTGCGGTTCTCATCTATCTTGGCCAGGATCTTATCATGGTCAATGATATAATTCTGGATGATGAACTGCAGGATCAGCGTGATCAGGTTGGACACCGTATAGTACCAGGTAAGCGCCGCAGGTAACCTGTTGAACACGAAGAGCAGGATGAAGGGGAAAATGTACGGCATGTACTTGAGCGCTGGATTATTCTGGTCCGGCGTCATGTTCATATTGTACAGGGAGATCAGGAAGCTGGTGACCACAGCCGTGAGCGTGAACAGGCTAAGGTGGTTGCCCAGGCCCGGGATGTTGAAGGAGAACTTGGCAATGATATCATAAGACGCCAGGTTATGGGCCCAGAGGAACTCCTCCCCTCTCAGGGCGATATTAGAGTTGAAGAAACTATATAACGCAAAGAAGATGGGGATCTGCAGCAGGGCCGGGATACAGCCGCCGAGCGGGTTCACACCGGCTTCGCGGAACAGCTTCATCTGCTCCATACCAATGGACTGCTGGTCGCTCCCGAATTTTGCACGCAGTTTATCGATCTCAGGACGCAGTGCTTTCATCTTGGCGCCGCTCAGGTAGCTGGTGTACACCAGCGGGGAAGTGAGCAGGCGGATGAACAGGGTCAGCAATGCAATCACCAGACCAAAGCTGCCTACAAAGCTGCGGAAGAAATCGAACACCGGCATCACAACGTATTTGTTGATGGGGCGAACGAAGGTATAGAAGTCGCGGCCCAGGTTCACCAGCTTATCCATTTCCGAAGCGGACTGCTCTTTAAGGATATGGTATTCGGTAGGACCATAATACAGTTGGAGGGGAATGGAAGCCACAGCGCCCAGGGGCACTTTGGTCTGCAGGGTGGTGGCCACATCGCCCAGGATATCGGAAGAGTCAACAGCATGACGGTTCCACTTGATATTACCCGAGCTGAAATTAGCTTTGTTGACCAGCGTGATATTGAAGAACTGCTGGGCTACGGAAACCCATTGAACAGGCTTTTCAAACTGCTTCTCCGATTTGGACATGATATAGTCAAAATCATTGTTCTCATAGAAGCAGACATTGGTCATCTGGCGTTCGTAAGCCACATCACTTTCATGCTGGATGGGCCGGGACTGCCACACGATATTGAAAGCGCCCTGCGTCAGGAGCTGATCGGCGCCATTCATCTGAACGGTCCAGTCAATCATGTAGGCATTTGGCTTCAGCGTGAAAACGTGGGCAATGACACCATTGGTAGTGGGCAGCTGGTAGGTGATGGTCTGGGAGCCATCGGCATTTTTGGCTACCTGCGGCGCAGCAAAGAAGAGCTCGGAGATCTGCGCAGCCTGGTTGGCGGCGAGATTGACACTGTACGAGATCTTATCGAAGTCGGTGCTGTTGAGCGCCACCAGGTTGCTGTCAACTGATTTGTATTTCTTCAGTTCTACTTTACCGGGCTGTCCGCCTTTATTGGTAAAACTGATCTTCAGTACTTCGTTTTCCAGGACGGTCAGCTGTTCTACACCCTGAGTCTGCTGAACAGTGGTGTCCAGTCCTTTCACGGCCTGGTTACGGGTGGTATCATTGACCATCCGCGTGGAGTCAAGCTTTCTTTGCACTGTGGCCACAGAGTCTTCATAGTGTTGACGCTGTGCCTGCAGATCATGGGAATTCCTGGTAGAAGAATACAGATAAACAAAGAGTAATACGGCTAATAACACAAAGCCAATCACCGTATTGCGGTCCATTTTCATTATGCGTTCAGTTTAAAGGAGGTGCAAAGATAGGTGTTGCCGGACAATCAGATCATTTCACTTTGCAACAAGGGGTTTTTGACCGCATTTTTCTGGTCGGTGTAGATCTTGGCGGCACCCACAAAACTTACAAAGAGCGGGTGCGGGTTCTCTACCGTACTTTTCAGTTCCGGGTGGTACTGAACACCAATAAAATAGGGATGGGATGGCAGTTCCACGATCTCCACCAGCCCGCTTTCGGGGTTTTTACCGCTGGCCACTATACCGGACTCTTCAAATTTGGGCAGGTAGGAGTTATTGAACTCCCAGCGATGGCGGTGGCGTTCTGTGATGCGGGTTTTGCCATAGATCTGATAGGCCAGGGTACCCTCTTTCAGCTCGCAGGAGTAGGAACCGAGGCGCATGGTGCCGCCTTTGGCCGTAATATTTTTCTGGTCCTCCATGAGTGCGATCACCGGATCCGGTGTTTCGGGATTCATTTCGGTGGAATGGGCATCTTTTAAGCCAAGTACATTGCGGGAATATTCAATGACGGACATCTGCATACCGAGGCAGATACCAAAGAAAGGCAGTCTGTTTTCCCGGGCGTATTTCACGGCAATGATCTTGCCTTCCACGCCGCGCATACCAAAGCCGGGAGCTACCAGCAGGCCATCCAGGGCGCCCAGTTTCTCGGCTACATTTTCAGGGGTGATAAATTCACTGTGGATATTGACTACCTGCACCTTGCATTCATTCACGGCGCCGGCATGCACAAAAGCTTCCAGGATGGATTTGTAAGCATCCTGCAGTTCAATATATTTACCGATCAGGCCAATGGTGACCTGGCTCTTGGGGTATTTGAGTTTGTCGAGGAATTCTTTCCAGCGGGACAGGTCCGGCTCATTCACCTGGGTGATATTGAGCTTTTTCATACAGATCAGGTCCAGCTTTTCCCGCATCATGGCCAGGGGCACTTCATAGATGGTAGGGGCGTCAGCCGCTTCTATTACGGCCTCTGCTTTTACATTACAGAACAGGGCGATCTTACGGCGCAGTTCCGGAGAAAGCTGCCGTTCCGTACGGCAAACGATGATATCCGGGTGAACGCCTTCCTGGCTCAGCATTTTCACGCTGTGCTGGGTGGGTTTGGTCTTCAGTTCCTTGGCGGCTTTGAGGTAAGGGATCAGGGTGAGGTGAACCACCAGGCTGTCCTCTTCGGGCAGTTCCCATTGCAGCTGGCGCAGTGCCTCAATGAAAGGCAGGCTTTCAATATCGCCTACGGTGCCGCCTAATTCTGTGATAATGATATCGTAGTCTTTGTTCTGGCCCAGGAGCAGCATCCTGCGTTTGATCTCATCAGTGATATGAGGAACCACCTGTACGGTCTTACCGAGGTAAGCCCCTTCCCTTTCCTTGTTGATCACGGTCTGGTAAATACGACCAGTGGTCACGTTATTGGCCTGGGAGGTGAAGATATTGAGGTAACGTTCGTAGTGGCCAAGGTCCAGGTCTGTTTCGGCGCCGTCTTCGGTAACAAAACACTCCCCGTGTTCATAAGGGTTGAGCGTTCCGGGGTCCACATTGATATAAGGATCAAATTTCTGGATGGTTACCCTCAGGCCCCTTGCCTGGAGGAGTTTTGCCAGTGAAGCTGCTATAATTCCTTTTCCCAGTGAGGACGTCACACCGCCGGTAACAAAAATGTACTTAGCCATAATATATGGTTGATCAATTTACAAATCTACGCTTCGATAAAACCAGGACAGGCATACAAAAAGACTTCCTCCACATCGTTTCCGATGCCTACAGCTTACGGTCCATCTTCTTTTTTTTGATTTACGAACCCAATCCTAATGTCAATTTGACCAGCGGAAAATTAAGGTAGAAATAATTCCGGGAGGTCATGCAAAGTTACATTAAAATGCCAAGCGGAAAAATTTCCCTTTCTGATGGGGATAAGTTGGGGGGAATGGAACAGGAAAAATATGGCAAGCCAATCGTTACCGGCTTATAAGTAGCTTTAATTGAATCCGATAAGTGAAAAATGAGGCTGAAGGGAAGTAATGGTGGCCGGGTTATTTGGAAGTGCATTTTTGCCGTCCGGTAATCCATCATTTTTGGTAGAATGCAGGACGGTGATCGCTGCAATTTCAAGTGCAAGAATGAGCAAATAGGTCCTTTGGGTCTTCATAGTTGGAATGGTTGATCTTAGGGTTCTTGAATTGGTGAACCTAAAACGGCGGCGGGGGCTATTTTAGTATGCCCTTATGCGGATAAAGTTACCCGCACCCGATCGTAAAACTACGAATGCATAGGCAATGAAGCTGGAGCGGCCGTTTGGTGTGGCCGCTGGAAGAAGGCAACAGCCAGGGGGCCTAATCTTTCTGGATCTTATCGTAACTGGCTACAATGCCTTTGATCAGCGAGGAGCTGAAGCCCTGGTGTTCCATTTCATTGAGACCAGCAATAGTACAGCCTTTAGGAGTGGTCACTTTATCGATCTCCTGTTCCGGGTGCGACTTCTTCTGCAGCAACAGTTCCGCAGCGCCTTTGACGGTCTGGGCCGCAATCAGGCTGGCCGTTGCAGCATCAAAGCCGATCTCAATACCACCCTGGATATTGGCGCGGATATACCGCATGGCAAAGGCGGTGCCGCAGGCGCCCAGGACGGTGGCGGCGTCCATCAGTTTTTCATCTATCCATACCACTCTGCCGAGCTGGTTGAACAGGTCTTCCACATAGTTCACCTGCTCCCGGCTTACTTCATGGGCGGCGAGGCAGGTCATACTTTGCTGGATGGCGATGGCCGTGTTGGGCATGGCCCTGATAATGGACAGCTGTGGTCCCACTACCTGTACAATATGCTGGATGGAGATGCCAGTGATCACGGAGATCAGTACGTGACGCCCCGGATCAAAACCGGCAGAGAGCTTTTTCAGGATATCATCTACCTGGAATGGTTTTACGGCCAGGATGATCAGCTCTGCAAAGCGGACAGCTTCTTCATTGTCATCGCTCACCAGTACGCCTCGCTGCGCCAGGCCTTCCAGGGTTTTGGTATTGCGTTTGGTGATGAGGATCTGTTCAGGAAGGCAAAAGCCGCTGTTGATCAGTCCTTCAGCAATGGCTGTCCCTAAGTTTCCGCCGCCAATGATGGCGATCTTCTTGGCCATAACAGTATGTTTTAGTAGTAATCGCCTGTGCTCAGATAATTTCTTACATAATCGTCCACGCCGTCTTCCAGGGAATAGAACGGTTCCGTATAACCGGCATTTTTCAGCTTGGCCATATTGGCCTCTGTGAAATACTGGTATTTATCCCGGATATCTTCGGGCATATCAATGAACTCGATATGTGCGTGCCGGTCGATCCCCGCAAAAGTGGCTTTTACCAGGTCTTCAAAGGAGCGGGCCTTGCCGGTACCCAGGTTATAGAGACCATTGGGTACTTTGTTGCCGTTATCCCATTGCTCCAGGAGCCAGTAGCAAACGTTCAGTACATCTTTTACATATACAAAATCGCGCAGCTGCTGACCGTCCTTGAAGTCGGGGCGGTGGGAGCGGAAAAGTTTCACCAGGCCGTTGTCGCGGATCTGGTTAAAGCTATGCCAGGTCACGCTGGCCATGCGTCCTTTATGGTATTCGTTGGGACCGTAAACGTTGAAGAATTTCAGACCGGCCCAGAAGGGAGGCTGTGCTGCTTCCTGGAGCGCCCATTTATCAACCTCATTCTTGGACACGCCGTAGGGGTTCAGCGGCTTCAGCTTATAGGGCAGCTCATGATCATCATCATAGCCAAACTCCCCGGCGCCGTAGGTAGCGGCGGAGGAGGCATAGACTACGGGTACTTTATGTGCTGTACAATAGTTCCAGATCTTCCGGCTGTATTCCACGTTGAGGTGCTCATGGATGGAATAGTCAAACTCGGTGGTATCGGTACGGGCGCCGATATGGAAAATGAATTCAACCGGTGGATTGGTAGTCTGGAGCCAGTCGAAGAAAGTCTCCCGCTCTATCTTTTCCCGGAACTGTTTATGGTCCAGGTTGGGGAGTTTATCGTTGCGGTGGAAATCATCCACCAGGACCAGGTTTTCGTATCCTTTTTCGTTCAAAAAACTTACCAGGCAGGAGCCGATAAATCCGGCCGCCCCGGTGACCACGATCATGGAGTCTTTATTCATGATAAAAGACGTTATGTGTTAATGGATGCGGGCAACACTTAGAGTGCGCTCAGCGCATGCTCGGATTCATGACCTGCCAGCAGGTTATGGATGGCATTGTCATATTTTTCTTTCCAGGTGAGGGTAACGCCCCAGTCTTCGCCATCTACGCGAACGGAACCGCTGGTCACTTCACCCAGTGTTTCATAAGGATGACCGCCCAGTGCTTTTTTGAAAGCTTCCACCTGGTCAGCTTTTACAGATACTACTACCCTGCTCTGTGCTTCACCGAACCAGTAGGCATCCCTGCGGATGGCGCTGTCGGCAGCAGTAACATCAAAGCCGAGGTTATTGTAGAAACCGGATTCAATCAGCGTGATGAACAGACCGCCTTCGCTGACGTCATGCGCGGATTGGACCAGGCCGGCTTTGATCAGCGCTGTTACTTTGGCCTGGAGGGTGAACTCTTCATCCAGGTCAAAATACGGTACGGGGCTGAATTCCACGCCACGCAGCTTGTGCAGGTATTCGGAAGAGCCAATATCATTGCGGCTTTTACCTACCAGGAAGAGCTGGTCGCCCGCTTCCTCGAAGCTCAGGGTCATTTTTTTGTCCACGTTGTCCAGCAGACCTACCATACCGATAGTGGGGGTAGGATATACGGGACCATCCGGGTTCTGGTTATAGAAGCTCACGTTACCGCCGGTAACGGGGGTATCAAATTTACGGCAGGCCTCGCCCATGCCTTTGATGGCGTGAACGAACTGGAAGTATACTTCGGGATCGTAGGGATTACCGAAGTTGAGGCAGTTGGTAACACCGAGGGGTTCACCGCCGCTGCACACGATATTACGGGCAGCTTCGGCTACGGCTATCATAGTGCCTTTATAGGGATCGGCAAATACATAGCGGCTGTTGCAGTCGGTGGTTACTGCCAGTCCTTTATTGGTAGGCTTGGCCACTACCACGGCAGCATCGCTGGGAGCGTTGGTAGAAGCGTTGCCGGCGCCCACCATGCTGTCGTACTGTACATACACCCAGCGTTTGGAGGCGATATTGGGAATGGTGATCAGTTTATCGGCAATGCCTTTGAGGTCTGTGGGCACATCAATGGAATCCGGATTGAAGGCGGCTACTTTCTGCAGGTAGGCCGGCTCTTTGTACTCGCGGGTATATTGGGGAGCGCCGCCGCCCAGCACCAGGTCGTGCGCAGGCAGTTCAGCTTCCAGTTCACCGTGCATATAGAAACGCAGGATACCATCGTCAGTTACTTCACCGATCTCGGAGCAAGGCAGGTCCCATTTTTCGAAAACGGCCAGGACATCAGCTTCGCGACCTTTTTCCACCACCATCAGCATGCGTTCCTGGCTTTCGCTGAGCAGTAGTTCCCAGGCTTTCATGTTTTGCTGGCGGGTGGGCACTTTGTCCAGGTCTATCCGCATCCCTACACCACCTTTAGCACTCATTTCGGAGGTGGAGCAGATGATACCGGCAGCGCCCATATCCTGCATACCTACTACGGCGCCGGTCTTGATCACTTCCAGGCAGGCTTCCAGCAGTTTTTTCTCCTGGAAGGGGTCACCCACCTGAACAGCGGGCAGTTCTTCCGCACTTTCGGCGGTGATATCAGCGGAGGCGAAAGAAGCGCCGCCGATGCCATCCTTACCGGTAGCGGAACCCACAAAGAAGACGGGGTTTCCGGTGCCTTCAGCGGTGGCAGAGACTGTTTCCCCGTTTTTCACGATGCCCGCGCTGAATGCGTTCACCAGGGGATTGGTATGGTAACATTGTTCAAAGTAGATCTCGCCGCCAACAGTGGGAACGCCGAAGCAGTTACCATAGTGGCCGATGCCATGAACTACGCCGGCCAGCAGGTGCTGGGTCTTGGCTTCCGCCAGGTTGCCGAAGCGGAGGGAATTCAGGGATGCAATGGGACGGGCGCCCATGGTGAAAATATCGCGGTGGATACCACCTACGCCGGTAGCGGCGCCCTGGAAGGGCTCGATAGCGGAGGGGTGATTATGGGATTCTATTTTGAAAACTACGCCGTAGCCGTCTCCGATGTCCATGAGACCGGCATTTTCCTCACCTGCCTTAACCAGCATTTTCTTTCCTTCCCGGGGCAGGGTTTTCAGCCACTTGATGGAGTTCTTGTAACTGCAATGTTCGCTCCACATGCCGCTGAAGGCGCAGAGTTCATTGAAATTGGGGGTACGTCCAAGCTTTTGTTTGATCAGTTCAAATTCTTCTTCTGTCAGGCGAAGTTGTTGAGCCGTTTTAACTGTTATTTCCATGAAGTGTATTTAATGCCCGAGGGCCTGCTATGTTGTTTAGGTTTTACGTTCCGCCGGGAAAGGGCAAAAGTACGAACCCCTATGGAATCTTATTTATAAATTTATCCCAGTTTATAGCTGTATGACCATCGGATTTGTACACCCTCATAAAGCATTTCTCCCTGAAATAGAAGCGTATACCCGGTTCTTCGAGAGCTGCGGCATTCGTTGTGCCGTGCTCAAAAAAGACGGGCTGGACAAGTGGCGGCCGGCAGTGGAATGGTGGTTCATGGGAATGGACCGGCATCCGCGGCGGCCCGGTGTGATCAGGATCCATGAGTATGCATCGGCCTCCCTCCCACCCTGGCGGCGGCTCAAGGACCAGGTCAAAACACTGGTCAGTTACCGGCCTGATTACCGGCTATTCCTGAATGCCTATGTCCGGGATCAATTCGGATTTACGGATGGCGTCCCCTATGGGTTAAGGGATATGGGAATTGCCGGGGAGTTTTTTGGGACGGCCGGTACGCAGCTGCCGGCGGCTGATCTCACAGGAAACCTGCCTGGGACAGCAGTCGGTGCGGAGAAAGAGCTGGAAAATGTTTTTGGGACGAACCAAGGGTGGGCTGTCATTCCTGATAGCCAGGAACCGGAAGAAGGCAAGGCCGCAGAAAAAAGATTTTTTGGGACGAACCAAAGAGAGGCGCAGGTCCCGGGTTCGAGTCCCGTCCAGACCGCAAAAGAAGTGCTGGGATTATTACAATATGATTTTATATACTGCGGATCGGTTGGAAAGGATGTGCAGCTGACGCCCCTGCTGGACCTGTTCCGGTCTGGCGGCGCATTGGCGGATTGCAGCATATTGGTGCTGAGCCGCGACTATGACGCGCTGGCTGCCCGCTACCAGGATACGCCTTCCATCTTCTTCAGGGGCCCGGTGCCCAATACTGCCGTGGCGTCCTTGATCCGGCGGGCCAGGTATGCCATCAACTACCGGCCGGCCGTGGCGCCGGTCATGTACCAGACCTCCACCAAACTCCTGGAATACGCAGCCTGCGGCGTGGGTATTGTCACTACGCGCTTGCCTTGGGTAGAATGGCTGCAGCAGCAATATGGCGGTAATTTCTTTTACCTGGAACCGGGGCTGGGCAACCTGGATAAAGCAGCGCTGGAGCAATTCCCATTCGCTTTTCCTGATCTGTCTGATTGGACCTGGGAAAAACAGATCGCCCGATCTGGTGTAGTGGATTTTTTACGGGAGAAGTTGCCCGGGATCTTTCAGTAATAACCCCTATTTTTCAGTGGATATATCAACAGCAGTTTGTAATACAGTAGTCAAGTAAGCAGGTTGGTTCGTCCAAAAAATGTTCTACAGCATTGAAGGTTCGGAAGTGGGGAAAGGCACCGTTTTCCCTGGCCCTGCAACTACAGCCGGTAACAGCATAGTGATGCAGGCCGGTTGGTTCGTCCCAAAATATTCCTGCGCCGTTAATCCGGCAAATCCTCCTGCAGTGATCCTACATACTCATCCACTACCCGATCCACACTGAACTTTTTGATCACCAGCGAACGGCCATTCTTTCCCATACGCGCACGATCCTCAACAGAGAGGTTGAGCATGCGCTCCATTTTGTCGGCCAGATCAAAAGGATCCATCATTCTGCAGATATAACCGGTGGAATTATTCAGGACCACTTCCTTGCATCCCCTGTTAAAAGAGGTAATGATGGGCAGTTCCATACTGGCGGCCTCCATCAGGCAACGGGGCACACCTTCGTGGTAAAAAGAAGGGAACACGAAGCAGTCGGCCCTTTGCAGGAAAGGCCGTACATCATTGGCAAAACCGCCGTAATGGATAAGTCCCTCCTCTTCCCATTTTACCAGGTCGGCCCTGTCAATAGAATCAGGGTGATGGTTCTCAAAAAAACCGATCAGCTCAAAGCGGACGTCATAATTTTTTTTCCGGAGTATCCTGGCCGCATCGGCATAGAGACCGATACCTTTACTGCGCAGCAGCCGGGTGCTCATGAGGAAAGTGAAGGGCCGGTCCCTCTGCGGGATGGTAGTATAATCAGGCGAGAAAAAATCCGTATTGACCCCTTCTCCCGGAAGGACCTTGATCTTTTCAATATTGATGATATTCTCTGTAATGAACACTTTTGCATCTTCGTTATTGAGGAACCAGACTTCCCGGGTATGACGCAGGGCTCTTTTATACAAATATTTGACCGTATAATAAAGCCAGTTGCGTTTGGCAAAAGGATAACCGAGACCGGTGATCACGGCAATACTGGGAATACCGATAGCCGCAGCGGCCAGCGAACCATAAATATTGGGCTTGGCTACGAAGTGGAAGATGAAATCAGGGCGATGCTCCTGGTATAATTTTTTCAGTTGCCGGTAGAAAATATAATCGTGGACCGGGTTAGACGTTTTATTGTCGAAATGCAGCGGGATGAATCGGCAGCCGGCTTTCACCAGGCGGGGGGAATAATCGTCGTCCGGCGCCATGACCATTACCTGGTAGCCCTGTTGCAGGAGCCCCCGGATCACATCCAGCCTGAAATTATAGACAGACCAGGCGCTGTTGGATACGAATGCAATGAGAGTATGTTGGATGGTTCCCGCGGACATGAGCAATAAGGAAATGGTATTTTAATTTCAAAAGTATAATTTCACGAACATATTTCAAGTTTTTATTACGGATAGTTTTCAATCGTTTTCACGCTGATGCCTACTGTATTTTATACCTGTACACTGATCCTTGTCTTATCGCTCCTGGCCTGTTTCGGGATCTATTGGCTGTTACGCAGACAGCCACTGCCTGTTGCACGATTATCCAGGCAGGAACTCCTGATCGCATTTGGGTACAAACTGCTTTTCGGCTGTGGCTATGGGTATATCTTTCTCCGGTATTTTGGCGGCGATGATACCTGGATGCTCAACAACAGCAGCCTCTTTGAACAGGACCGGCTGCTACAGGATCCCTGGCTTTTCCTGGACGATCTCAAACCCTGGCTGGCCTTCCAGCGTAACCCCACTTTTATATCCGGGCTCAATAACCTGCTGGGCGACCTGGAATACCAGACTATCAGCAAATCGCTGGCCATTTTTAATTTCATCAGCGGGGGAAACTATTACATAAACATCGTTTTCTTCAGTTTTATTACTTTCTGGGGACATTATTGGCTGTTCAGCCTGCTGGTAAAACTATACCCGGCGCGGCGCCGCTGGCTGTTTGGCCTGATCTTTTTTTTCCCGCCGGTGGTATTCTGGCTGAGTGGCATCCGGGGGGATGGCCTCCTATTCTTCTTTTTTGCCCTGACCCTGCTGCAGTTCCATAAATGGCTGCAGGATGGCAGAAAGACCGCCCTGGCCGGCGTACTGCTGGGATTATTTGGGGTGATGGTCTACCGGAGCCAGGTGGCCATGGTCCTGTTCCCCGCCCTGGCAGCCTGGGCCTGGACGGTGCGTGGCCGGCAGAAAGCCTGGTTATGCTTTGGCATCACCTGGCTGCTGAGCTTGCTGCTGTTCTTTGCCAGCAGTACATTACCGGGAAAGCTCAATCTGCCGGCTTCTGTAGCGGAGAAACAGCATGACTACCAGGTCCTGAACGGCAATACCCGATATGCGCTGGAGCCGCTGGAACCTTCGGTGAGCAGTTATGTACAGGTATTCCCCCAGGCGGTCCTCAACAGTTTTTTCCGGCCTTTTCCCTGGGAGGCCCGGGGGCCGCTGCAGGTGTTGGCGGCATTGGATGGCCTGCTTTTCTGGTTGCTGGCGGCCCTGCTGGTCTGGCAATGGTGGAAGAGCGGCCGCCAGCTCTCGACCGATCCCCTGCTCTGGACCTTGTTCTGCTTTGGCATCACCTTATATATATTTATCGGGTATACGGTGCCCTTCCCCGGGGCTATTGTCCGGTATAAGATAGTGCCGGAACTGGGTTTCTACACCTGCTGGATGGTGCTGCTGCGGCCGTTTTCAGCGCGGGCAGGCAATACCGTTGGCCGAACAAATTAAAATAATATACATATTTTATTTTTTCCGTGTTTTAACCTGCATTTTTAAGGAAACCAGGTAATTAATCATTGTTTTTCACATTTTCATCAAATAAATCCACATCACTATCGAAAAATTTTTTAAAAAAATAATTTATCGGTTTATTTGCACAAAGCAAAAAACACAAATTAATGGAATCCTTACGTTTTAAAGCCATCAACGACCTGTCGACCCAGACCAATGGTCAAGTGACACCGGGATCTACCAAGATCACCGGCATTTTCGGTGAGAATGTATTTACCACAAAGGTTGCCCGTGAGTTTCTGAGCGATGAAGCTTACAAAAGCCTGAACAACTCTATCAAGGGTGGTAAAAAGATTGACCGTTCCATGGCTGCACAGATTGCTGCGGGTATGCGGCAGTGGGCTGAGAGCAAAGGGGTTACACACTATACACACTGGTTCCAACCGCTGACAGGAACTACGGCTGAAAAACATGATTCTTTCTTCACCCTGAAAGGCGACGGCAGCGCGCTGGAAACTTTTGACAGCGATGCCCTGATCCAGCAGGAGCCTGATGCTTCTTCTTTCCCTAATGGTGGTATCCGCGCCACTTTTGAAGCACGTGGTTACACTGCCTGGGATCCTTCTTCCCCCGCCTTCATTATGGACATTGGCACTGGCAAAACCCTGTGCATTCCTACCATCTTTGTTTCCTATACAGGCGAAACACTGGACTACAAAGCGCCCCTGCTGAAATCGCTGGAGTCCCTGAACAAATCCGCTGTTGACGTTTGTAACTATTTCGATAAGAATGTAACCAAAGTAACTGCCACCCTCGGATGGGAACAGGAGTACTTTGTTATTGACGAAGCACTGTTCAACTCCCGCCCTGACCTGGTGATGAGCGGCCGGACCGTATTTGGTCATGCCCCCGCCAAAGGCCAGCAGCTGGAAGACCACTACTTTGGTTCTATCCCTGAAAGGATCTACGCTTTCATGCGTGATTTTGAAGAAGAGAGCTACAAACTGGGTATTCCCCTGCGCACCCGTCACAATGAGGTAGCGCCTGCACAGTTTGAGTGCGCTCCTATCTTTGAAGAAGTGAGCGTGGCTGTTGACCACAACACCCTGCTTATGGACATCATGGACCGTGTTGCCCGTCGCCACAAGCTGCGCGCCCTGCTCCATGAGAAACCCTTTGCCGGTGTAAACGGTAGCGGTAAGCACAACAACTGGAGCATGGCCACCGACACCGGTGTGAACCTGCTGGCTCCCGGCAAAACGCCGAAGACCAACCTGATGTTCCTGACCTTCTTCGTGAATACGATCAAAGCCGTTCACGATTACAGCGATATCCTCCGTGCCTCCATCGCCTCTGCCGGTAACGACCACCGTCTGGGCGCCAACGAAGCCCCTCCTGCCATTATCTCCGTATTCATTGGCCAGTTCCTCTACAAAGTACTGGAAGATGTGAAAGAGCGCGTAGGCGGTAAATTCGACGAGCAGGACGAAGCTATCCTGAAGCTGGACCTGCACAGGAGCATCCCCGAGCTGCTGCTGGACAATACCGATCGTAACCGTACTTCTCCCTTTGCCTTCACCGGCAACAAATTCGAGTTCCGTGCTGTAGGTAGCGCCGCCAACTGCGCCAACGCTATGACCGCCCTGAACACCATCATGGCCCAGACGCTGAAACAATTCAAAACTGATGTGGATGGCCTGATCGAAAAAGGAGAGAAAAAAGAGATCGCCATCATGCACGTGATCCGCGAGTACATCGTGAGCAGCGAAAAAATACTGTTTGAAGGTGATGGTTACAGCGACGAATGGCACCAGGAAGCGGAGAAACGCGGTCTGCCCAACGTACGCACCACTCCCCTGGCCCTGGATGCCATGGTGACCGACAAAGCCAAAAAACTGTATGAAAGCAATAACGTGCTGAACCACGTAGAGCTGGAAGCCCGTCACGAGATTGAACTGGAAAAATACATCAAACGCGTACAGATTGAAGCCCGTATCATGGGTGAGCTGTGCACCAGCCATATTCTGCCCGCAGCCATCAAATACCAGAACCTGCTCATCAGCAACATCAAAGGTTTGAAAGATGTTGGTCTGGCAGAAGATACCTTCGCCAACCAGAAACAGGTCCTTATCAAGATCTCCGAGCATATCAACGTGCTCAGCGATCTGGTAACCAAAATGATCGAAGCCCGCAAAATAGCCAACGCTATGACCAATACGCGGAGCAAAGCCATCGCTTACCAAAGCCAGGTAAAAGATGCTTACTTCGATGATATCCGCTACCGCGTGGACAAACTGGAGCTCCTGGTATCCGACGACCTCTGGGCACTGCCTAAATACCGTGAAATGCTGTTCCTGCGATAAACATGTTGCATGGCCATTCCCGCCTCTGGCGAGTGTGGTACACTGACATGACAAGCAATGGGCTGTCTCTTGAATAAAGAGGCGGCCCTTTTTGTTTTGGGGGGGATGGGAGATTTTATCAACAAGCGGCTCAGGTGAAGGGCTTTTGTTTTGAAGGAGCTATTCACTGTAGTCTTTTACGTACCGGCCACCTACCCCTGAGCTTATCCTTTTGGTTGCCCCAAGATTAGTAAGACACTTGAGCAAAATCAAGAAATGCTCACCTATCCCCTTCAGGCATACCCCGTTCCGGTCAAAATTGGTTAATTGGGAGATAGATCATTGTAAATCCGGTAGAGAATGTATTAATTTATCGGATAGACTATTAACCTTAAACCGCCTTACAATGACGACGATTGTTTGCAGCCCGCCTGTTAGTACCGGATGGCTACCTGCCATGCAGTATTCCCCATTTTTTCTTTCACAGCAAACTTGCGCTTCTTCTGCGAAGCATTCTGGCATCTTACAATATTATAAAGTAGGCCTGGTGAGCAACTCAGCAGGAGACAACGTGTTCATACATGGTAGTAGATAATGAATGGGGAGCAGGTGCAGCAATAAAAAAAAGCGACTTGCGCCGCCTTAGATGTTTTCACAACGGAATAATCCTTATTGTGACTTACTTTCAAAATTAGATCTCCAAGGTATACAGAAAAATTGAAATCCAAAAAATATGATCAAAAATATTTTAGGCCTTGATCTGGGTACTAATTCAATCGGCTGGGCATTGATTGAGATCAATCCTGAAGATGGGTCGAGCAGCATTCAAGGGGCAGGAAGCCGTATAATCCCCATGACCCAGGATGTCCTGGGAAAATTCGACAGTGGCCAGAAAATTTCCCAGACAGCTGAGCGCACCAGGCTCAGAACCGCACGCCGGTTAAGAGAAAGATACCTGCTGCGCAGGGAAAGACTGCACAGGGTACTGAACATCCTCGGCTTTCTCCCTGAACACTATGCAGTAAAAATAGATTTTGAGAAAAGGCTGGGCCAATTCCTCCCGGAAACAGAGCCCAAACTGGCTTATTCATTCAATACAGAATCAGGAAAGTCCGCCTTCCTGTTTCAGTCCTCTTTTGAAGAAATGATGGCTGAGTTTGCCCAATACCAACCACAACTGCTGGAAGCAGGGAAAAAGATCCCTTACGACTGGACCATTTACTATCTCCGCCGGAAAGCGCTGACTCAAAAAATTGAGAAAGCAGAACTGGCCTGGCTCCTGCTCCAATTCAACCAGAAACGTGGCTACAACCAGCTTCGCGGCGAGGAAGAAGAAGAAACCCCAGCCAACAAACGTGTAGAATTCCATTCACTCAGGGTTGTTGACGTTACCGACAGCGACGACAGGAAAAAAGACGAAACCTGGTATAATGTACATCTCGAAAATGGCTGGATCTACAGGCGGCCCAGTAAAGTCCCACTGGACTGGACTGGCAAAACAAAAGAGTTTATCGTCACTACAGAACTGAACGACGACGGCACCGTAAAAACAGACAAAGACGGAAAAGAAAAGCGTTCTTTCCGCAGTCCTGCAGCAGACGACTGGACCCTGGTTAAAAAGCGTACAGAACACGAAATTGAGCTAAGCGGCAAAACAGTGGGAGAATATATTTACTGTTCTTTGTTGCAGAACCCTGCACAAAAGATAAAGGGCAAGCTGGTTCGTACCATTGAAAGGAAATTCTATAAAGATGAACTTAAACGCATTCTTGAAAAGCAACTATCCCTACACGCTGAACTGCAGGATAAGCAGCTCTACCAGCAATGCCTGGATGAATTATATGAGCACAATGAAGCTCACCAGTTGAGTATTGGCAATAAGGATTTCGTCCATTTATTCCTGAATGATATCCTATTTTATCAGCGGCCCTTAAAAAGCAAGAAATCCCTTATCAGCAATTGCAAATTTGAGAGCAAACCATATGTCGTAAATGGGGTCCTGCAGCGCGAGCCTGTAAAATGTATTGCCCGCTCCCACCCTCTGTTCCAGGAATTCAGGGTATGGAAATTTCTCCAAAGCCTCCGGATCTACCAAAAAGAAAAGATAGTCAACGGCAAACTGGAAACGGATGTCGATGTCACTACCTCATTTCTGCCTACAGCAGAGGACCAGGTACAGCTTTTTGACTGGCTCAATGAACGCAAAGAAATTGATCAAAAGACATTTTTAAAATATCCCGGGTTTAAGCTGAAGAAAAATGTTATTGATTACCGCTGGAATTTCCCGGAAGAAAAGACATACCCCTGCAATGAAACCAGAGCTTTATTGGAAAGCAGGCTATCAAAAGTTCCTGGTGTGCCTGCCGACTTCCTTTCCCCTGACAATACAGAATCGCTCTGGCATATTTTATACTCCGTAGAGGATAAAACGGACATCATAAAGGCCCTGAAGACCTTTGCCGCCAAAAAAGAATTACCGGAAGAGTTTGTTGAACAATTCAGGAAGTTCCCTTCTTTCAAGAAAGAATATGGCGCTTATTCCGCCAAAGCGATCAAGAAACTGCTTCCTTTGATGCGACTGGGAAAAAACTGGTCAGCTGACAAGATCCATCCACAAACCAGAGAACGCATTGAAAAGCTCCTTACCGGTGAGTTTGATGAAAAAATAAGAGACCGTGTCCGGGAAAAGGCGCTTACCCTCACACATATTGATCATTTCCAGGGATTGCCCGAATGGTTGGCGTCTTATATCGTTTATGATCGACATTCGGAGGATGCCGGTGCTGATAAATGGAAAACGGCTGCTGAAATTCGATTATTGCCGCAACATAGTTTACGCAATCCAATTGTGGAGCAACTGATCAATGAATCATTACAGGTTGTCCGCGATATCTGGAACGAATATGGCCAGGGAAAAGAAGGATTTTTTGATGAGATCCATGTTGAATTAGGCCGGGAAATGAAAAACACTTTGGCAGAGCGAGAGAAAATCAGCAAGCAAATGGCAGAGAATGAAAACACAAACCTTCGCATTAAAGCCTTACTGATAGAAATGCTGAATGATCCGGCATTTGAGAATGTACGTCCCTACTCACCTATGCAGCAGGATATTCTCAGGATCTATGAAGAAGGGGCATTGAATGCTCAGGACGGTAATATTCCCGAGGAAATTCTTAAAATATCCAAACTTGCTCAACCGACCAATGCTGAATTGAGCAGGTACAAGTTATGGCTGGAACAGAAATACCGGTCTCCTTATACAGGCAATATGATCCCGCTCAGCAAGCTGTTTACCCCGGCATATGAGATAGAGCATATTATCCCACAATCCAGGTATTTCGACAATTCTTTCAGCAATAAGGTCATTTGCGAGACGGCCATTAACCGGCTGAAAGAAAATGCCACCGCCTTCGAATTCATTCTGAAAAAAGGCGGAACGATAGTAGAATTAGGCATGGGCCAGACCTGTCAGGTTTTCAAGAAAGAAAACTATGAGTTATTCATAAAGGATAACTATGGAAAGATGCGTGGCAAGATGAAGAAATTACTGATGGAAGATATTCCCGAATCCTTTATACAACGGCAGTTGAATGATAGCAGGTACATTAGCCGGGAGGTCAAGACCCTTCTGAGCAACATTGTCCGGGAGGAGGGAGAACAGGAAAGCACCGCCAAAAGAGTAATCATGAGCAATGGCTCGATAACTGCTAAACTCAAACAGGATTGGGGATTGAACGACGTCTGGAATGACATAATTACTCCACGTTTTGAACGCCTGAACGAGCTCACTAAAAGCAATAACTATGGTGAATGGACCAATAAAGAGGGTAAAAGAGTGTTCCAGATCCAGATGCCGCTTGAACTGCAACGGGGATTTAACAAAAAACGTATTGACCATCGCCATCATGCCCTGGATGCCATCATTGTGGCCTGTACAACAAGAGATCATATCAACTTCCTGAACAACGAAAATGCCCTTGAAAAGGGTTCCAAAGAAGAAAAGGAGAAAAAGAGGTACGACTTACGCTACAAACTTTGTGATAAAAAATACAACGATGCGCGTAAGGAAAACTACAAATGGCAATTCAAAAAGCCATGGGATGACTTTACTGTAGATTGTAAGGAAATACTCGCCGGTATAATTGTAAGCTTTAAGCAAAATCAGCGGGTCATCAATAAGTCAGTTAATCATATCCAGCAATGGCAAAAAGACCAGGATGGTAATATCCTGAAAAAAAGAATCAAACAAAGCAAAGGCGACAGCTGGGCTATCCGGCAGTCCATGCACAAGGATACTGTTTCAGGATTAGTAAAACTAAAGCTCGTCAAAACAGTCCCCTTATCTTCTGCATTGGATAATTGGGAAATGATCGTTGACAAGTCTTTTAAAAAGCATATTCAACAATTAGTGAAAGAGGGCGCTACTAAGAAAAGTCTCGTTAGCTTGTTCAAAAATGAAGGCGCCAGTTGGGAAGGTAAGGACATTTCCAGGCTGGATATCTATTACTGGGATATTGATAAGGAAGGCAAAGGCAATAATGCAGCATCCAGGGTCAGTATGAATGAAAAATTTGA